>DATHET010000323.1:0-22936 GCA_035490315.1 Planctomycetota bacterium
AGAATGGCCGCTCCTGGAGCATGCGCGGTCCTTCGAATCTCACGACGTTGCTTGCTGAGGACGCGCGCAGTGTGCTTTCGATTCGAGTACCGCGAACTCGCATCGTGCAGGTCAGATCCCCGATGACCGGGTCCATGATGCGCTCTTCGTACAGCCCCTCCCCACGATCGCCCGACACGAGCTTGGGGTCAAATTCGCAGTAGGTCCAGACATGGTTCTCGGCGCGGGTCGTCACGCTTGCAAGAGGCCCGAGAACGACCTGCATCTGGGGGCTTCGCTGAAGCATTCCCCGACCGGAGGAAATGGACAGCGTGGTAGCCTCTACGTCGTGACCGGTCGAGTCCAACTCGGCCGGGTGGTGGAAATCAGTCAAGGGTCGGACGAATCGTCCCCTCCAGACATGCTGATCCCCGAGCCATGCGTCGATCGAGAAATGCGCCGGGAATGCGGAGACGTCCAGCGTCGCTTCCCGCGACTCCGATGGCCCCAACACCGGGAGCGTTGCGATCGCGGTCGTCTCGAAGCGCAGTTCCATCGGCACTTGCGTGCCACAGCCTCCTTGATTGTCGAATCCCACTCGAAGCGTGCGCTCGTCGACCCAGGACGGAAGCTGAGGTACAGGTCTCGCCGGAGCGAGGTACAGCGCGATCCAATCGATTGCCACTTCAGCGCTCGCCTCCGCAGGGCCATTGACGGGATCGATCCTCAATCCGTCGATCGTCCCGTTCCAATTAGGTATCTGCCGGAGGTCGATCTCGTAGACGTGCTCTCTGCTGTCCCCGGACATCCTCAGCGGGATCATCTGCGTGTCGCGGAACCCTGGCGCTGAGCTTGTACTGAAGTAAATCTGCGAGATACCGTCGACGTTGCTCCGGCAACGCATGGCGAAATACGGATGCGTCTGAGCAGCCACAGCGATGGTGGGACTAGTGAGGTGAGGGTCGGCGCCGACGGTGCGAATGGAGAGCCGACCGCCACTTTCGAGCATCTCCCCAATAGCATCGCTGGCCTGCCAGACGGCGCTGCTGCCTTCACCATCGAAGGACCAGAGGCAGCCGATGCTGGCGCGCTCGAGTTCAACCGGCAGGGCGGAATCTCCGAGACGGCCCGCGGCAATGGCTGGCACGATCGGTAGCGCCAGCACCGCCACGCGGAAAACCCACCGACGCAACAGACCGCAGGTGCGGGGAACGGGGAACATGGGCCACGCGACCGCAACTGCCATGCCCCAATCGCGACGCTCGAGTTGCGTCCGCTGACTCTTCTCGTCTACGGTGAGCGGCACATTCTACATAGCGCGACTGGGGAGCAACTGTTCCACCGCGTTCGTATCGATCGCCTGGCGTGACTGAGCCAACTCTTGCTCGCTCAACAGCAGGAGTCCCCTGAAACGAGCCAGAACCATGGTTCGTCTCGAAACCGTACCACTGTGTTCCGGCAGTTGCCGATGCTAGCCTCCATGCGCTATCGAGCCAGAGCTGGCTCTTTTTCGTTCCGCCCTCGCCCATCGCTTCCGTGCTGTGCAGCACCATAGCCAGCCTTCCGTGTTAAAACTCGGCCCTATGACTTCGATCGCCTGCGCCGCTGTGCGATCTCGACTGCCTTTTGGGCGGTACTCGGACCGCGCTGCCCAAGGATCTCCACCTTCTTGCCTTGCTGCGATGCGGACAGAGTGAAAAAATTTTGAATCTCCTCAAGCAGGCGGGGGTCGACGTCTTTCATCGAACGCCACTTGCTATACGTGTGGCCCTCCGTGGCGACTGCAATGAGCCGATCGTTGCGTTTCTTCTCACCGTCTTCTGTCTGATTGACCTCTCGATCACGCCGATCAAGCGGGCCTCGATTGTGCACCCCACGAAGGTAGGTTCGTCCATGAGAAGGAGAACGTCGATGGGATCACCATCTTCGGCAAGCGTGGAGGGCACGAAGCCGAAATCGAAGGGAAATGAAAATCCAGCAGGCAAGGCGCGGCTCAGCTTGAAGGCATCGCGCTTCTCTTCGTACTTGAATTTGTTCTGACTCTTGCGCGGGGTTTCAACCACAAGGTTGATGTTCCTGGAGCCCTTCACGAACGCAGGAATTCGTTTCACGGTTGAACGTCGAACAGGGCTGCGGGAATCTGTCGATCGTTGACCCTCATCGCATTCTTGGCCATGCAAGAACCAGACCGAACAGACTTCAGCGTGCTATGCGGCTCCCGGGCCCTGCCCCTCCCCGAAAATCGTGAGGACGGAGCCCACACGCCCGGAACCGGGTTCCCCTCAGCGGCCAGGATGCGGCCCCAAAAACCCGCCGAGGAGCAAGTCTAGGGCAGGCGAAGAGGAACTACCTGCTTCTACCTAGCCTCTCGCAAGCCCAAGGAGCAGCGGAGGAGCGTTATGGGGTGTAACGAAATTCCTTCCGATTTGACGTAGCTAATCAGCGGACGGACAGCGGGTTCCTACCCACTTCGAGGTCGCTAGCCCCAGGACGAAAAGCTCGCAAGTTCCTGTCAAGGGACGGTCGAAGTAGCACTCTCCATGAGGGGCATCCTCTTCTCCAGCGCCGAGGCAGCCCTGCGCGGGGACGTGGTCGACACCGTGCTCGGCATGCCAGGCGACCTAGACGCGACAACCAGGTCCACAGCCAATCACACCGCCCCACTACCTGCTCTTGCCCGTGAAGCTCTGATCCAACAGGAGACGTGGATCCGCCTGAGTCTCGAGCGAAGGTCCGAACCACCGTGCTGAAGCGCATCCAGAAAACCGCCGTGACTCGCAGCTAGGATGAAGTGCCCCGTCGCCAGAACCCCGAGTGCTCGGCGCGGAAGCGTCCTGGTGATCGCGCTGATGGTCACCGTCGGCATCGCCATGCTGGGCGCCTGTCTGCTTCAGTTCAGCGCCTCGGCATCCCGCGCCCAGCTCCAGAGCGTGGATCAGAAACGCGCGTTCTACGTCGCCGAGGCAGGCTTGAGCGAAAGCGTGTACGGCCTGATGCTGGGCAAGAGCGGCAACATCGGAAGCGCGGAATCGCCCGCGAGATTCGGCGACGGGGTCCTGTGGGTCGAAGCGGTGAAGACCGAGGACGGTCGCATCGTGATCGAGAGTAACGGACTGTGCGGCGGAGGCCGGGCCTCGCTCTCGATCGTGGTCGCGCAACACGCGAGCTCGATGGCAGCGCTGGGAATCTTTTCCAACGGCAATCTCGTCGTGCACAGCGGCAGCGTGATCGACAGCTACGACCCCGAGGCGCAATTGCTGGAAGGTCTGGTCGGTGGCCTGCTCGACGGCGTCGAACCATCCGGCTCTGGCAAGGTTGGATCCAATGGGAACATCACCGTCAATGGCACCAAGAAGGCGAAGACGCGCATCGATGGCGACGTCACGCCCGGAGTCGACAAGACCGTGACCAGCGGCGCACACGTCACGATCACCGGCTCCACGATCCCGCGCACCACGCCGGTCGTGCTGCCGCCGATCGAAGTTCCCGCCCTCGTTTCTCAGGGGGCTCTGCTGCATGTGGCCTCGAGGTCAATGACGATCCCCACGGGCGAGCATCGCTACGATTCGCTGACGATCGGGTCCAATTCGCAGCTCGTCGTCGTGGGACCACAGACCCTGGTCATCGGCTCCATGGTGCTACTGCCCGGTGCCAAGCTCGTGATGGACACGAGCGATGGCAAAGTCGACATCCACGCCACCGACTATCTGAATTTCGGCACCGGAAGCGTGATCGACAATCTCGAGCACGACCCTGCCAAAGCGCACATCTACATCTCGGCCTCCCAGACGATCGATCGGAACGGAGACGGCATCCCCGATCCGCCGGCGACGCTACGGAGCACCGGAAAGATGTACGCGACCGTGTATGCGCCAGCCGCTTCCCTGGTCTTGAGCGGTGGTCTGGAAGTGTACGGCGCGGTGACGGCAGCGAACCTGGAGCTCGGTGAGAACTCGAAACTGCACTTCGATGAGAGCCTGCTCGTGGATGACGGGACCGGTCCCGACGACGTGAAGCTGCTGTCCTGGAAAGTGCTCGAGCTGCCGCCGGAACCGCAAGTCAAGACGCGCGTCGATCCTGTTGTCCTCCTGCGTCTTCAGGGCGCGCCGTTGCTGTCCCCTGGCAGGTCGCATCAGAAAGTAGACTTCAAAATCGAATTCATCAGCAAGAAGGACAAGACAGGAAAAACGCGGATCTGGCAAGGCGAGGAAAGCAAGTTCAACTGGAAGGACGTGCAGAGCGTCGTGCGGCTCGGACGCATCGGGGATCTGATTTTCGGACTCCTCTGACTCCACATGCAACAAGGCATCGCCATATTGCTCGTCTCGATCGCGCTGGGCTTTCAAGTGCAGTCCTCGGAACGCCCAACAGTATCAACAAGCTTTCCATCGCTGCGGATCAGAAGACCTGGGCCGCCCGGCTCAAGGTCGAAGTGGTCTGGTGGCGCAATACGGCTTCCGAGTCGATCCTGAGCCGCCCGGACAGCGGCTGATCGGCGCCGACAAGGTCGCCTTGCTCTCGACCGACCCTCCGTACTGCGTGAACTACACCGGCAACGACCGGCCGATCCACGACGGCAAGGCGTCGGGCAAGGACTGGTCGAACGTGTACCGCGAGATCGACATCAAGGATCTGGGCGCGTTCCTCGACGGCGTGTTTTCCACGACGCTTCCACTGCTTCTCCCCAAGGCGGCGATCTACGTGTGGCACGCGCACGTCCAGCAGCCGACCGTCGCCGCCGCGTTCGAACGCCACGGGCTCCTGCTCCACCAGGTACTCATGTGGGTGGAGCCCTGCGCCGTGTTCGGCCACAGCTATTTCCGCTGGCGCCACGAGCCCTGTGCCTTCGGCTGGAAGCAGGGATCGAAGCCTGATCACGGCGTGGGCCAGCTCGATACGGTCTGGGAGGAGGACTGGGAAGGAAAGAGCCGACCGATCGACATGGGCCATCCGACCTCGAAGCCGACGCGCCTCTTCGAGATCCCGATCGAATTGCACACGAAGCCGGGCCAGGTCGTGCTGGAGCCCTTCTCGGGCTCGGGCTCGCAGTTGATCGCTGCCGAGAAGCTCGGGCGCAAGTGCCGCGCGATGGAGATCACGCCGGCTTTCGTGGACGTCGCGATCAAGCGCTGGCAGAAGGCCACGGGCAAGGACGCCACGCTCGAAGGCACAAGCCAGACCTTTCGCGCAGCTCTTCCAGCAGGCCTTGTCTACGTCGAGATCGCTGCGGGTTACGACCATTCCTTGGCTGTTCGCAGCGACGGCTCGATCGTCGCCTGGGGCGCGAATAGCAAGGGTCAGTGCAACGTGCCGGCACTGCCCGCAGGTCTCACCTATGTGAGGGTCGCATCGGCATCCTGGCATAGTCTGGCGATTCGGAGCGACGGATCAGTCGTCGCATGGGGCCAAAACACTTTTGGCCAGTGCAATGTGCCGCCGCCGCCTGCAGGCAGTTCGTACGTCGAGATTCACGGTGGCGAGAACTACAGCTGGGGCCGGACAGAGCAGACCGTCGTTTGCTCGGGCACGCCGACGGTGTACTGCACGGCGAAGGTCAACTCCCTCGGTTGCACGCCGACGATCGGATCCTCCGGGACCCCGAGCGCGTCAGCGGGCTCCGGGTTCACGATCACCGCGAGCAACGTCATCAACAACAAGCCAGGCTTGCTCATTTACACCGACGGCGGCCAGGCTGCCGTGCCGTTCAGCGGCGGCCTGCTGTGCATCAGCGCGCCGGTGAGTCGCGCTTTGACGATGCTCTCGGGTGGTAATCCTCCGCCGAATGACTGCTCGGGTACGTACTCGATCGACATGAATGCTTTCGCGACCGGCGCACTCGGGGGTACTCCGCAGGGCTTCCTGCTCGTGCCGGGCACGGTGGTCGACGCGCAATTCTGGGGTCGGGACAACGGTTTCGCGCTCCCAAAGAACGCGACCCTATCGGACGGATTGGAATTCACGACCTGCCCGTGAATTGGATCCGGCTGGGGCCGATTGCAATCGGAGCCGTGTCTGGGCGACCCCTCCCAAGGGCTTTCATGGACCTGGCCCGAGTGCAGAGGCCCCAGGGTCGGGTCGCGTAGTTTGCGGCTGGGCGGAACGAGGTGGGGCGCCGATGTCGGAAGACCGCAGCCTGTTAACCACTCGGTTGGAGAGAACCCCGCTCTCCGAGAGTTTCGAGAGCCATCGCGCGCCGAACTCGACACATCGCCCGGTGCGATCGCGCGAGCAGAGAAAACCGCCCCAAACCGCTCCGCTCAGAACCGAGCCTGTCGCCGCGACTTACGTCACCGCGCGCGGAACCTCGCGCTCGGCCGCTGTTAACCACCCCTCGCGGCAGTTCGCAATTTGGTGGTGGCTCCCCGAGTGCAACCCGCTTGCGAACTATTCTCCGGCTCGGAACGCTCCCAGGCGGGGTCAGGGCAGGGTCGGCCGGACCGTGGGGAGGGGAGCGACGGCCGTAGGTGCGATCGCGCGCGCTACTCGCTTGCGAACCTCTCGGGTGAGCGGCGGGAGAACGGCGGATCTGACACGGCTCCCCAGCTCCGGGTTTCGTCCGTCACTACCGAGGACAGACCGTGAATTCCAAACCGTCGCTGAGCGTCGCGTTGTTCGGCGTGGCGAAGCCGTTGTCGCGGCCCCAGGCCTGAACGTCAACCACCGTCCCGGGGACGATCAGGTACGGTGCTGGAGTTCCACCGAGACCGCCCGCGGCGAACGCATTGAAGTCCAAGGAGTAGAGTCCTGAACAATCGTTGGGGGGCGGGTTGCCGCCGGAATTCAACGGGACCGAGCGCTTGAGCGGGGTGTTGACGCAGCGCAGGCCGCCGACGAAGGGCACCGCAGCGCGACCCGTATTGGTGTAGAGGTAGAGGCCGGGCTTGTTGTTCAGCACGTTGATGGCGTTGATCACGAAACCTGAACCCGCGCTCGCGCTCGGTGTTCCCGTGAACCCAATCGATGGTGCGCACCCAAGTGAATTCACCTTCGCAGTGCAGTAGGTCACGGGCGGCAGGCAAAGTCCGTCATAGTGTGCTAGCCACGCGTTCGAGCCCAGACCTGGTCCGCCATACAGCCCACCCTGGCCGCCCACGTAGAATCCTCCCCTCCCGTCCGCCGTCATCGTCAAAACGGCTTCCGAGTTGCTTACCCCGAACTGCTCGGCCCACGGCCGGTTGCCCGCGCTGTCGTACCGCGCCATCCAGGCGTCTGCGAATCCGGCATTAGGCGCAAAGAGGCTGGCAGAGGTTGCACCACCTATGAAGACGCCACCTGCGCCGTCGGGCATGGCGGCATAGGGATTGTCGTCCTCAATTGTCCCGAATTGCCTAATCCACAGTTGGCTGCCTGTACCGTCGTAGCGGGCAAGCCAAACGTCAATGACCCCAGCGAATGGTGCCGCGAGGCTGCCCCGGGTTTCTCCGCCGACAAAAATACCGCCCCATCCATCTGAGACAATCGGGCGACCTGCGTCTACGCCGGTCGATCCGATTTGTCTAACCCAGACTTGGTTTCCTGTGCCATCGTAACGGGCGAGCCAGACATCCCCGTTCCCAGCGTGTGGAGCAGCAAGATTGCCGCTCGTATAGCCTGTCATATATACGGAATTCGGTCCATCGGACATGGCCCCTCTCACTTCATCGTAAGCATTGGTTCCGAATTGCCGAATCCAGATCTGATTGCCCAAACTGTCGTAATGTGCCAACCACGCATCGAACGATCCGGCATTCGGTCCAGCGAGGTTCCCCTTCGTTGTTCCGGCTACATAGGCGCCGCCAAGGCCGTCTGACGCAGCACTGCGGAGCTCGTCCCATTGACTGGATCCAAACTGGCGCATCCAAGTCTGATTGCCCGCGCTGTCATAGTGCGCCAACCAGGCGTCGAAATCTCCAGCACTTGGTCCTCCCAGGCTGCCCTTGGTCCTCCCGCCGACGTACAGCCCGCCCTGCCCATCGGGTGCGGACGCCGTCAAGAAGTCCTCGCTGGCCGTACCGGACTGGCGGATCCAGAGCCGATTTCCAGCGCTGTCATAGCGAGCGACCCATGCGTCGTAAACGCCCGCGTGCGGCCCGCCGAGGCTTCCGTTTGTCGATCCGGCGACGTACACGCCACCTGCTGGACCCAACGTGGACGTTTCCAAGTAGTCGTTCCCATCCGTCCATAACTGCCTGAGCCAAGTCTGGCTCTGAGCACTGGCTGGGAGGGCGGCAAAGGCCAGGAGCATGAGACCCATGATGCGGCGGAGGTAGTGCTTCATTGAGTGATCCGGGGAGAAGGATGTCGTGCGTCGGAGCTTCGCGTCAGTGGCGGCCACCAGAGTTTCAAAATTGTCGCACAGAGATGTTCGACACGTCCATGACGACCCGGCGGGGCCGCTCCGAGTTGGAATTACTCGCCAGGCTGAAGGCGGTGGGGGAGGCGAAGGCGCGCGGCTGAAGATGCCAGTTCGGAGACCGTTGCGCCGAAGCCTGCGCGTGCGCAAGCGACGCGGGGCAGAGTGAATCTGAAGCGTGTGGATGCCGGATCGAAGTGTCGGGCATGAACGCGCGGCTGCTGGCGAGCGACCCGCCCGGATGGAGCGCCAAGGAGCTACACGACGAGCTGCTCGCCCGCCGTAACCGTACGGCCAACATCGTCGTGACGTACTTGGACGGCTTGTCCTCGTGCGGGCGGATGCCGAGGGCGCGGAGAGCCGCGCGGTAGTGGTGCGCGATGGCCTCGAGGTAAGAGCCGGCGACGTAGCGCGGGGCGTGACACGCGGGGTCTCGGCGACCTACTGACCCCTCGACCGTGGAGAACGCGATATGCTGCGCCCGTGCCGCGCGTAGAGAGCGAAGCCGCGATCGAGGACGTTGCCGACACCGCGTTGTGGATCGCAGCGTACCGCGCGCGTGAGACGGCACGCGCGGACGCCCTCTTTCGTGATCCCCTCGCCGCCCGTCTCGCGGGTCCGAAAGGAGCTCGGGTCGCCGACAGGATGACTGGCGCCGAGCAGTTTTACTGGCTGAGCACCATCCGCACCGTGGTCATCGACGAGCTGCTGATCGAAGCGGTGGCTCGTGGGGCTGGCATGGTGCTCAACCTGGGCGCCGGCCTCGACACGCGACCTTACCGGCTCGCGCTACCATCCACGCTCCGCTGGATCGAGGTCGACGTGCGGAAAATCGTAGCGCGGAAAGACGAGCTTTTGCGCGATGAGCGCCCCAAGTGCGATCTCGAGCGTGTCACGGCGGACCTCAGCGATGCCGTCGCGAGGCGTGCTCTCTTCGCGCGGCTTGGCGAGGTTGGACAGGATGTCGTGGTCCTGACGGAGGGCGTCCTCGCGTATCTCACCGAAAACGAAGTCTCGGCGCTCGCGGACGACCTTCGGGCGCACAGCCGATTCCGAACGTGGATCGCCGACCATAGCGCTCGTTTTTTGAACCGCACCGTTCGCGCGCGCGTCCAACGCAGCCATCTGAAGAACGCGCCGCTGCGATTTCAGCCGGAAAACTGGCAGGAATTCTTTCGCGCCCACGGCTGGCGCGCAGCGGAGATGCGCTACCTCCCGATCGAAGGAGAACGGCTCGGACGACCGTTGCCACTGCCGTGGTGGTTCGTTCCCGTGCATGCAGTTTTACCGCGCCGTACGCGCGAAGCGATCCGCCGCATGATGGGCTATGCGCGCCTCGAGCCGACTTGAAGAGGTTGTCCTCAATGACGCGCTGAAGGGGATACGTCCGTCGCCGGCGGGGCCTGCGTCGCGCTGCATAGGTGAAGGCAGCATCTTGTCAGAGTTGTCTGTCGGGAAATGGCGACGCACAGCACGATGCGTGAAGACGAGGTCCGATGGCAACGCGAAATCACGCCTCGTCCCAGGCGCAGACTGCTCGCGCGGACAGTAACTCCTAGTCCAGACTCCTGTCGGTTCGGCACTGCTCCGGGTCCAAGCTACGATTGCATCGCATGCCCGCCCCTGGCTCCCGCGCGTCCGCCACCTCTTCGGCGCCCTGACCGACGCTGAGATCGCGCGTCGCGTCGGAGTGAGAACGACTACTGTCCGCGGTGAACGCGCCCGCTTGGGCATCAAGGGCCGCACAGGCCGCGACCTCGACGACATCGGGCCTGCGGAGACGCTGCGCCGAATTCGCGCACGGTCGAAGGCCGGCGAGCCGATGCGCCAGGGTCAGGTCCGCAACGCACCTGCTCGCGCTCTGCCGGCGGTTCTTCGGTGGCTGGTCCCCAGCCGTCGAAGCCGCGGGGTTGAAGCCGGAGGGTAAATTGCGACGGAAGGCAGCGGCGCCGACGGCGAAGAAGCGAGCGCTTACGCTGGCGTTGCTGCGCGGTCCGAAGACGGCCGCCGAGCTCGAGCAGTCACCGAGGTCGCGCGGCTGGCGGCCCGCCATCGGTGCATGGCGCGGGTCGTGTTCCGCAGCGAGCGGGCGGAGTCGGACCGCTCGTGGCTGCCGGCGGTGCGGATGCGGCTTGGCGCAATGCCAGACACTGAGGTAGCCAGGCGCGCGGGGGTCTCGGCGGCGACAGTCGCCCTGGTTCGCCACAAGTTGGGCATACCCAGGGCGATGGTGAAGACGATGGCGATGACCGTGCCAGGGTTGATGTCGAGAGGTCAAGTCCCTTCGCCCGCTCCAGCCTCCTCTCAAGGCCGGAAACCCGCGCCGGGACCGCGCAGAGCAGGGTTACGACAACAACCTGCAGGATTCCTGTCGTTGATTCCGCAGCTCGCGATCTGCCAGATCGACATGACAGGAGATGACTTGGGGGACAGGAGGTGACTGGAGCTGGTCGCAAAGGTGCAAAGGTGTCAGTTAACTGGCAATGAGATCGGGGCTGGGCGCGGTTGGAAGGAAATGCCACCGCCCCGCGCGCGCCACGGCCGTGGTGCGACGCCTCCCAGGGGGCATACGGCCGCGCATGCGCGCCCCTAGCACTATGAGGTGTAGCCTCCTGCGACTGGCTCCGATCAGCCTGGCCCAACGAGGTCAAGCTCCATCCGCATCGCGCGCGCGAGGAGCCGGTACAGGAGGGCAACGACATCGAGCGCAACCGTCGCCGTAGCTCGCTTCACTGCAAGCGCCGATTCACAGTTGCCCTTAGCAGGTCAGAGGCAAACGGCTTGTCCAATCTGTCATTGGGCACTACAGCAAGAAAGTCACTCGCAGCACGCGTGAATGCGCCGCCAGTCATGAAAATGACTCGCTCTGCGTAGTCGGAGCCGAGCAGAGTGAGTTGGGTGTGCAAGTCGATCCCCGTCATGACCGGCATCATGACGTCGCACAGGATCACATCGAAGTTCCCACTTGTCTTGACCAATACCAGAGCCTGCTCCGCGCTTGTGACCACAGTCACTTCATGTTCCGGCGCGAGCATCCGCCGCAAGGCATTCCCCAAGACGATTTCGTCGTCCACGACCAGGATTCGACCCCTTCGATGACTCGAGCGCGGGGCAGGCAAGGGTGCGGCGACGGTGGCCAACCGCGGATTCGCTGCCGGCAGGCACACTCGGAAGGTCGTCCCCTTCCCAACCTCACTCTCGACGACAATGACGCCATGTAGGGAGGTCACGATGCGGTTGCAGATGGACAATCCGAGGCCGGTTCCGACGCCGGCGGGTTTCGTCGTGAAGAACGGTGTAAAGAGTCGGTTCACCACGTCGAGCGACATTCCGCAGCCACTGTCCCGAATTTCTACGACGGCCTGCCCGTTCTCGTCGGTCCGCGTGCACACTCGGATCTCGTTCGAGTGCGGGTGTCCCTCGTCGATCGACTGCGCCGCGTTGATGATGAGGTTGAGAAACACCTGTCCAAGTCGCGAGTCGGTGGCATCCACCAGAGGCACTGGTTGGTAGTCCTTCACTACCTGTGCGCGGTAGCGGATTGCGGGGTAGGCCATACGCAGCGACGAGTCCAAGACCCGCTGGATGGAGACGTGGCGTCGCTGATCCTCTTCAGGATGGGAGAACACCTTCAGGTCGCGCACGATGTCGCGAACACGCTCCGCGGCTTCCAGCGCTAGCCGCAAACTATCGCGTTCCTCCTGGGTCAATCGATCGTCTGAAACTGCGGGCGAGATCATGGTCGAGCTCGGGATCAGTGATTCGAGGTTGGCCAGCACCGCCATAAGCGGGTTGTTGATCTCGTGCGCGACTCCGGCCGCCAGCATTCCAACCGAGGCCATTCGATCCGAAACCATCAGTTGCTCCTGAAGCCCTCGGCTCTCCGTGACATCGGCGAGCATGGCGAGTGTGCCAGTCACGGCACCTGCCTCGTCACGAACGGGGCTGGCCGTAAGCGCTGCCCAGAACTCCTTCCCGTCCCTTCGCAGGAGTTTCAACTGGAATTGCAGGTCCTGGCCCTCGCCTACTCTGGCCAGCAATTCGACCGCCTGTTTCTTCCATCCCTCGTCGACGAGGGATGAAAGCGAAGTACCCTGAAGAGCTTCGACGGTCGTCCCCAGCATGTCAGCAATGCGACTGTTGGCATAGGTGGTCCTGCCATCGGAATCGAGTTCCCAAATGCCCTCTCGCGCTGTTTCCACGATCCTGCGGTACTTGGATTCCGCGCGCTGGAGGGCCAACTCGACCTGTCTCTGTTTTCGACGGCGGCTGGCTTCGCGAAGCTCGCGTGCGACTGCCGGGAGCAGCCTGGCAAGGCGGTTCTTCGCCATGAAGTCGTGGGCCCCGGCCTTGAGAGCCTCGACAGCGGTGTCCTCTCCAATCGTTCCCGACGCGATGATGAATGGAATGTCGGCGCCGTTCTCGCGGAGCACCTCGAGCGCGTCCAAGGCGCTGAACTGCGGCATGCAGAAGTCGCTCATCACTAGGTCCCACTGGTCGGACTCGAGTGCCTCGCGCATATCTCCTCTCGTCTGAACGCGGCGGTGAATTACATCATATCCGCCGGCTTCGAGCTCTCTGAGCAGGAGGACTGCATCGTCTTCCGAATCCTCTACGACGAGCACTTTCAGTCTTGTCGTCATGGCTGGACCTCGGAGCCAGGATTGCCGGGGAAAGGCTCGTTGAGATCGAGCCAGTACAAGCCGAGCTGGCGGGTGGCCTCGAGGAATTCCCCGAAGTCCACGGGTTTGCGAATGTAGCTGTTGCAGCCGTGCGTGTAGCTCTGGCGGATGTCGCCCTCCTCGTTGCTGGTAGTCAGGACCACCACGGGCACATGCCTCGTCCGATCGTCGCTGCGCATTCGCCTCAAGACTTCGAGCCCGCCGATCTTGGGAAGCTTCAAATCGAGCAATACCAAGCGCGGCAGGCTGTTCTGGTCGCGTTTCGAGTGCTGGCCGGTGGCGAACAGATAGTCGAGCGCCTCCTGTCCGTCGGTCGCAACGACGACCTCGTTGACCATCTGGTTCTTTTCGAAGGCCCTCAGAGTGAGCTCAGCGTCATCGGGATTGTCCTCGATGAGAAGTATCGTGCCTGCCTTGCGTCTCATGCCCTGCCTCCATCCGTCCCAGCGGGCACCGAGAAATAAAACGTTGCACCCGTTCCCACCGCGGCGGTGGCCCAAACGCGCCCTCCGTGTCGCTCCATGATCCTGTGGACCGTGGCGAGACCAATTCCGGTTCCGGCGAACTCAGCCTCCGTGTGCAATCGCTGAAATGGAGTGAAGAGCTTGTCGCTGTATGCCATGTCGAATCCTGGTCCGTTGTCGCGGACGAAGTACACGTTCTTTTCGTCGCCGCCTGCCATGCCGAATTCGATCACTGCGTCGACGGTCTTCGAAGTGAATTTCCACGCATTGCCGATCAGATTCTCGAGCGCCGCGCGGATCAGTCGTTGATCGCCGTCCAGATCGAGTCCGTCTTCGAGCTCGAAGCGCACGGAGCGCGCGGGGTCGGAGCGTTGAATTTCTGTAATCGTGGTGCGCACGAGCTCGGAGAGATCGAAGGGCGCCCTTCGAAGCACCGAGCGACCGATGCGCGAAAGCTCCAGGAGATCGTCGATCAGCTCCGCCATACGCACAGCTGCTTTGCGCACTCGATTCAAGTTGTCTCGGCCGCGGTCGTCAAGCTTGTCGGCGTAGTCCTCGAGCAATATCCGGCTAAAGCCGTCGATGCTGCGCAACGGAGCACGCAGATCGTGCGACACGGAATAGCTGAAGGACTCCAACTCCCTATTCTTCAGCTCCAGCTTCTCGACGAGGATCGCTCGCGTCTCGGCGATCTCACGCGCGGCGCGCGCCTCGCTCGACTCGAGCTCCCTTTGCAGGAGCTGCTCGCGAATCCGTCGATTCTCGTCCTCGAACTGCCGGCGCCGAATCTGCGCGCGGACTCTTGCCTTGAGCACCTCAAGGTCGCTCGACTTCGAGAGGAAGTCATCCGCGCCGGCGCCCAGGCCCTCCAGCATCGCACCGCGCTCCTCCAATGCCGTTAGCATGATCAGCGGGATGTCTCGGATAGGACTTGAAGCCTTGATTCGTCGGCACGTCTCCTGTCCGCCCATTCCCGGCATCAGCAGATCGAGCAGGATGCAATCCACGGCCTGGATCGCGAGCAGATCCAGCGCCTCTTCTCCGGTTCGGGCGAGCACGACGTCATAACCCTCGCCTCGCAAGGCGCCCGCGAGCTCGTGCAGGTAGGTCGGGCTGTCGTCTACCGCGAGGATGCGCTTCGGTCCAAGCAGGCTCGGGGTTTCCGCGCTCTCCACCGTCGTCGATGCGCTGCGCAAGGCCACGGCGAGTCGCGCCAGGATCACGTCGATGTCCTCGCCCTTGCGTACAAATCCGTCGGCGCCGGCGTCGAGTGCCCGCAGCTCGCTGCGCTGATCTTCGGAGGCGGTGAGCAGCAGACAAGGTGTCCGCCGAAGTGCGACGTCGAGCCGCAGTCGTCTGATCACTGTCGTCCCGTCGATTCCTGGAAGCACGCCGTCGACGATGATGGCATTCGGACGCAGATCGGCAGCGACCCGGAGACCTTCCTCGCCAGTGGCCGCACAGACAACGCGGTAGTCGTGCCGCTCGAGCTGCGCTCGCAACTCCTCGCGAAAGGTCAGGCTGTCATCGATGACCAGGATCAGTTTCTTGTCCGCGACAGACGCATTGCGACGGCGCACCAGCTCGTGCGCGCGGGCCACCAGGAAGGCCACGTCGTAGGGCTTGCCCACATATTCGTCAGCGCCCGTGCTCAGCCCGCGGATCCGATCCTTGACCTCGACCTCGGTCGACAACAGAACCACTGCTATCGTCGACGTGACGGGATTTGCCCTGAGTTCTTGCAGGAACGCGACCCCGTCGCCGTCCGGCAACAGCACATCGAGCACGATCAGGCTTGCCCGCTCGCTACTGAGAGCCTGCCTCGCTTCCGTCAGGCTTGCACAGGGCACGACACGGAACCCCGCTCCTTCCATGGCCTGGGCCAGGTCCATGCGAACCGTCAGGCTGTCATCGACGATCAGGACGGTGTCGCTCATCGTTCGATTCGTCCGCAGGGTGTCTCCGCCAGTCTTGCAAGGAACATTCCGATCTCTGAGAGGGGCAACACTCGTTCCGCGGCACCCAAGGCGATCGCCTCGCGCGGCATTCCGAACACGGCACAGGTTGCTTCGTCCTGCGCCACCGTCAAAGCTCCGGCCTGGCGCATGTCGAGCAGGCCCGATGCACCATCCCTGCCCATCCCAGTGAGCAGCACCCCCACGGCAGAGGGACCGTACTCGCGTGCCACGGATTCGAATAAGACGTCGACCGAGGGGCGGCAAGAATGGCGCTCAGGATCCCGTGTGAGCCGAAGACGGCTGCCCGCGACGATCATGTGTCGATCCGGCGGCGCCATCACGACAGAGACCTTCGGGAGCGGGTCGCCATCGACCCCATAAGCGGCACGGTGCGCGGTCTGAGCGTCGAGCCATTCGACGAAGACGGAGCCGAAAGGCTCGCTGATGTGCAGGACCAGGAGGATCGGGATTGGATACGGCGACGGCAGCATCTTCAGCAAGTCGACAATTGCCCGAGGCCCGCCCGTGGAGACTCCGATCGCAACGACGCGAGCAGGCTTCGTTGCCGGTGCTTGGATCGATTCTCTGCGTCGAGTCTGCGCGTGACCGAGAGCTTCCAAGCGGGCGCGAGGGTGCGTGATGACCTTGATGCGCGAGACGAGCTTTACCCTCGCCAGGAAGCCGCGTTCCCAGTCCCCATCGCCTTCGTTGCCCTGCGGTTTGTCCAGCACGTCGACGGCGCCCGCCGCGAGGGCGTCGTAGGTGCGAAACAGCTCGCCGCGGTTGGTGGAGGCCGAAACGATGAGGATCGGCGTCGGGCAATACGCCATGACGTATTCCGTCACGGCGAGCCCGGTCATCACCGGCAACATCATGTCGAGTGTGATCACGTCGGGACGCAATGCCTGAGCAAGCTCGATCGCTCGACGTCCATCCTCTGCCTCGCCCACGATTTCTATTTCCGGGTCAGAGGCAAGGATCTCGCACAGGCGGCGGCGGACCGTCAGGGAATCTTCGACGACGAGGACGCGGTAGCTGGCCATGATTCAGCTCACCAGCTTGCGGATCGTGTCGAGCAACTCGGTCTGGTTGAACTCGCTCTTCACCACGTAGTCGAATGCCCCGACCTCGACGCCGCGACGCCGATCCTCAGGTGAATTCCTGGAGGTGACGAGGATCGCGGGCGTGTCACGCAGCCATGGATCGGCGCGCGTCTGCTCGACGAAGGTAAATCCGTCGATGCCGGGCATCTCGACGTCCACCAGGAAGAGGCCGTAGCGGCGGCGGCGAGCTGCCTCGAGTCCTTCTTCGCCGGACGTTGCCACGTCCACCTCGTACCCCGCTGACTCGAGGATGGTGCGCTCGAGCATGCGCGTCGTCAGCGAATCATCGATCACCAGGATCGGCGCACGGCTCGGAGTATCGCCCCCGGCCGACGGCAGGGCCTGACTCGGACACGCGAACAACTTCTGTGGATCCAAGATCATCTGCGGGTTGCCGTTCGCATCCAAGGATGTCCCTGCGACCACTTCATCCACGGGCGTGAACGGCGGCAACGGGCGCACTACGACGTTGGCGATCCCACGCAATCGATCGACGCCCACGGCCAGGGTCGATGTCCCGGAATTGACGACGACGACGGACCATGCTCGAGGTCCAAAATGAGTGCTCACACTGCTTCGCAGCGCGCGCGCCAGCGGGATGAAGGGGATCACCGATTCCTCGTGCACAATCGATTCGCCATCCAACGACCTGGAGACGTCGGCAGCCCTGACTCGCAGCGTGCGGTGGACGGAATCGCACGGAATCGCGGCCACGATCCCGGAAAATTCGACCACGAGCACGTCCATCGAGGAGATCGAGACCGGAACGACGATCTCAAACGTCGTCCCGCGCCCCGCCTCGGTCCGCGCCGACACGCTGCCGTCCAGACGGGAAATGGACTCACGGACGACGTCCAGGCCCACGCCTCGACCCGACACCTCGGTCACGGTGCCCGCAGTTGTCAAGCCACCCCGCAGGAGCAAAGCGATCAGCTCCACCGCGTCCTGACGGGAAGCCTGGGCAGCAAGTCCCTTGCGCTCGGCGAGCCTCTGCACGGCTTCGAGGTCGACACCTCGGCCATCATCCGAGCAGATGAATGCGACGCGGTTCGCGCGGCGCACGACCTCTAGCGCGACTCGACCTTGCGCCGGTTTCCCCGCCTTGACTCGCCCGAGTTCGGGCCCGATCCCGTGGACGACGGCATTGCGCACGATCTGGACCAGCGCATCCTGCACGAGGCCAAGGACCTGGGCATCCAGTCGTATCTCGCCACCGCTGGCATGGAATTCGACTCGGCAGCCGACTGCCTGAGCCGCATCGCGGGCGATCCGCTCGAGGGCAGGGAACAGGGCCGCAGCCGAGGCAAGGCGCAGGCGTTCCGCGGCTTCGCGAACCTGGGCAACTTCCCGGCCCAATTGGTCCAGGCCGCCCGAGAGGTTGCGCTCCAGACTGGAGATCTCATTGCGCAGCTCCGCAGCGAGGGACTTTGCCTTGGAAGGCACGAGGCCATTGCCGGAAACACTGACAGCGTTCGAGCGTGCCGGTGTCAATTGTCCGACAAGCAATTCGGAGAGGTGGCGCGCATGCTCGACCGCACCCATGGCGCGTCGCAAGCCACTCAGTTGCACACTCGCCTGAGCCATCCCGTCGAGCAGAGCGTCCATCTCGGCGACTTCGGCGCGAACCGTCGTAGGGACTCTTTCGTTGACCGCCGCTGCCGCCTTCGTCGGCTCGCCAGCAGTTTCTGGAACCAGCAGCGAAACCTGGGCTGAGATCTCGTCGAGCTGGATCAGGATCGAGTCGACGCACTGGCGGGAAGGGGTCACTGTCTGGTCACGCAGAGGTGAGAGGGTGTCCTCGATCAAGTGCGCGAGCTCGGCGATCTTGGGCTGCTTCACGACGCGCGCAGCCCCCTTCAGGGTGTGGGCGAATCGCAAGAGCCGCGGTACTTGATCAGGAGCCGTCGGTTCCTTCTCGAGGTCGATGACTCCCTTGCCGAGGCTTTCGAGGAGCTCGCGCGCCTCGACGCGAAAGTACTTGTAGGGATCCTGTGTCATGCGTGCACGGCCGCGGGCCCGGTCGCCTGCGGTCGGATCAGTCTCAAGAGCTCGCGAGACAAGCTGGTGAGCTGCGACGCGGTCTGCAGCGTCTCGCCCGAGCTGGCTTCCGTCTCTCGCGTGGTCTGGGCGACATTGGAAATGGCGACATTCACCTGTTCGACTGCGCTAGCCTGCTGCTTGGTCGACAGCTCGATCTCGCGGGCCGCTTCGGTCGTCGTAGCGACCAAGGCTGCGATCTGCTTGAACGCCGCGGCGACATCGGTGAACTGGCGGGATCCCGCTTCGACGGCCTTCGACCCGCCTTCCGTCGCCATGACCGTCGTGTTGACCGAGCCGCGAACGTCGTCGATCAGATTGCGAATCTCCTTGGTCGACGCGCCGACGCGATCCGCGAGTTTGCGTATCTCATCGGCGACCATGGCGAATCGTTTGCCTGCGTCCCCTGCGCCAGCGGCCTCGATCGTTGCATTGATTGCCAGGATGTTCGTCTGCTCGGCCAGCTCTGAGACGATGTCCAGCACGGCGCCGATGTGCTGCGACTTGGTCCCGAGCTCGAGCATGTGGCTGACCACCAGGTCGACTTGTTTTCGGGTAGTGGCGATAGATTCGTGCGCCTTCTCGACCGTGCCTTCGCCAGCTTTCGATGCGCGCGCCGTGCTGTCGGCAATGTGGGCAACGCGTTGAGCGCTCTCGGCGATCTGCTTCGATGTTGCCAACAACTCGTTGATGGTGGTGGAGATCTCACTCATCGCCGTGGCCTGCTCTTTGGCCCCGGTCGCCTGTTGGTTCGCCGCGGCCTGGAGCTCCGCCGATGAACTCTGCACGCGTCCTACCGATTCTCCGATCTGACGCCCGAGCGTCTTCGCCAGAATTGCGGCGATGATCACTGCGAGCAAGAGCGCGGCGGAAGTAACGCCGACGGTCAAAGTTGTAGCCTTGGACGCGAACTCCGAGGAGGATCGCACGCCATCTTCGAGAAGCTTCGACTGGAGCGTGACGAATGCCAGGACATTCTTGTCCAGCTCCGCGCGCAAGGGCTGGACCCTGTCCTCGTACATGCGATTCCAGGTGTCCGACGCCTCCTCGGATTGCCGGCCGGCAATGACCTCATCCATCGCCTTGTTGTGCTGACTCTCAACAGCTTCGACTTTGGCGACGAGCTTGCGCACTTCTTCCGTGTCCGCGTGCCGATTGAGCTGAGCCAGCAGATCGACGATCTCGGAGCGAGCGTCGCGCAACTGAGTCAGGAACGTCTCGTGCTTGGCGAGCAGGTAGCCGCGAGCAGCCGCCCCTTTCGTCGCGCTCGCTGCCCTGAGTCGCTCCGCATCGACCAGGTTCTGCGCATTTACTTCGATGACTCGATCCTTGGTAGCGACGACCTCGCGAAGCGAGATGATCGCGATGCTCGCGACGGCCACGGTGAGCAGGACGCTCATCGCGAAGCCGCCGCTGATCTTCTGTCCAAAAGTCCAATTTCGAGTCATGGTTGTTTGCTCCAGGTGGGCCGCGCTTCAGCGGGCACTGCGTTGAATCTCTTGCAACAGATGTTCGGTGTTCAGGATGGGGATCGTGGAATCGCCGCGGCGAATCGCGTCATGCCCGAGGGCTCGCCTCGACGGGTCGCCAGAAGCGGGGACGATCTCGCCGCTCGGCACGCGCAGGTGGCCTCTAGTCAGCTCGAAGGCCACGCCGACCGGGCGATCCTTGCCGAGCAGGGCGACCCATCTGGGCATGCTTTCCAGGGCCGGGTATCCCAGGAGCGCGCGCAGGCTGTAGACCGGCACGATGCTGCCGCGAACTCCCGCCACTCCGAGGAAGGATTTCACGGGACTGGGAAGCAGAACGATGCGTTGGTCCGCGATCACCCCCGACAGCTGGTCGAGGCGCAGGGCGTAAATGTCATTGCCAACCTGAATTTCCAGGAAGTCCTGCGCGGCCTCGAGCAACTGGCGAGGAGGCCTGGCGAAGGACTGATCGAACTCGCGCCGCAATTGCTCGGCTCTGCGCAGTGTTTCAGAGACAGGTTGGCTCATGCCGATGCCCCACAGGCTTGCAGCTCCGCACGACAAAGTGCGACGAGCGCGTCGCGGCTGAATCCTCCACCGAAGAGCAGCAGCCGCGAAGAATCTTCGCGAAGCAGCAGCGGCATCGCTTGTGAAAGCTCCCGCCGGGCCAACTCGGGGTTGTTCTCATGGCGCGCGAGCAGGCCCAGATGCAGTTTGGGCATGGCGAAGCCTGGGTCGAGATATGCGGCGATCTGATCGTGATCCCAAGCGCCGCGTCGATCGCCAAGACCCTCCCTGCACAACGCGGCGAGGTAGTGCGCGCCGGCATTGAGCTCGTCCACGGCGAGCAGCTCCCGGCATACTTCTTCCGCGACGGCCAGGCGACCGGCGTGCGTGAGCAGGACTGCTCGCAGGAGCAAGACCTCGGGTTCGGCGCTTGTCGCACGGGGCAGCGAGTCAATCAAGGCAAGCGCTTCTCCGAATCGTTCGCGCTGGAGCAGTTCCACCGCGCGACCCAGGTCTGGTGGGCCAGGTCTCGTGGCAATCGGGCGTGAAGCAATGCCCCCGAAAACCGGGGCGGGCTCGTCCACCAGCACTTCGATCCGCTGCGTCGCCTTTCGGATCGTCTCAACCCAGGACTCAGCCGGATCGACGATGGTCGAAAGCGGCGGCGCAATCGAGGGGAGAGCATCCAGCGATCTGGCGTCAGCACTCGGCTGGCTGCCGTCCTTGCGCCGGTAGTAGAAGGCCTCGTGCGAGTGGCACAGGTGGAAGTCGTGCGATAGCGCGCGCAACGTCTCGGCATGGCCAAGGAAGAGGTAGCCACCGGGGGCCAGGGCCTTCGAGATCCGCGCGATCAAGGCGAGGGCTTGATTCGGCGAGAAATACATGACGACGTTGCGACAGAAGATGACGTCGAAATACCCCGGTTGCCATTGGCGCGGATCGTCGACGGCGAGATTGCATTGCTCGAATGCGACCATGGAACGCACGCTCGGGTCGAGAACGAAGTCGCGACCAACAGGCTTGAACAGCCGATTCTGCACCTCGATCGGCGTCTCTCGCAGCGACCACGGCGAGTAGACTCCCGCTAGCGCGCGCTTGATCATCACAGGGTTCAGGTCCACGGCACGCAGCTCGACCTTCCAGTCGCGATGCTTCTCCAGGAACGTTGAGGCGACGATCGCCAGTGAGTAGGCTTCCTCGCCCGACGCGCATCCGGCGGAAAGCACTCTCAGCGTGCGCAGTCCAGAGCGTGCCTTCGCTCTCTCGACTAGAGCCAACTCCTCGAAAGCACGAAACTGGTCGAGATGACGGAAGAAATAGGTCTCGGCGACGGTGAGTTCGCAGGCGAGTGCTGAGCCCTCGCGTCGCGCCGCCGCTTCGCTCTCGAGCAGCTCGATGTAAGCCTGCGGCGACAGCGCGAGCGCCGCAAGTCGGCGCGACAAGACCTCGTCGAGAAATGTGAGCTTGGATTCATCGAAGTTCAGGCCGAGCCTGAGCGCGATGAGCTGGCGGAAGCGTTCGAGAATCGCGGACAGGTTCGGGACGCTCATTCGCCAACCCCGCAGGCTTCGATCGCCAGCCAGACCGAGTCGGGAACCACGCGCCCCACCTGCAGCATGACCAGCATTTCCGCATCGAGCGTCGAAACGGCCGACACCGCATGTGCGCTCGCGCTCCCAAGCAACGGCGGGAGCCCGCGGAACTGGTCGGTTGGCAGCTCGCGGATGCCGACGACGCTCTCGACCGCCAGGGCAAGGCTGTGCTCTCCGGCACGCACCGTGACGAACCGCGTCGTGTGCGCGTCACCTGCGTTGTCGAGCAGTGCTCCGGCATCGACAACCGGCATCGGCACTCCCCTGATGACGGACATACCGCGGACGAAAAATGGGACTCCGGTGAGCGGTTGCACCGGGAGGGGCCGCATGGTCTCGCGTACGTTCACCAGGGGCAGCGCTGCAAGCAGGTGCCGCATACGACATATGAGCACCAGGCCAGCGTGGATCATCTTGTAAGTCCCATCAGGCCCCTCACCCGCGCGAGAGATCGACTGGAGCTTACGGTGGTCGACTGCTGGGATCAGTCTGGCTCTGGCAATTGCGGACGCTTCCTACTCTTGGGACTGCCGGGGGTGCATGGGGCGCGAGGATGTGGAGTTGTGCGCGAACCGCAACCATCATTGATGACAGTTCTGTGCGACCTCGGGACACGTAGCTCTAAACAGGGTGAGGCGGCGGAAGTTTGGTCGGAGCGAGCACAGCACGGACGCATAGCTCTGGGACTGAGCCATGATCGTCATGACTCTCTCTGAAATGTTCGGGTGCGCACGGGCAGGTGAAATACCGGTCCGGTCCGCAGCGAACTGGCTCGACCAGAATCGCTGGGGAAGACCCGGAAGGAGGCGCCCC
>DATHET010000324.1:0-5210 GCA_035490315.1 Planctomycetota bacterium
AATCCCATCCGGGTCGGGACCACTTTCACTTCCGGCAGCGGCGCGCCGTTCGAGTCCACGGCGATGCCTTCGATGCGCGGGATGCACGCATCCGAGGGGAGTTCCAGGACGACGTCGTGACGGCCGGCGGCGATGTGCGTCAACGTGACGCGCTCGAGCGTCGCGGCGTCCACCGCGCACAGCTCGTACTCGCGCTCGAGCAAGCCGTCGAGCTCGAAGCGGCCCTCGGAATCGGTGGTCGCGTAATGCCAGGCGTTTTCTTCGTCGCCGGCGAGCCAGCCCTCGGTCTGCAGCATTCCTCCCGGTCCGTCGCCGAAGGTCGTGGAGTCGACCAGCCACACGCGCGCGCCAGCGACGGGCTTGCCGTCCGCTCGCTGCACGCGACCGCTGAGCTCGAGAGGTTTTCCTCCCAGCTGCAAGGTCACGTACTCGGGCCACTGGGCCGCGCCGTTGACGAGCGGAGGAGTGAAGGTTGCCGGCAGATGGCCCGGCGCGAGAGCGCGCAGCTCGGTGGGACTCTGGTTGCGCCAGTTGTCGAGTGAGGGCGTCTTCGGAAAGGCGAACTCGCCGCGGTTGTCGCTGCGCGTCGTGTCCGTCCCCAGCGCGACCACGGCCTGGGCGATCGGCAGCTCCCCCGCGTCCAGGACGCGGCCGCGCACCAGATGATCGCCGCTGGAGAGACGCGCGAGCGTGATCGCCTTGAAGGGCCGGTCGGTCGCGACCAGCGGCGCGTCGTAGGGCACGTGGGCGGGCAATTCCGCGCTCAGCTTCAAGCCCTCGCAGCTCGCGAGGTGCGCGAACGCGAAGCGGCCCGCTTCGTCCGTGGTCTCCGTCCTGATCACGTCCTCGGAAGCGTCGAGATCGTTGACGAAACGCGTGCGCAGGCGGAATTCCGGCCGGACCCTCAGAGTCACTCCAGGGAGCGGAACGCCCAGATCGTCAGCGACCACGCCGGAAAGATCCGCGCCGGGCGCGACGACGATGGTGCACTGGCGCTGATCGGCGAGCGAACCGACCATGCCGGAGAAGAGCGTGACCCAGCGCTCGTCGTCGACTTCGAGTCGAGCCGCGCGCAGCGGGCGCTCGATCGTGAACAGCCCCTCGGCGTCGCTCTTCGCGATCGGCTCGCGGGTGGGATCTGCATTCACCTTCGCGATCGGCTCGCGGGTCGGGCCGGCGTCCACGACCAGGCTGATCGCCGCGCCGGCCACCGGATGCGAATCGACGTCGACCACTCGGCCGTGCACGCGCGTCGCGCTCTCGGCCGCGGCCGGAGTCGGACTCGAGCTGGCTGCATTCGCCGCGGCCTCGCTCGCGACTTCGCTGCGCTGCGATTCGTCCAGGGGCGCGGCTTCGGGCTGAGCGAGCTCCAGGCCTGCGTTGCTCGGCCCAGATTCGAGAGACTTGGGAACTTCGGGCGTGGGCTGAGCCTGGGTCGCGAGGAACCAGACCACGCCGGCCGTGCACAGCGCGCAGGCCGCGAGAGTTGCTTTGAGATTCATGGCGGCGAGGGGTGCCAGTGGCGAGAAGTGGATCGTCGGAATCGGAGCGAGCAGCGCCGCCCAGGAAGCGCGATCGCCGCCGTGGCGCCGGTCGAGTCGCGCGCGCATCAAGGCCAGACCGCGCGCGAGCCGCGTGCGCACCGTGGCGAGGGGAACGGACATCGCGGCGGCGATCTCGCGCGGGCTCTGACCCTCGTAGAAGCGCAGCAGGATCGTCGTGCGGTAAGGCTCGTCGAGCTCGATCACGCATTCGACCAGCTCGCGCTGCGCCGAAGCACGCTCGACGATCTCGTGGACCGAGGGCTGGCTCTCCGGCCGCGCCGCGCGCTGCTCGTGCACGCGCCGTCGCGCTTGCGAGCGCAGGCCGGCGCGGGCGAAATTGCGCACCAGAGCGGCGAGCCAGGCGCGCATCGAGCTCGCTTCCTTCGGGCCCTCGCTGCTCGCGCGCACCAGGGTCTGCTGCACGACCTCGTCGGCGAGGTCAGGGTCGCTGACCAGCTTGCGGCTGAGCGCTCGGATCCAGCCCACCTGGGCCAGCAGATCCTCCAGAGGCGGTGAATGAGACGCGGTCATGGCGTGCAGCCAGGATGCCGGTCGAGCTGGATTTGATTCAGCGAAGGTCGAAAATCGAGCGAAGGAAGTTCCGGCGGGAACTGATGCCTACAGTCCCACCGTCCACTCGATGCCATCGGTCAAGGTCGAGTTGTTCGGCGCCGGAAGACCCGGATCGCGACCCCAGTACTGCGCATCGACCACCTGACCCGCGACTCGCAAGGCCGCGGCCGGGCTTCCGCCGAGCAGGCCATGCGCGAAGGCGGCGACGTCGATCGAGTAGACCCCGGAGCAATCGTTCGCGGGCAGCGAACTCCCACCGGAAGTCAAACCGGGCGAGCGGCGAATCGGCGGAGTCACGCACAGGAACCCGCCCTGGAACGGTGCGCTGTTGCGGCCCGCGAAACTGTAGATCAACAAGCCCGCCTTGTTGTTGCGCACGAAGTTACCGCGGATCACGAATCCCCCGGGAACGTTCGCGTTGTGCACGCCGCTGGCCTCGATGTAAGGCGTGCAGCCCAGCGAGTTGGTCTTCGCCGTGCAGTAGCTGACCCAGGAGCTGTCGAACGCGAGTCCCGGATACTGGTGAAGGAGCGCGACTTCGCTCGCGCCCAGCGTGCCCTGGTAGATCTGGATGTCGTCGATCGCGCCGTCCCACAGCTCGGTGTTCGCCGAGCGCGAAGCGACGTGGAACACGCTGGTGGCCGCGAGCGCGGGGCCGTTGCCTTGCACCGAGCCGATCGGCGCACCGTTCAAATAGAAGGTGCAGAGGAAGCTGGCATCGAAGACCCAGGCTGCGTGGTACCAGGTGTTTGTTTGCAAGCTGGCCGCCTGCACGTAGTCCTGCACGCCGCGCGTCGTGAACAGCAGATTGTTGTAGAAGATCCCGACGCCGATGCCGCTGTCCTGACTCGCGAAGACGCGGCGATAGCCTTGCACGGAACTCGTGAAGAACCAGGCGCTGTAGCTGACGTCGTTGGTCATCGCGCCGATCAGCGGAGTGTTCGCGATGTCGGCGTGGCCGACGCCCGCTTCGGAAAAAGCGACGCTTGTCCCCGTGGACGGCGAGGCGCCGCCCGTGCCCAGAGTGAAGCCGCCGAGATAGTTCCCCGAAAGCGCGTTGGGACTCTCGTCGATCAGGGTGGTGCCGCTCAACTCATCGAGCCGGTAGCGCGCGACCAAAGTGTGCTGCGCGAAGGCCTGCGTCGAAGCGAGGGCGAGCAAGGCGAAGGCTAGGAGATAGCGCATGAATTGCCGAGCGGAAGGTGGACGAGTTCCGCATCGAGTGCATCCAGGCTAGCACGTTGTCCGCGAAGCGGGCCGTGTCGTCAGTCGTAGTGACTCCAGGTTCCCCTCTCGGAAGAATAGGCGTAACCGCTGAGCCAGCTTGCTTCGTCCGCGAAGTCGAGCGCATAGCCCATCGGTGTCGCCTGATAGAGCAGGCTCTGTCGGCACATCTTGGGCGGCCGCAACCCGATTCCGAGCTTCTCGAGCTCGCTGGGGTACTCGCCGGTCCGAGCGCGAAAAGCTTCGAGCTCTGGCGCGAGCCCATCGCACCATTGCTTGGCCTGGGTCACCTGCCAGGAGGTGATCGAGAGCCCCACGAAGAGTCCAGGAATTTGCGCGGCCGTGAAGGCGATCGGCCAAGAAACGAAGTTCAACAGCGAGTTCATGGCACGGCGGCGCGCGGGCGCGAAGCGGTCGACCAGAATCGTCGTGACGCTCAAGATCAGAACGGCGGGCACGGCGATCGTCAGCGCCACGGCAGACAGGAGAAAATGCCCGAAGCCTCCGAGCAGGTAGACCGTCGCGCAGGCCGCGAAGAAGCCCGCGGCGAAGGTGACCGCAATCGCGCTCGCCGGAGGGAACCGTCGCTCGGTCGAATCCATACCCGGTATTCCACCACCATTTCTTACATTCGTCGAAACCGACCACGAGACCGCGGCCCTGAACTGACGAGTCGACCCTGAAGACCCGAGACCTGGAACGCCTGACGCAGGAATTCTTTGCGCGCGACACGCTGCGCGTCGCGAGGGATCTGATCGGCGCTTACCTCGTGCGCAAGCTGGACGGCGAGCTGCTCGTCGCGCGGATCGTCGAGACCGAGGCCTACCACGGCGACGAGCCCGCTTGCCATGCGTTCGCGAACCTGCAGCGCGTACGCCGCGGCGAGGCGCCGCGCGGTCGCAGCGCCGTGCTCTTCGGCGAGCCCGGGACTGCCTACGTCTACTTCAACTACGGCATGTACTGGCTCTTCAACGTCGTCACCGAGTCCGTCGGAACACCAGGAGCCGTCCTGATCCGCGCCGTCGAGCCGATCCAAGGCATCGAACGCATGCGCAGCCTGCGCCCGAGCGTCCGGCGCGACCGCGATCTCGGCAACGGACCAGGAAAACTGGCTCTCGCGCTGCAGATCGGCCCCGATTTCAACGCCCATCCCCTGCACACCTCCAAAGACCTCTACCTCGCGCGCAGCGGCCCACCCGTCCCCCGCCGCGACATCGTCGCCGGCCCGCGCATCGGAATCAGCAAAGCCCAGGACCTGCCTTGGCGGTTCCACCTGCGCGGCAACGAATTCGTCTCTGGTACCCGGTAAAACACCACCATCCTGAACCTTGCCGATACCGGACCGGCCAGCAGGCCTCGACAGAATGAATCGAGCTCGGCAGAACCAACCTGTGCATCGACACCCGCTCTCCTCCCCTGCTCTGACAAGTTGCTTGAGCTTGCGCGGTCATCGAAAACGTGCCCCCTGCTCAGCGAGCGAAACTATTCCTCGTGTATCGTGAGCGCACCATGGCCACCGCCTGCCTTCTGAGCGTCGCGACGGAATGAAGATCAAGCTGCTCGCGCTCGCCGTCGTGCTGCTGATTGCCGCGCTGGCGATTTTTTTCGTCACGCGACCGTCGATGGACGAGTTGGCCGCGGGCCGCGCAGAAGAAACGGTTGTTGACACGCCCGAGCAGGCCGAGCTCGTCACTCCGCTCGATGCGGAATTCAGCGCGGGTCGAGTCGCCGTCACGCCAGCCGCAGCAACCCAGGCCGCTGCGAACGCTGGTTCGGCAGCGGCGGCGGCGTCCGCGTCGACAGCTCCACCGAGTATCGACATGTCGGACATCGCCGTGATCGAAGTCTTCGCGCAGGACGAGCAGGGCT
>DATHET010000325.1:0-10388 GCA_035490315.1 Planctomycetota bacterium
TCTACGCGGTCACGCGACCGAAGCACGTGAACATCGGCGAGATCGTGATCTGGGCCTCCGCCCAGGCGAGCACAACCATGGTGAAGCGATCGATTTAGCGTGTACGGAGTCAGGTGAATTCGTCCGGAGTCGTGCGGGGCATCCGCGCGCAGCGTTCGCGGCGCTCGGATGCCCCGCACGACTCCGGACGAATTTACCTGACTCCGTACTGGCGCGTCAGCGGATTACGCCGCGCGCAATCGCGAGCTCGGCGTTGACCACGCTCGCTCCCGCCGCTCCGCGCTCGGCATTGTGCCCTAGCGCCGTGAACTTGATCCCGAGCAACGGGCACTCGCGGATGCGGCCGACGTGGACAAGCATGCCATCGCCCCGCTCCGCGTCGCGCCGCGGCTGAGGACGATCTTCGGCGCTGTGCACGACCAGCGGCTGCCTCGGTGCCGAGTGCAGCTCGGTCTCGACCAGCGGACGCCAGCGCTCGAACGCCGAGCGCACGGCTTCGACCGATGGGTTCCCCCGCAGCCGCACGCCGACCGACAAGGTGTGACCATCCTCGACCGCGACTCGATTGCAGGACGCCGACAGCGCGATGTCCGCCGGCACGACCGCTCCATCGGCAAAGCGACCGAGCATCTTCGCCGTCTCCTGCGGGATTTTTTCTTCCTCGCCGCGGATGAAGGGAATCACGTTGCCCAGGATGTCGAGGCTCGCGACTCCCGGGTGGCCCGCGCCCGAGATCGCCTGCATCGAGACCAGCGACACCGCCTCCACACCGAATGCCTCGTGCAGCGGCGCCAGCGCCAGGGCGAGCACCGTCGCCGTGCAATTCGGATTGCACACGATGCCCCCCGGCCAGCCGCGGAGCGCGCGCTGAGCGGTCAACAGCTCGAGGTGCGGGGCGTTGACCTCGGGGATCAGGAGCGGGACATCGCTTTCGTTACGAAAAGCACTCGCGTTGGAAAACACCAGGGCTCCCGCGCGCGCGAAGGCCGGCTCGACCTCGAGCGCGATGCTCGCGTCGAGCGCCGAGAACACGACCGGCGCAAAAGCCGATCGAGGATCCGCGGGCAGCAGTTTCCGATCTCCCAGCCCGCCGTAGGGCCCGCGGCCGCCGCGATCGCCCAGGCGCCAGGCACAGGCCTCGTCCAGGCGTTTGCCGTAGTTCTTTTCGCTGGCGCACAGGTGTGCGATCTCGAACTGCGGATGGTGCGCAAGGCGCGCAAGGAAGCGCTGACCCACGACGCCGGTGGCGCCCAGGACTGCGACGGGAATCTTGGCCGGACTCATGGGCGCACAGGAATAGCTGACGGGGGTGGGTCGATTCCTCTAGAATCTTCGCGCGAATCCATAACACGCCCTGTCTCCGCGGCGAAGCACGATCGATCCATGACTGCGAACAAGAATAATTCCAAGGACCCGCTTTCGGCGGAAATCGAAGCCGCCCTCGACGGCGTCGAGCTTCAGAACATCGACTCCAGGTCCCCCTCCGGCTCCGGGGCCGCCCGCGGCGGCGACAACAAACCCAAGCCCGGCGCCAAGCGCAACACGCGCGGCATGGTCCCCGGCCTGATCGTCGGCGTGCACGGCGACGACGTGATCGTCGAGCTCAGCCCCACCAGCCAGGGCATCTGCCCGCGCGCTCAATTCGAGAACGAGCCGAAAGTCGGCGAGCGCTCCGAGTTCACGCTCGGCGGCCAGGACCCCGACGGCCTGTGGATCCTCTCGCGCCGCGAGCTGGTGGCCCTGGCCGCCTGGGACTCGATCGAGAAGGGCTCGCGCGTCGAGGCCAAGGTCACCGGGCAGAACACCGGCGGCCTCGAGCTCAAGATCGGTCCCCTGCCCGCTTTCATGCCGGCCTCGCAGCTCGGCCTGGGACGCGAGGACAATCTTGCTCAGTACATCGGCAAGACCCTCGAAGTCCAGGTGATGGAGATCGACAGCGAGCGCCGCCGCCTGACAGTGTCGCGCCGCGCGATCCTCGAGAGCGAGCGCGAAGCCGCGCGCGAGAAGAACATGGGCTCGATGACGATCGGCCAGGTCATCCGCGGCCGCGTCACGCGCGTCGAGAAATTCGGCGCCTTCGTCGACATCGGCGGCGGCGTCGAGGGCCTGCTGCACGTCTCGAATCTTTCGCGCGGGCACGTCGCGGATCCCAATGACGTGGTCAAGAAGGGTCAGGAGCTCGAGGTCATGGTGCTCAAGATCGAGGAGGGCGGGAAACGCATCGCCCTCGGCACCAAGCAGCTCGAAGCCGATCCCTGGCAGGCCGTCGGCGGGCGGTATCAGGTCGATCAGGTCGTGAACGGAAAGGTCGTGCGGCTGACAGAGTTCGGAGCGTTCGTCGAGATCGAGCCCGGTGTCGACGGGTTGCTGCACGTGTCCGCGATGGGCAAGGAGCGCGTGCGCCGGCCGCAGGACGTCTTGAAGGTCGGCGAGGAAGTCTCCGTGCGCATCGTCACGATCGATTCCGCGCGCCAGCGGCTGTCCTTGTCGCGACTGGATCCGCGCGGTGCGATGATCGGGTCGGAGGATTCGGTCGACACCAAGGTGATCGACGAAGCGGTCGCGCGGACGCAGGCCAGCGTCCCCCAAGGCACCAACCTCGGATCGCTGTTCAAGAAGGCGATGGACAAGAAGTCGTAGCGACTGCCCCACCGACGTGTAGAACCATGGACCATGGCGCGCGTTCGCACTCTCATGTCGATCGCCGCGCTCTGCGGCCTGGGTTTGCTGCTGGCGAGCGCTGCGCTTCCCGCCTCGCTGCTGAGCTACACCAGGTACCGTCTCTTCGAGCTCGCGCTCAGCGCCGACGTCGTGGTGAGCGGAGAGATCATCGACGTCGATGTGGATACTTTTGACCTCCGCGTCGATCAGGCAATCGTCCAAGCTCTCCCTGCCCCCACTGTTCAGGTAAAGCGATTCAAGAATTGGACCTGCGCGAGTCGCTGGACGGACTACGCGGCTGGACAGCGCGTGCTGTTGTTCCTCGAAAAGCCCCAGGAAGCCGGCAAGAGCTACTCGATCCTCGGCGCCGGTGACGAAGGTGAGATGCCACGGATCGGCTCCGACGTCCTCGTCCATGGCTACCGCGTGCGCGCCTGCAAGCACGCGAGCTATCCGGTCGACTCGGAATCCGTCCGCGGCACCTTGATCCCGTTCGAGGAATTCCGGGCGGCAATCCTGGGCATTCGAGCTCAGTTGGAGCTCACGACCACGCGCGATCCGCGCGGCGAAGAGACTGATCGAGTAGTGCCGCGAGGCCCGAATGCGAGTCTGGAGGCCTTCGCCGAGACCTCGCGCACGGCGCGGCACATGTGCGGCGAAGCGCGCTCCAGTGCGAGCTGGGCGGGTGAGCTTCCCGCGGCCGATGTACAGTTGGATTCCCAGGCGCTGCGCTCGATCCACGCAGACTCGAGCCGGACTGCGATCACGGAGCATGAGCTCCTCGATGCGGGCTTCGTCACGTTCTTCGGCGATCGGAACGGCGACGGAACCGACGCTGTCGCAGTCCTGAAGCGTCACGCCACCGGAGGGCCAGAATTGTCGATCCTGCGGCTGGATTCCGAGGGAGCGGTCGTTTCGCGAACGCTGATCCACGCCGAGGAGGACGGCTCGCCATCGCAGCTTCCCAACTTTGCGGAGAACGCCGAGTCGCTAGCTTCCCTCGGCGATCTCGATGGGGATGGGATGCCAGAGCTCGGCATCGGAGCGCCCGTCGCGCAAGGCCATTGCGGGGCCGTATGGATTCTTTTCCTGCGCCGGGACGGCGCGCTGAGAAAATGCGTGGAACTTGCCTCGATGTCCGCGCTCGTGGCAGCGGGAGTTCAGAAAGACGTCGGCCTGGGCGAGTCGCTGGCTCCGCTGGGTGATCTCGACGGTGATGGCACCACGGAGCTGGCCATCGGCATGGGTCCGGAGTTCAGGTACAGCCTCTCGCACGAACGCTCCATCTTCATCGCCTCGATCGGGAAGGATGGTTTCGTACCTCGTGCGCGTCGCATCGACGGTGACGCGGAGGGATTCGGCGAATCCGGCAACTGGCTCGGCGAATCCTTGGCCAGTCTGGGCGACGTGAACGGCGACGGTGTCGCGGATCTGGCCATCGGAATCTCGGACGACACGGATGGCGGAGAAGTGCGCGGCGCTGTCTGGATCGCGTTCCTGGCGCCCGATGGTTCCGTGCGCGAAAAGCACAAGGTCAGCGAGTGGGAAGGCGGATTCACCGGCGTGTTGCGCGATTGGAGCCGGTTCGGCATGTCTCTGGCGGGCCCCGGCGACGTCGATGGCGACGGAGTCCCTGATCTGCTCGTGGGTGCGACTCGGGAGGTCTGGACGCTGCTGCTTCGCAAGGATGGCAGCGTCAAATCTCACCGGAGATTTGGAATCGAGTTCAAGGCCGGAACAGAGAGATCTCCGTTCAGCGCCCAGATCTCCGTCCAGCGCGCGCAGAAGCCTGAATTGCCGATCCATGTGATGTGTGGGAGGACGACGAAGTCTCCGCTGGGCGAGTTCTGGCTCCTCACGCTGGATCAGTCAGGCGCATTGCGCGCTCGCTGAGACAGGCTTCGGCACCGGCGGGGTTCCCCAGGGCACCCACCAGGCATCGCTGTTCAAGAAGGCGATGGACAAGAAGTGCTGAACCGCAACTCCTGACGCGGCGGCGCTACCATCGGGTGCATGCGCAAGCTCGCGATCGGCGCCCTGTTCCTCGTCGCGCCTGCAATTTGTGCAGGCTCGAGTCCGAACGAATCCAAGCCTGGAGCGGTCCCTTCGAGCTACATCCCGTACGAACTCTACGAGCTCGTGCTCGAAGCGGACATCGTGGTCGGCGGGGAGATCGTCTCGCTCGACGCGAAGGATTTCGTCCTGAGGATTGAGCGTCGAATCGTCGGCGAGATTGCCGAACCGACGCTTCGTGTGCGCCGCTTCGTGAATTGGACCTGCGCGTGGCGCTGGGAGCCCTATGCCGTCGGCCAGCGGGTCGTCCTGTTCCTCGAGCGACCGACGAAGGGTGACACGACCCCGTGCATCCTCGGCGCCGGCGGCGAAGGCGAGATGCCGCTGGATGCTGACATCGTGAAACTTCAAACGAGCCCCCTGTCCGGAGGTGCCGAACCGACGTCGGCTGCGTCCCGGTGGCGGGTCTCGCTGGACGATCTCGAACGCGCCACTCGAACGCTGCGGGATGAAATCTCGTGGACTCGCTCCGCCACGGACGACTGGGGTCTGCAGGATCTGCACCCCCGCACCTCGATCGAGAACCTGGAAGCGTTCGCTCGAACCTCGCGCCTGGCGAACTGCCTGAGCATCGAGGTGCGCTCTTCCCGGAAGTGGCTCGGTCGCCGCTCTTCTCCGGGCCGGCAGATCGAACCCGATCGCTTGCGCGCGCTGGATGTTCCGTCCTCGAACAGCAACTCGCCGGTCCGTGGATTCGCCGTCTCTCCAACTCCGATTGGCGATCTCGACGGTGACGGCAATGAGGACCTGGCCTGCGTCGAATCGGGAAAGCTGGCGCTGCTGTTCACGGATCAAGTCGGTGCCATCCGTGAGCGCAGGGACGTTCGCGACGCCGACGAGTCGCAGTCGACGACGTGGCGCGAGTCCTTGCCGCGCGCGACAGCGCTGGTCACCGTCAGCACAGGCGATGCGAAGAAGGGCATCGACCTCGTGCTGGGCTCGACACCGCGAGCGGTGGAAACCCCGGACCTCGGTGCCCTGTGGTTCCTGCACCTCGATCGGTCCGGGACGATCCAGAATTCGCACGAGATCCTGACCGCCGAGTCCCTGCGCCCGATGAGGCGGGTCGAGCGAGGCGGCCTCGGTCGAGCCCTGGCGGCACTCGGTGATCTGGACGGTGATGGCAATCGGAATCTGGCCATCTCCGCCCATCCAACGCTCGAGCCCGATAGCGCAAACGCCGTCTATTTTGCATCGCTCGACTCGAATGGAAAACTCGTCTCCACCAACTACATCCTGCGCAACGGCCTTCGATCTTCCGGCGACGGCGCGCTCGCGACAGTTGGCGATGTCGACGGTAACGGAGTCGCCGACCTGGCCATCGGACTTCCCGAGGTGACACCTGATCACTTCCTGCGAACGAAGGGTGGCGCCACTTATGCCGAGCGAGGAGGCGCCGTGTCCATCGCCCTGATGAGCGCCAACGCAGAAGCGCAGTCACGCCGGAAGATCACCCTGGCCAGGGAAGGATTCGTCGGAGATCTGGCGAGCGGCGACGAGTTCGGCCGATCGTTGTGCGCTCCGGGCGATCTCGACGGCAATGGCGTCCCTGATCTGCTCGTCGGTTCCGTCACGGGCGTATGGACCTTGTTCCTGGGACGCGATGGCACCGTCGAAAATCACAAGAAGCTCGAGGACGGACCGCGAGACGTCGACGATGCCGTGCACTTCGGCGACTCGCTGACCGTCCTGCGACCCTCGGCTCCGGGTGAGCCGATATCGATCCTCTGCGGAGGAACGAAAGGCCGCGGCGAACGCGCGACACCCGTGCTGTGGATGCTCACCGTGGGATCGGACGGCGTGCTGCGCGCTCGCTGATCAGACCTTCGCCGCGGGCCGCGCGTGGCCCGAGTCCGTGCTCTTCCCGCCCGAGACTCCGCCCGACACGATCAGCGCCATCATCTCGCCGCTGTCGAGATCGATCGCGTGCACATTGTCCCGCGGAACGAGCACCAGAAATCCTCCGAACGTGAACGACAGCGGCAGATACACCGCGACATGGCCCTCGAGCCCGACCTGCTCCATCGACCTGCGCGTCACGAAGCCCATGCGCTTGACCTGCGACGTGTCGCTCTCGAGGAACCAGACCGGCTGGTCGAAGCTCTTCTTGTCCCCCACGAAGGCGTCGGTCAGGTCGCGGATCGAGTTGTAGACCAGCTTGACCACCGGCAGGCGGCCGACCCAGCCCTCGAGGACCTTGAGCGCCTGCTGCGCCAGGAAATTGGTGGCCAGCGACCCGACCAGCGTGATCAGGACCAGGGTGATCAACAGCCCCATGCCCGGATAATCCAGGTAGGGCTTGAGCGCCGGGATCTTGCGCAGGCCGTCGACCCAGTCGAGGACGCGGAAAAAGACGTAGATCGTCAGGCCGACGGGCACGACGATCAGCAGGCCGCGCAGGAAGTAGCGAGTCAGGTAACCGAGCATGCGCCGCTCAGGGTAGCGTCGGGACCCCCGCCGTACACCGCCTGCGTGGGAGCCGGCGGCCAGGCTTCAGAGTGGGCTCGGCGCGTTCGATACACTGGATGCGATGTTCCTGGCCGCGCTCAACACCCTGTTCATCAAGTACGCGATCATCGCGTGCACCTTCCCTTTGTGGCTGCCCTTCCTCAAGGCCTTGTACGTCGAGCTGAACGACGCGCTGGCGGCCGAGGGCGGCCTGTTCGGAAGGACGCCGACCCAGCGCGAGCTGCGGCTGATCACGCGGGATCCGACGCGCTCCAAGTCGCCGCTGGTGAGCGAGGAGTTCGATCCCGATCGCCCCGGGCAGCGGCGCGCGCAACCGACGAGCACGGCGTCGGGGCAGAGGCAGGCGACTCCCAAGCAAGCGCGCGGGCCCGCGCCGACCGCGGCGAATTTCGGTTTCTCGAAGCCGCGCGGGAAACGCGGTTTCGCGCGCAAGGAACAGCGCTAGCACGTAGGTCGTTCCGCGGTTGCGCAGCGATCCTCCAGGCTGTGCATGGACGGCGAAGCCAAGTGTCTGCAAGATCGTCGCGCCCCCAATCCCCTTGCGGAGAGCTCGCGTGAACCGCCGCCAATTTCTCGAAGCCATGACCTTGCCCGCCATCCCGGCGTCGATCGGTCCGAATCTGGAATCCGAATGGTCGAGGCCGGAGGCCCTGGCGCGGATTTTCGAGGGCTTCGCTCGCCTCGATGGCGGCGATCCGGTCGCTGATGCGCGCAACGAGGACTTGTGGCGCGAAGTGCAGCTCGCGTTCACCGGCGACCGCACGAAGATCAACCTGAACAACGGCGGCTGCTGTCCGTCGCCGCGCGTGGTGCAGGAGGCGATGCAGCGCCTGCTCGAGTTCTCGAACGATCTCCCGACCCACAATCTATGGCAGATCCTCGAGCCGCAGCGCGAGCCTCTGCGCCAGCGCATCGCGCGCCAGTGGGCTTGCGATCCGGAGGAAATAGCGTTCACGCGCAACACCAGCGAGTCGCTGCAGACCTTGCAGTTCGGCATGAAGCTCGAGCGCGGCGACGAGGTCGTCACCACCACGCAGGATTATCCGCGGATGCTGACGGCTTTCGAGCAGCGCGAGCGGCGCGACGGGATCGTGCTCAAGAAGATCCAGATTCCGGTGCCTTGCGAGGACGACGCGGAAGTCGTGCGGCGCTTCGAGGCGGCGGTGACGCCGCGCACGCGGATGATCCTGGTCTGCCACGCGATCAATTTGACTGGACAGCTTCTGCCGGTGAAAGCGATCGTGGCGATGGGACGCAAGCGCGGAATTCCGGTGCTCATCGACGGGGCGCACACGTTCGCGCACCTCGATTTCACGTTCCCCGATCTCGATTGCGATTACTTCGGCACAAGCCTGCACAAGTGGTTGTTCGCGCCGCACGGGACGGGGCTCCTGTATGTCCGCAAGAGCAAGATCGATTCGATCTGGCCTCTGTTCGCCGCGCCGCCGCTGCTCGACAAGGACATCCGCAAGTTCGAGGAGATCGGCACGCATCCGGCGGCGAATACGCTGGCGATCGGCGAGGCGCTCAGCTTCCACCAGGGCATCACGCCGCGGCGCAAGCAGGAGCGGCTGTATTACCTGCGCGAGGTGTGGACCAGTCGGCTCGCGAAGCAGTCGCGGGTGCATTTCAACACGAGCCTCGATCGGCGCTACTCGATCGGGATCGCGAACGTGCGCGTCGAGGGGATCGACACGGGCAAATTGCAGGCGCATTTGTGGGCACAGCATCGCATCTGGACCACGGGGATCGACCATCCGGAGTTCAACGGTCTGCGCATCACGCCGAGCGTCCAGACCACGCTCGAGGAGCTCGACCGCTTCTGCGAGGCGATCGAGAAGGTGATCGAGAAGGGGCTGCCTGCGTGAATCGCGCGGAGCTCGGGTTTGGTGCGAGAGACGATTGCATCAGGACCGACCTCGGGCTTCGTGTTGGTTTCGATTACTGGCCGGCGGCGACGCACGCGCCGGGAGTCGGGCGCTACATGCGCGAGCTGGTGCGAGCCCTGGCGGCTTTGTCCGCGCATGAGGGCCGACCGTCGCTGGCGCTGCTCGACGTCGGGCCGGAAGGAGAGGACCTGCCGGAGGCTGCGCTGGGACTGCCTCGCAACGGAGTCCTGCGACGGCGCTGGCGCGCCAAGCGCGGATGGTTGCGACTTCTCGAAGGCACGCTCGGCATGGGCGCGGAGACCTGGCTGGGGAAGATCAGCGTCTTCCATCGCGCGCACCTGATCGGGCCTCCGAACGCGAACGCGCCACAGATCGTGGCCCTCGCGCAGGCGCCGCAGGAAAGCGATGCAGCCGTGCGCGGAGCCCTCGCGCGCATGGCGGGCGTGCTGGTGTTCAACGAATACGCCAAGCGCGCGCTGACGCGCGGGTACGGGCTTGCGGCCGAGCGGGTTCACGTGGTTCCGGTAGGCTGCGACCACTGGCTGCGCGATCTCCCCGCAGCGACGCAGGCGCGCGAGCGCGCGCGGATCCTGGTCCTCGGAGCGGTTCGCGCGCAGCGCGGCCAGGTCGAGATCCTGCGCGCGTTCGAGCGGCTGCGCGGCGGCGGCCTCGATGCCGATCTCGTGATCTGCGGGCGGCGTGGCGACGACGCGGATCGATTGGACGCGGCGCTGCGCTCCAGCCCGGTGCGGCGCGACGTGCGCTGGATCGACGAGCCGCTGGAGAGCGCGATGCCGGAGCTCGTCGCAGGCTCGACCCTGCTCGTGCACCTCGCGCGCGACGAGTGGACCGCGGTCACGCCGCTGGAGGCCATGTCCCTGGGAGTCGCCGTGGTCGCGAGCCGCCTGCCCAGCTTCGTCGAAGCCATGGGCGAGCTCGCGGACTACGTCGAAGCGGATCCAGCGGCCGCCATCGACGTCGGATTGGACCAGGCTCTCGCGCGCGGCTTCGCGAAGGCCCAGGACGCGGGGCAGACGGCTCGCAGGCGGGATCTGGCGAGCCGCTTCACCTGGAAAGCCAATGCGTGCTCAACGCTGCGCGTGTACGAGCAGATCGCGCGAACCGGTGCTCAGAGCGCGCTGGTGTCGTAGGTCCTGAACGCCAGGGCTACCGCAATTGCGATCGGAATCGCGATCAAGGCGATCTTCATCCAGGGCTTTTTCACGAAGGGCAGGACACCGAGCGCCGGCGCGAGGCCGACCAACGCGAAGAGCCAGACCGAGTAGCCCATGCTCG
>DATHET010000326.1:0-31496 GCA_035490315.1 Planctomycetota bacterium
TTGTCCTTCGCGTCGATCCCAAGCTGCTTCGCCGCCTTGGCGATGTCATCGCTGCTGAGCTTCGGAGCCGGCTTCACAGACGCCGGCGGAGCTGCAGGCGCCGCGCTGATCTGGCCCAGGGCCATCAGCCGCTTGAACTCCTTCTCGCCATCCTCGACCAGCGACTTCAGCTTGTAGACCTCGTCCTTCAGCCAGTTCGCGTCCGTGTTCAGCCCGGCGTCCTTGTACTTCTTGAGGAATGCCGCGATCTCCGTTTCCAGGTGCTGCAGCTCGAGTTTCTCGGTGCTGAGCTTCAGATCGAGGATCTTCGTGCGCGCCGAGGTCAAGCCCGCCTGATTCTTCGCGCTCACCGCCTTGTCCGCCGAGGCGGCCAGACCCTTGAGGTCGGCGGCCTTCTTCTCGACCAGCTTCTTCTTGTCCTTGACGCGGTCCTCGAGGTCGGCGTACGTCTCGACCGCTTCTTCCTTGCCGCCGCTCAGAGCCTCGCGCTCCTTGAGCGCCTTCTTCTCGAGCTCCTTGAGCTTGACCAGCTGCGGCGTCAGCAGCAGCTTGACCGCGTCGACGCGCGAGGTCAGGTCCTTGACCACCGCGAACTTCGCCGCCATGAAGTCCTTGTCCTTGCGCAGCTCGCCGATCGCGTTCAGAGCGGGGGTGCAGTCCCGGATCGTGTCCGACAAGAGGCCGCTGGTGTCCTCGATCTGATCGGAGTAGAGGTCGAGCATGGTCCCATCGTGCTTGGTGATGGCCGCTTCGAGGTTCTTGAGCACGTCCAGGATCTTCACCTGGTTCTTCTTGTTTTCCTTTTCCAATTCCACGACCAGTTTCGTGGCCGCTTCCTGATTAGCTTTCGTCGTTGCACCCATGATTTGACCCTTGGTTTTCTCTGTTGGCTCCAGTCGCGCGAATTGCGGGGCGGAGATTCTTCCGCGCACCTGCACAACTCGCAAGCCCCTGGTTGTGAGGCGCGCCATACAGGCATTCCGCAGGCTTATTCAGGCCTCGGCGCGTGCTTCTCCCGAACCAGGGAAAGCCTGCTCGCGGTCGAAAGCGGCTCGTCCCCGATCGTCTCGGAGCTCGCTCAGCGTTTGCGCAACACGACATCCGCCATCATCGGCGTGACGCAGTGGCGCCGATCACTGGCGCCCTGGGAGTGCACGGCGGGCAGCCAATCCTCGAGCTGCTGCGCCGTGAGCAATCCGCGCTCGACCAGCTTGGGCGCGTAAGTCTCGAAGAAAGTCTCGATCCAGCGCCACTCCAGGGAACCTGGCCGGCCGGCTCGCGGGATCGGTTGGAAGTAGACGACCTCGAGCCCGGCGCGCTCGGCCAAGGTCGGGATTTCCTCGGCGATGTCGATGCGCGCCTTGGCGTCGGACCAGCTGCGCATGGCCGCCGAGACCAGCGAATCGAACTTCGCGTCGCGCGGCACGTGCTTCATCGCGGCCCAGTCGAGGTATTCCTGCAGGGCGATCACGCCGCCGGGGCGCAGGAACTTCGCGACGCGCAGCAGGACGGCGCCGGGATCGGCGAGCCAGCAGAAGAGCCAGCGCGAGTAGATGGCGTCGAGGCTCGCGTCGGCCAGCGCGAGCGTTTCGACCGGCCCTTCGCTCGGCTCGATCTGCAAGAGCCCGCGGCGCGTGCGTTCGCCGGCGAGGAATTCCAAGAAGGCCGCGCTCTGATCGCGCGCGATCACCTTGCCCTTCGGACCGACGACGTGCGCGAGCTCCATCGAGGTGAACCCCGGGCCGCAGCCGAGATCGAGCACCACCTGCCCTTCGCGAAAGCCGGCGCGCTGGAACAGAGCGTAGGCCTGCTGGATCCAGACCTTGTGTTGGAACTCCAGCCGCGCGAGCTCGTCCGCCTGGGTGCCGAGCACGTAGTCCTTCGAGGTCATCGGCGGAGTCTAGCGCCGACCGCAGCCGGGCGATCGGCTCAAAAAGAGGACACGAGATCGATGCGGACTTCGGCCTTGCGGCTCGCGCTCAGCGTGACTTCCGCGGGCGGGATCGGCTCGAAGTCGTCGAGCGGAGGGAACACGATCCGCACCGGTCCTTCCATGTCAACGAAGCGCAGGTCGCCGCCCGAGCCCAGGTTGGAAAAACCAGAGGACCTCGTGCCTAGGCTCGGCGTGACGCGCTCACCCAGGGAATCGCCGACCGTCAGCGCGTGCCACCAGGCGGGGTCCGCAGGATAGAGCACGCCTTCGCAGCGCAGAGTCACACTCACCTGGCTGGTCGGGAGCCTTTGAGACTCGACCTCGAAGACCAGCGGCTCGCCCCCCGACTGGAAGACCACATCACGACCCGTGCTCGGGAAATCGGGCGATTCGAACGAGAGCCGGTACCGTCCCGGGCGCAGGCAGAGCTGGATCGGATCGAGTGCCTGCGCGGATGCGACATCGACCGAATAAAAAAGGCCCGCAAGCCGCGCATCGCCATCGAGCGCTCGGCAGCCCAGCCTTCGCAACGCGATCGGCGCACGCGTGCGCGAGTCGATGGCGCGCACGGATACGTTTTCCAGACCGCGCAGATCTACGTCGACGCGCTGTTCGGTCGAAGGCTCGACGCGCACGTCCTTCGCGGCCTGCAGGGAGCACAGCTCCAGGACGTAGTCGCCGGGCGGCACGCTGCCGGCGTCCCAGAGCAGCGAGTGCTCCAGTCCAGGTGCACGCGCGAGGCTCGACAGCGCGAATACCGGTGGGCGCAGCGAGCGCGGGCTCCAAGGGTCTTTCGATCGCAGGGTCAGCTCGCCGTGGGGGAGCACGACGCCTGGTTGAAAATGCAGCACGCCGTGCACGTGAGCGGCCGATTCCTGGGGTGGCATTTGATGCACTTCCACGGATACGCTGGTCTGCTCGCCCGTGCGAACCTCGAAGGCCGCCTCGCCGAAAACCAGCTTGAGCTCGCCCAGCCTTCCGTATTCCGGGCGCACCAGCCAGCTTCCGGACGGAAGACCGGTGGCCGTGCTCCGTCCCTCCGGCGAAAGCAGGAGATCGCCGCGGGCCTCGCTCGCGAAAGTTTCCTTCGAGGCCGAGTACAGGCGCAGGCGCATCACGCTCTGGTGAGGCGTGCCGAGCGGCGCCAATTGAAAGCTCGCATCGCCTCCCGGCTTCAAGAGCACCCGGTAGGTGCCTGGAGAATTGTGATCGACGCCGATTCTCTTCCAGGCCGTGTCCGGAGCGCGCAGGAAATAGACTTTCGTGCCTTCCTTGTCGTCGAGGATGAGCGGCGAAGACGCATGCTCGCGAAGGACTCCGAAAGGTTGGCCGTCCGCGTTGCACGCGGGCATCACGAACAGCTCCTGGTTCATGCCTCCGGAGGCGCACAGGGTCAGGTCGGTGCATTCCACGCGGTCTTCGCCAGAGAAAGCGCGGATCATCGTCACGCGGTAGCGGCAATCGACGTCCACTCGGCCCGGACACTGGACGATGGTGCGCTCCTCGAAGGGCTCGGCGCGACGGCCGTGCAGCTCGAGCTTGAGGAACTGAAGTGAGAGGCTCGTTCCACTGGAGGCGACGGTCTCGGGAAGCCACGCGCTGCCGTCCTTGATGACCAACTCTGCGCGTCCGGCAACACTCGGATCCCACATCGCCAGGACCTTGCCCTCGCCCGTCGAATCCCAATCACCGGTGTCGGTCTTCAATCGGAACCGCAGTTCGACACCTGCTCGCGGCCCTGGACTCACAGGTTCGGCGGTCGGCTCGGGAACCCCCTGGGTGCGCGAATCCTGTTGCGTCAGGGACGTCTGCGCGCCGTCGCCAGGGGTGACTTGCGAGCTCTGCGGCCGACTTTCATCGAGCGGCCGCGCGCTGCTTTCCGAGCCGCGGAAGCTCTGCGTGCACAGCGCGACGAGCAGCAACATGCCACCCGCGACCAGAGTCACTTTCGCGAGGGCTCGCATCGTGACTCACGAGGGTATCCCTCGAGCCTGTGATTGCCTACGTGCCCTTGCGCAGCACCACGGTCTTGATCGTGTTGAAGATGATCGAGAGGTCGAACAAGAGGCTCTGGTTCTTGATGTAGAACAGGTCGTACTGCAGCTTCTGCAGCGCATCCTCGACCGTGTTTCCGTAGGGATAGTTGATCTGCGCCCAGCCCGTGAGACCGGGCTTCACGATGTGGCGCTGCGAGTAATACGGAATCTGTGTCGCGAGCGAATCGACGAACACCTTGCGCTCCGGTCGCGGTCCGACCAGCGACATGTCGCCGATGAGGATGTTGAACAGCTGCGGCAGCTCGTCGAGCCGCGACTTGCGGATGAAGCGGCCGCAGCGGGTGATGCGCGGGTCGTTGTTCATGGCCCAGACCGCGCCAGTCGTTGCCTCGGCGTCGGTGCGCATCGAGCGGAACTTGTAGAGCGTGAATTCCCTGGTGTCGAAGCCGACGCGCCGCTGCTCGAACAGGGCCGGGCCGCGCGAGTCGATGCGTATGGCCATCGCCGTCGCGAGCATCACGGGCCAGGTCAGGAGGATTCCTGTCAAAGAGAAGGCGACGTCGATCGAACGCTTGACGATTTCACTCGACGGCGTGCGCGCGAAGCCGTCGTTGAAAATCAGGTAGGACGGCCGCATCGCCTCGACGGCGATCTTGCCGGTGATGTGCTCGTAGAGGGCCTCGCGTTCCTTGACCGCGATGCCCGCGAGACGACAGCGCAAGAGTTGATCGGTCGGCAGGTTGCCGCGGCGGTCCTGCAGGGCCACGACGACGATGTCGATCTGCAGGCGCCGCACCAGCTCGAACAGCGGCTCCTCGAGCGGGCGCGCCGCGGAGGTGTCGAGCTGCATCAGGTCCTCGACCGTGGTTTTCTGCAGGGTCACAGGCTCGAGCAGCAGCTCGCCCGTGCCGCGTCCGTCGCCGCCGCGGTGGAACTGGGTCGCGGTGAGCACGTCGCCATGGCCGTTGCCGTCCTCGTGCACCCCGGCGCCGTTGCCGTGCAGTCCGGAGCGCGGCTTCGTCGCCGAGCGGTCGACGCCGTGGCCGCCGGCCTCGGGGATCATCGCCACGGCTTCGTAGCCCGAGTCGGAGTGCTTGAGGATCTCAGCGGCCAGCGAAGTCGCCGCGGGGCCCGCGCCGAGCAGCAGCACGCGCTCGTTGAAGTTCCAGCGCCGCAGCGCGAAGTGGAAGGCGTTGCGCCACAGGTACAGGAGCCCGAAGCCGATCAGCAGCACGAACACCAGGGTCTGGATCAGCTGCGATGGCGAAAGCCCCGGGAAATCGAACACGTGCACGAGGTGCCAGACCCGCGCCAGGCCGACCAGTGCCAGGGAGAGGACCACGGCGCTGCCGGTCGAGCTGACGAAGCGCGACGCGCGGTCGAAACGCGACATCGAGATCCGGAAGTCGTACAGCTCGTTGAACGCGATCCCGACCTGGGCGACCAGGGCCAGCAGGAAGGCGGACAGGATGCAGCGCTTCATCGCGTCCGCGCGGCCCACGTTCTCGGCGAGCAGCTCCTTCATGACCGAGGGCGTCAGCTCGTGCCAGAGGTGGGAAGTCATCCCCAGACCCAGGGCTACGAAGAGCAGCAGCGTTTCGCTGAAGACCAGCAGGGCCCTTCGCAGGGGCAGGTAGTGGCGCAGGACTCGGATCATGGGTCGGGACCGGACGCCCCCTCAGCCAGGGACGCTGGCGATCCCAGCCGCCAGCGCACGAGGCCGGCGGATCAGTGGACGCGCTAGGAAGGCGCTGAAAGACTCTAGGTGCGAAGCAGGGTGTGGGACGGCCCATCCGCTGACGGAACCGACAGGCGAGTCTATCAGGCAGCCAGCGGCTCGGTCGCGCTTGTCTGCGGGGCGGTTTTTCACCCCCGCTCATCGGCGCAGGGGGGCGGCGCGGTTGAATCGAGGCCAGGGCAGCTGGAGCCCACGCCGCCCGGTCACGGTGACCGCGGCGGTAGACGCTCGAGCCCCGGGCGATGGCAGATTTCTGGTCGCTTCCCGCGCGGACCGATCCAGACTTCGACCAGATCCAGGCGCGGCGAGGGAGCGCCGCGAGCCAGCTGCCTGGCGTGGAGCTCGGCAGCCGCGCAGCGCTGGCGCTCGAAGGCACTGGTGCGCCAGGAATCGCCGGGTCGCCAGGGCCCGGCGCGCGCGCGCAGCGCGGTCTTGACCTCGACGCAGACCAGTCTTCCGCGATCGAGGAAGACGAGATCCACTTCGGCTCGCCGGGTCGCGACTCGCCGCCCGAGAAAATGCAGACCCGAAGCGCGCAGGTAGCCTTCGGCGATGCGCTCGCCGGCTTCGCCGACTTCCGCGGGACACGGACTGCGAGTCCGCGCGAACCAGACCGGCGCCAGGGCGAGCAGGAGCCGCCGCAGGCCCGCGATCAGGTCTTGGCAGCGGCCTCGGTCTCGGGCTCGAGCACCTGGGCGATCGCCTGGCGCGAGAAGCGCAGGCGCACGTCGTCGGCCGCCTGCAGGGTGATCGAGTCTTCGTTCACCGCCGCCACGCTCGCGTACATGCCACCGGTCGTCAGCACCTTGTCGCCCTTCTTGACCGCGGCGATCATCGCTTCGCGCTTCTTGCGCTGCTTGCGCTCGGGCCCGAGCATCACGAAGTAGAAGATCAGGATGATGATCAGGAAGGGCGCCATGCTCACGATCGAGCCGAGGAGCGAGGTTTGCGGAGCATCCGCAGGCGGGCCGCCCGGCGCCTGACCCGTGGTCGCCGTGGTTGCATCTCCAGTCGGGGCCGGGTTCGGGGGGGACTGCGTGTCCTGCACCGCTAAGGCGAAAGCATCCATATTGGGGCTGTGAGCTGGGGTCTGGCGGAGTGACGGGAGGTCGAGCCGCGACATTGCCGGGGGCCCCGGCCTGCCAAGCGGGCGAAGAGGCTACTAGAATCCCCGGCGAACCGAAAGCAGGTGCGGGCGTTGGCGAGCTGCGTTCGCCGCCGAACCCCGTCGATCCGCAATCGCGCACCAGCTCCATCCCCGCTCTCCAGGCATCCATCCCTTTGGTCGTCCCCGTTTCGAAATCTCGCGTCGTCGTCGCCATGAGTGGCGGCGTGGACAGCTCCGTGTGCGCCTGGATGCTCCAGCAGGCAGGCCATGAGCTGGTCGGGCTGTTCATGCGCAACGGCGTGCACGTCGACGCGGCGGAATCGCACAAGAAGAGCTGCTGCTCCGTCTCCGATGCACGCGACGCGCGCATGGTTGCGGGCTCGCTCGGAATTCCGTTCCAGGCCGTCGACCTCAAGCAGGAATTCGGACAGATCATCCGCTACTTCCTCGAGGAGTACGAGCGCGGCCGCACGCCCAATCCCTGCGCGATCTGCAACCGCGACTTGAAGTTCAATCGATTGCTCGCCTTCGCCGACGAGCTCGGCGCGGAGTTCGTCGCCACGGGCCACTACGCGCGCATCGACATCGAGGACGGCCGCGTCGTGGTGCGCCGCGGCGTCGACCATTCCAAGGATCAGTCGTACCAGTTGTTCAGCGTCGCCGAGCACCACCTCGCGCGCGCCAAGCTGCCGCTGGGCGGATTGCAGAAGACCGAAGTCCGCGCCCTCGCACAGCAGGCCGGCCTGCGCACCGCGAAGAAGGCGGATAGTCAGGAAATCTGCTTCGTGCCTTCCAATGATTATCGACTGCTGCTCGAGCAACGCGGCGCGGCCCTGCACCCCGGCGAGCTCGTCGACACGGGCGGCCGGGTGCTCGGTCAGCACGCGGGCACCGAGCATTTCACGATCGGACAGCGCAAGGGCCACGGCGTCGGCGGCGGAACTCCGCTGTACGTGGTCGCCCTCGATCCGGGAAGCGGCACGGTGGTGCTCGGCTCGCGCGAAGAGTGTCACGCGCGCTCGATGGCGGTGCGCGAGCTGAACCTGATCGGTTTCGACCTCCCGGCTTCCGGCGAATTCCGCGCCGAGGTGCAGGTGCGCTACCACCACGAGCCGGCAGCGGCGACCATCGCCGTCAGCGCCGGCGTGGCCGAAGTCGTGTTCGACGAACCGCAGCTCGCGATTACCCCGGGACAGGGCGCGGCCTTCTACCGCGGCGATCGTCTGCTCGGCGGCGGCTGGATCGACTCCAGCACGCTGGTCGAAGCATTGCCCGATGGGCCGGCGAGGCGCGAACACGAGCCGTCTTAGCTCTTTGCCGCGAGCCGGAACCTGGCTCGCTGCCCTCGCGGCTTTCGGCCTTGCGCTGGGAGCATGGCTTGCCGCTCCGCTGCACGGTTCCGGCTCGGGCCGGCCGCTGTGGATCGCGGTCTTCGACGGCTCGGCGAGCGTGGTGCGCACGCGACCGGGATTCGAGGCGTGGATGCGCGAGTGCGCGGAGCGCGAGCGCGCTCGCGCGCGGGCTTCGGGCGCCGACTTTGCCGCGCTCGTGTTCGCGGGCGACTGCGCGTGGTGGGCGAGCCCGGGGCCTGCGCGCCGCGAGCTCGGCCGAGCGCCGCGCCTCGGCGATGACTTGCAGACTGATCTTGCGGCTGCGCTCGAGCTGGCTCGCGCCGGCGCGGCGGACAGCGGGACCAGCGGGGGAGTCGTGCGTCTGTTCACCGACCGGCGCAGCACCGGTCCTGCGATCGAAGCTTCGCTGCGCGCGCTTCGGGAAGCGGGGCTGCAAGTGGAAAGCGCCGAGCTCGCTCCTTCCGAGCTGGATGATCTCGCGCTGGTTTCGCTTTCCGCGCCGCGGCGACTCGAGCAGAGCGCGCCTCTGGCTTGCGAGCTGCGCGTGCGCGGCGAGTGGGCACCGGGCAGAGTCGATCAAGGGCGCAAGGTTCGCGTCGAGTTCCAGCTCAGCGGCGCCGCGCCTGCCGCGACGCTCGCCTTCGAGCGCGAGCTCTCGGCCAGCGAAGCGACCTGGCGCTTCGAGCTCGGCGCAGCGCCCGCGGGCGGCCTGCGGATCGCCGCGCGGGTGTTCCTCGATCGCGATCCGATCCCTGAGAACGACGCAGCCGCGGCCTGGGTCGAGGTCGGTGGCGCGCTCGAGATCGCCGTGGTGTCGGCGCAGTCCGATCCGGACGCCGAGCGTGCTCGGACGGCGTTCGTCACCGACGCCGAGCGCTGGCCTGGTCTCGCCTTCCTGCCGACACCGCTCGAGGAATTGCCGGCAGCACTGGCGCATGTGCAGGCCGTGCTGACCCTGGACGTGGCCGCGCAAGAGGTGCCGGCGGACCTGCTGCGCGGATTCCTGGACGCAGGCGGGGGATGGCTGGATTGTTCGGGAAGCGCGGCGTTGCGCGGGGCGAGTCCGCTGGCCGAGGACAAGACGGCCAGGGCTCTCCTGCCGCTGCGGCCCAGGCCGCCCGAGCGCAAGCCGCGCGACGTGCTGCTCTTGATCGACGGCTCCGGCTCGATGGCCGGCTCGGCCTTCGAAGCCGTGCGCGCCGCGGCGATCACGCTCGCCGAAGTCGTTCCGCCCCAGGATCGACTGCTGCTCGCATTTTTCACGCGCGAGCTCGAGCCCGCGAGCCTGGTGCGCGACGCGAATCAAGCGGGCTCGGCCTCGCTCGATCTCGCACTCCTGCTGCGCGAGCGGCGGCCGAGCGGCGGGACCGATGTGATCGCCGCCCTCGAGGGCCTGGTGCGAACGCGCAGCGCCGCACCGAATGAAACCCTGGCGCTGCTCTTGAGCGACGGCCGCGATCCCGAGGCCGGCCGAAACGTCGATCTCGCTCCACTGCGAGCGAAGCTTGCCCAGGCGCGCGTCGAGCTGGCGGTCTTCGCCTTCGGGCCCGATGCGGACCTCGGTTTCCTCGCGAGCCTGCTGCCCGCCGGCCGCGAGTTGACGCGCGTCGAGGATCCTCGCCAACTGGGCGCGCTCTTCGCGCGCTCGGTCGATGCGGAGCGCACGCGAACGGCAACCGCGGGGGTCGCGAACCCTCCCGATGCTTCGCAAGCGCCCGCAGCGCTGCGCGAGCTGGCCGCGGCCATGGTTCCTGGCGCGCCCGCCTCGATCGAGCGCGCCTGGATCGCCACGGCGGACGACGGCGCCACGATTCTCTGGCGCAGCCTCGAGGGCGATCCCTTGCTGGCGATCCGCGAGCAGGGCCGTGGTTGGAGCGCGGCATTCGCCAGCCTGCCCGCGGAGGGTTGGACCGCTGCGACGCGTGCACCGGCCGCGCTCGGTCCGCTGCTGCGCACCTTGGCGCGCGGCGATGGCGAGCACAGCCGACTGCCACAGGCTGCGATCGAAGCGGGGACGCTCTGGATCCACGACCTGCCCGCGGCCCTGCCGGCGAACTTGACCGCGTCGCTCGGCTCGGCGGGGGAGATCGCCCTGGAGCCGCCGATCCGGCTCGCGGACGATCCGAGGACCACGCGCTGCGCGATACTTCCGCCGCAGCAGCTCGCTGCACTGGCTCGATCAGAAACCCGCAGCGTGCTCGAGCTGCGCTCCGCGAGCCCCGAAGTCCTGGTCAGCGTCCCCCTCGAGCCCCCGCGAGCCATCGAATTCACGATTTCCCCAATCGCGATCGACGTAGCAGGGTCGGATTCTGCTTCGCCGACGTCCCGGCAGCCTCACCCGGCCGCGAACTGGGTGCTCCTGGCCTCGATCGGCCTCCTGTCCGCCGCCCTGCTCCTGGGACGCTGGACCCGCTAGCGGGAGCGCTGCGCCTTCTGCATCAAGGCCACGGAAGAAACTTCCGATAGGCCGCCTGCGACCTGAGTTCGGTCGCAGGAGATACGCATGGGATTTGCACAGTTTCGCGGCGCTCACTTCCTCTTCCTCGCTCTCGTGGGACTTTCCGCGAGCTGCGTGACGACCACCGAAGGCCAGCAGCCTCGCAAGGCCGCGGTCGGACCCTGGCTCGAGCCCTCTCCGGTGCTGCGCCAGCAGATCGAAGACGCGGCTCAGCGCCTGCCATGGACCCATGGCCGCGAGCGCGTCGAGCAGATCCATTGGTTCGCGACCGTCGGCGAGCCCGCCTATCCCAAGCTCCTCGAGCTGGTGACCGACCCGCGTCCCGACGTCGCCGGCAGCGCCCTGGCCGCGCTCGGAGCGACGCGCGACAGCCGCCTGGTGACCTCGCTGCGCCAGATCCAGTGGAACGAAGAGATCCCGCCCGCCCTGCGCTACGAGCGCGCGCGCATGTTCCTGCGCCTGGGCGACTGGCACGAAGCCCCGGTCTTGATCGCCGGCCTGCGCGACCAGACCTTGATGATGCGCGCCCTGTGCGCCCAGGCTCTGCTCGAATCGACGGGCGAACGCCTCGAGTACGACGCCAAGGACCCGGAGCTCTTGCGCGAGCAGGGCGTGCTCAACTGGGAAGCCTGGTGGAAGGACCGCGAGCACGAAGGCATCCTGACCGCGGCGCACTGAGGCCGCTTCGGGCGGCCGGAGGCTCGGGGACGCGGGTCCCCGCGGATTTCAGGCGCCTTTTTCGAGCTTTTTTAGAAGCTCCAGGAAGCGTGGTTCGCCGCGCAGCGATTCCAGGTCCTGATCGGCCGCCAGATGGGGCGCGTCGTCGTACCCCCGGCGCGCGGCCTCCTCCAGAGAATCGAGCGCTTTGTGGCGCTCGCCGGTGAGCGCAAGCGAACAGGCCAGGTTGTAATGCGCTGTCGGGTCCTCAGGATGCAGCTCGACCAGCCGCTGATCGACGAGCAGCCCCTCCTGGTAGCGGCCGAGCTGGGTGAGCACCATCCCCAGGGAGACCAGGGCAGCCGCGTTGGTCGGCCGCTCGCGGGCCTCCATGCCGAGCACGTCGGCAAGGAACTCCAGGCCCAGCCGATCGAGGCGGACCCGGGTCGCGTCGGAGATCGAAAGCGTTTCTTCGGTCAAGGAATCGGTCTAGATAAGGTCCATCGTCCAGCGTCGAGGGTGGGGGATCCGCGCTTGGATAGCCTTCTCCCCTCCGTCGGCGACCATCGTTTTCAGTATATAGACGTCCAAGGCCCGAACTGGCGCGCTGAAGCTCCCCTTCTCCGGCCTACTCTAAGGAAATCATGAAGATCCACTTCTGCGATCTGTGCAACGAATCGGTGCCCCAGGCCGACTTGGACGAAGGCCGCGCCTTCATGCGCAAAGGGCGCGTCGTGTGCGGCAAGTGCGATCAGTTGATGACCCAGCGCGAGAACATGCCCGCCGCGGCGGCGAGCGTCCAGGGTCCCTTCGGCGCGAGCAGCCCGCCGATCCCCGAGCCCCAGGCCAGCGTGACGCCGTTGCCGGTCGCGCCGGGCGGATCCGATTTCGGCCAGGGCTCCTTCTCTGCGCCGGCCCACACGCACCACCACGCGCCCAACCATTCGCACGTCAACCATGGGCGCGGGCAGCGCTCGGGCTCGGGAGTCGCGGTGGCCCTGTTCGCGCTCGCGCTCACCGCGCTGGGCTTGTACTGGCTGACCGAGCGCGCGGACAAGGACCGCAGGCAGGTCGACGACAAGTTCGCGGCCGCGGCCAAGGTCCAGCTCGACGCGGAGATGCGGGAGATGACGCGCTCCACGGAACTCCAGGGCCAGATCCTGAAGCTCGAGGAGAAGTTGAAGGAGAGCACCGAGAACGAGCGCAAGGCCTTCGACGCGCGGATCGTCGACGGACAGTCCAAGCTGGACAAGGCGCTGCTGCCGCTAGGCGAGCTGCGCAACGACATCGCGAGCCTGAAGAGCGTCGTGCCCAGCACGCAGCGCCACGATCAGGAGCTGCTCGCCAGCGCGCAGAAAGTCGCCGACCTGGAAAATCGCGCCGTCAATCTCGAGTCCGCGATCCTCGAGATGAAGAAGCAGCTCGACGCCAAGCCCGCCGCGGGGCCTGCATCGCCCGTCGCACCGGCGACGCCGGTCGGCACGCCGCCGTGGATGGGTCTGGTGCAACAGCTCGAGAGCCCGGCCAGCGGCGATCGCTGGGTCGCGGTGTCCAGCCTGGGCGAGACCAAGGATCCGGCCGTGGCCGAGTATCTTCTGCCGCGCTTGAAGGACGTCGACATCTTCGTGCGCATGGCGACGGCGCGCGTGCTCGGCGACCTCGGCTCGCCCAAGGCGATCGGCGCCTTGATCGAGACGCTCAACGATCAGGATTCCTCGGTGCGCGAAGCGGCGTATGTGTCGCTGTGCACGGTCTCGAAGAAGAGCCTGCCTTTCGACCCGCACCAGGACACCGCCGAGCGCGCGAAGCGCGTCAAGGCCTGGCAGGACTGGTGGAAGAAGGCGCAGGAAGACGGCGCGGCGCAGTAGTCGGGAGCTCGAGCCGGAGCGTGAGAGCGCCGGCTCTGCGAACTTGTGCGGATCTTTCGTTCGAAAGCAGGCACTGCGCTCGCAATAGCTTGCGCGGAGCAGACGATCGGGCCGATGAGGTCCGCGGATGCTCCCTTTCCGTTCTCCGCGGCTTCTCCGTCGCGTCCTTGCCCGTGCGAGTTTGCCGTCGATCCTCGTAGCGGCAGGTTTCACGCCACTTGGAGCGCAGCAGCCCGCTGACGAACCTAACGGAGCTGCGAAGCTCGATCAGCTCGACCTCGAGCAGCTGATGTCGATCGAGGTGCGCCAGGTCTACGGGGCGGCGAAACGTGAGCAGAGCACCCTCGACGCGCCGGCCTCGGTCTCGATCATCACCGGCGAGGAGATCCGCGCGCGCCAGTACCGCACCCTCGACGAAGTGCTCGCCGGATTGTGCGGCGTCTATTCGACCAGCGACCGGACTTACCACCACACCGGTGTGCGCGGCTTCTTCGTGCCCGGCGACTACAACTCGCGGCTCCTCTTGCTCGTCGACGGCCACCGGCTCAACGACAACATCTACGGGAGCGCGGCGGTGGGACGCGAAGCCGTGATCGATCTCGACACGATCGAGCGCGTCGAGTTCATCCGCGGCCCGGGCTCCGCCTTGTACGGAAGCAACGCGATCTTCGGCGTGGTCAACGTGATCACGAAGAGCGGCGCCGATTCGCGCGGCTTCGAGGGCAGAGTGGGGACGACGATCGGCGACGGCTATGAAGCCGGACTGCGCCAGGGCGGCGTGAGCGCCGGCGGCATCGATTACGTCGTCGCCCTGCGCGGCTTCGACAGCAGCGGCAGCCGCCTCGAGTACGACGAGTACGCGGCGACACCCTCGGGCGGCGTGACCCGCGACACCGATCACGAGAACGGCTACGGTTTTTTCGCGCGCGCGACCCGCGGCGAGCTGAGCCTGGAGACCGGCTATGTCTGGCGCGAGAAGGGCATCCCGACCGGACAGTACGGAACGGTCTTCGACGATCCGGACAACCGTCTGATCGATGCACAAGGCTACTTCGACCTTTCCTGGCGACGCGAGCTCGGCGGCGGAAGCGAGCTGAATTCGCGCGTCTACTACGACGATTACAGCTACAAAGGTTGGTACGTCTTCGACGACACGGCGAACGGCGGCCCGCCCGACCTGCTCGACCGCGACGACGTCATCGGCAGGCGGATCGGAGCGGAGCTGAGCTATGGATTCGACCTCGGCGAATCCCAGCGAATCATCGTCGGCAGCGAGCTGCGCTGGAACCTGCAGCAGGATCAGCGCAACTACTATCCGACCTTCGACTCCGTCGACACGCACTCGCACAGCGTCGACTGGGGGGCCTTCGTCCAGGACGAGATCTCGCTCGGCGAGCGCACCGAGCTGGTCCTCGGCGGCCGCTTCGATGAATACGACGCCTTCGGATCCACGCTGAATCCGCGCGCGGCGCTGATCCACCATCCCGACGAGCGGTCCGCGGTGAAGCTCCTGTTCGGCACGGCCTTCCGAGCGCCGAACGTCTACGAGAGCGAATACTCGGACGGCTCGAGCTACCTTGCCAATCCGGATCTGGATCCCGAGCACATCACGACGTACGAAGTGGTCGGCGAGCGTTTCTTCGGCGAGACCGCGCGCCTTTCGCTCTCCTTGTACCGCTACGAGGTGCGCGATCTGATCGTGCAGGGCTTGGACACGAACTCGGGCGCGCTAGTGTTCGACAACACCGACAGCGTGCACGCGAACGGCGTCGAGCTCGAGGGCGCCTACGCGCTCTCGGATCGATGGCGGGTCACCTTGAGCCAGGCTTTTCAGGACGTGGAAGACGACGCGACCGGCGACCGTCCGGCCAATTCGCCCAGACGCGTGACCCAGGCCAGGCTCGAAGCGGAGCTGTGGGACGGCGCCTGCTTCGCCTCGCTGGAAGCGATCGCGGTCGGCTCGCGCACGACGTTGGCGGGCGGAGAAGTGGACGGCTACGTGCTCACGAACCTTTCGCTGCGCGCGCCGAACATCTACGACGGCGTCGATCTCGAGCTCGCCTGCTACAACCTCTTCGACGAGTCGTACTCCGATCCTGGTAGCAACGACATGCTCCAGGACTCGCTCGAGCAGAACGGATTGCAGGTTGCTTTCCGGCTGCGGATCCGGCGCTGATTCCTCGCGCGTCCGAGGTCAGGGCAGCGTGACGTCGATCGTCTTCTGCGCCGTCGACGCATCGACGTCGAATTCGAGGCTCGCCTTGCGGCCCTTCGGATCGGTCGCGGTGAGCTGGTAGTGGCCTGGAGCGAGGCAGACCATCATCGTCACCGTGGGAGTCCGCCAGCGCGCATTGCGTTCGAACGCGACGGCGCCAGATGCGTCTCGAAACTCGATCGTCTGAATCAGGTCGACGTCGATTCCGTTCACGCGCACCGCGAATGTGACACCCGGCTGCAGCGCGATCGCTAGCTTGTTCTTCGCTCCGGCAATCACGTCGGTCGTCAGCTTGACTGGCGCGTAGGTTCCTTCGACGCTGACCTCGTAGCGACCCGGCGCCAACGGCGCCGTGTGCCCACGATTGCCTTCGACCTTGCAGTATTCCCTGATCCCGGAGTCCAGACCCCGCACGCTGAACCAAGGCGTTGCATGCGGAGGCTCGCCGGGATACTGGAACTCGACCTCGAGGATCTCGCCGCGCGCCAATCGGATCGTTCCGAGATCCCATACGGCCTTGGCGGAGAGCTCGCGCTCCTTCGCCAGGAAGGACGCGAAGCCGTCGTGCGAGACCTTCAAGCCCCACGGGCCCGGCGGATACGGCCCGGCGCGGAACGATCCGTCTTCCTTCGCGAGCTGATTGACCGCCCAATCGAGGCTCGAATTGAGCGTGGCCAAATTGCTGCCGCCCAGCGCCTGACCGTCGGGACCCACGACGCGTCCCACGATGTAGATCGAAGGGCGCCGCGCGGGATCGATGGTCAAGACGATCGGGAGACTGCCTGGAGTCACTCCGCGAGCGCTGGCGAGCTGGAATTGATGCGAATTCGACTGGTACACGAGCACGTCACAAGCAGCGTCCGGGCAGCCCTCGAAGTGGAACAGGCCATTGCTCGAGGACGACTGACCCTGAGCAAAGGGCTCCCTGCCTTCGATCGCGCAGCGGACTTCCACCGTGATCTGCTTGGCCGGATCGCCCGCCTCGTCGAGGACGCGGACATCGAGGGCGAGTCCCTTGCCGAGTCTCGGGCTCCAGGTCGACTCCTCGCCGTCCTGCAGGACCTGATCGCTCTCGACTCGTTCTTCCCTGAGTTCCGCGGTCAGGTGCGACTCGCCAGGATCGAGGCCGAGGCAGCGATAGCTTCCGTCCGCCGCCGCTGTCGTGAACTGGACCTGCTTGCTGCCCGCGGCGCGAACCGTGACGCGCGCTTCGCTCGCCGGAGCGCCGTCCGCTCGCAGCACGAGCCCGCTCAGGCTAGCGCCATGAGACATCTGCACGTCGTGAACGGGCGCGCTGCCTGGAGCAAGCTCGATCGCTTCCCTGGTGGGCCGGAAACCCGCTGCGCTGCAGTCGATCCACGCCAGACCCGGCAGCAGACCGTCGAGCGCGAAGTGCCCGGCCTCATCGCTGCGCGCCAGGGTGCCGTCGACGATATCGGGCCGATAGGAGAGCGAAGTGAGGTCGTCGCCAGGTCTGCGATTTCCGACCACGACCAGCGCGTTCGCGATCGCCGCTCCATGCTCGTCGCGCACATGGCCCGCGATCGACGCGTCAGGGCCGCGAAGGGCGAGCTCGACCTCGAGAGTCGTTCCCGGATTGACGCGCACGAACTGGCGCGCGGACAACGCCGATCCGGACTTGCGCGCGAACACGTAGACCGAGGAGGGCTTCAGGCCATCGATCCGGAACCGACCCTCTCCGTCGGCCGTCGCGGCGTCGAACGTTTCGTCGTAGCCGCGAACGGCGATGCACACGTCCGCGCCCGCGACGGGCTCGCCGGTTGCCGTGACGACCCGTCCGCGAACGCTGCAGGAATCCTCGAGCTGCAGCGTGACCGTGCTGGTGATTCCGCTGCGCACCAGGCCGAGTCCCTCGTAGCCGCGATCGATCGTGAACTGGTAATCGACCGGCGGGAGCTCGGTGAAATGCGCGGTTCCCGTGGCGTCGGTGACCCTCGTCATCGCATTGGGAAGCGGCTCGGCGCCAAGGCTCGAAACCCGACCCTCCATGGGCCACAGGCACACGGACACCCCGGGGATCGGCGCTTTGTCTTCCTTCATCTCGACGCGCACATCGAGGTTTCCTGGGCCGCTGCCGATCGCGGCTGGGGCCACCGGGCGCTTGCCGCGAATCGTCACGGGAACGCTGGCGCGGCTGGTCTCGCTCGCCTGCGCAGCAACCGGCGCGGCTTCCTGTGCGGCGAGTGCGACCGCCGGCGCAGCGTCACGGACCACGGCCTGAGCTTCCGTCGGATTCGTCGCGACGAAGCGCCAGGTCAGGAAGCAAGCGACGAGCACGATCACGGCGACCGCGATTTTCTTGGTGACGGTCATCAGCACGACTCCGCTGGCAAGTGACTTCAAGCCGAAGCCCGCGAGACTCGAGGTCCCGGGCCCGAGGTGCAATCCATCGATGAGCGCGAGACGCCAGACCGCGCGCCCGCCGCTTTCGCGATCGAGTCGCTCGCGCAGCGTCGCGAGCCCGCGCTTCAGCCGCGACTTGACTGTCGACACGCCCAGGCCCTGCTTCGTCGCGATCGCGCGCGGGGAGAGCTCGTCGAAGTAGCGCAGGATGATCGTCTCGCGGAACGGCTCCTCCAGCGCGAGCACCGATTGAACGATCCGCGTGCGCAGGGCCTCGCGCAGCACCAGCTCGTCCGCCGCTTCCACCGCCTCGCCACGCGCCGCCGCCGACTCGCGCTGGACTCGCGCCGCGAGTCCGCGGCGCGAGCTCGAAGCCAGATTGCGCGCCACCGTCGCCAGCCAGCCGCGCAGCGCGCTCTCGCTCGCCGGCGGGTGCGAGAGGGCCGCGAGCCAGACCTGCTGGGCGAGGTCGTCGGCGCCGGCCTCGTCGAAGACCAGGCTCCGCGCCAGACGCCTGACGTAGCCCTGGTGCTCCAGGACGAACTCTGCATCGATCGCCGGATTCTTCACGCCGCTGTATCCAACACCGCGGCGGCGGAATCGGGGCCCGGAATCTTCCAACGCCGCGGCCGGGCGAGTAACTTCTCCGCCCCATGCCCTCCATCGCTCAACGCAAGATCACCGTGGTCGGTGCCGGCTACGTCGGCATGACCGCCGCCCAGCTGTGCGCCCAGAAGAACCTCGCGGGCGAGGTCATCATCATCGATGTCCTCGAAGGCCGCGCGAAGGGCATCGCCCTCGACCTGAATCAGATGGCGGCGATCGAGGGGATCGGCACCCGCATCGTCGGCACCGCCGATCCGAAGGCGACCTACGGTTCCGATTTGTTCATCGTGACGGCCGGTCTGCCGCGCAAGCCGGGGATGAGCCGCTCGGACCTGCTCGAGGTCAACGGCAAGATCGTGACGCAGGTCGCGGGCTACATCCGCGACGGCTGCCCGGAGGCCTTCGTCATCGTCGTGACCAACCCGCTGGACACGATGGTGCACCTGATGCGCGCGAAGACCAGCTTCAACGCCAAGCAGGTGATCGGCATGGCCGGCGTGCTCGACTCGGCGCGCTTCTCGTGGTTCATCGCCGAAGCGACCGGCGCCAATGTCGTCGACGTCGACGCGATGGTGCTCGGCGCCCACGGCGATTCGATGGTGCCGATGCCGCAGTTCTGCACGGTCAACGGCGTCACCCTGCCGCAGCTCGTCGACAAGGCCAAGATCGACGCGATGGCCGACCGCACGCGCAATGGCGGCGCGGAGATCGTCAATCTCTTGAAGACGGGCAGCGCCTTCTACGCTCCCGCGGCGGCATCGGTGGCGATGGCGAAGTCGATCCTCAACGACGAGCGGCGCATGCTGCCCTGCGCCTGCTTGATGAACGGCCAGTACGGCTTCGAGGGCATCTACATGGGCGTGCCCGCGATCCTCGGCAAGAGCGGCGTCGAAAAGATCGTCGAGATCCCGCTCGACATGCAGTCGCGCATCCTGATGAACAAGACGGCGGGGGCGGTGCAGAAGGATCTCGATCTGCTGCGCGATCTCGCGCTTCTCTGAGGGCCATGAGCACACGCACCGAGAGCGATTCCTTCGGCCCGATCCAGGTGCCCGACGATGCCCTGTGGGGCGCGCAGACCCAGCGCAGCCGCGAGAATTTCAAGATCGGCGGGCACACGTTCCCGCGGCCCTTGATCCGAGCGCTCGGCGTGGTCAAGAAGAGCGCCGCGCTCGCGAACATCGAGCTCGGCGAGCTCGAGAAGCTCTCGAAGAAGCAGCAGAAGGCCCTGCTCGACGCCGCCGACGAAGTCATCGCCGGCCAGTGGGACGCGCATTTTCCGCTGGTGGTCTGGCAGACCGGCTCGGGCACGCAGACGAACATGAACGCGAACGAGGTGATCTCGAATCGCGCGATCCAGATCCTCGGCGGGGAGCTCGGCTCCAAGCAGCCGATCCATCCCAACGACCACGTCAATCGCTCGCAGTCCTCGAACGACGCCTTTCCGACCGTGATGCACGTCGCGGCGGCCGAGCAGGTCGTCGGGCGGCTGCTGCCGGCTCTCGAAGCGCTCGAAATCGTCCTGGCCCAGAAGAGCGCGCGCTGGAAGAAGGTCGTGAAGATCGGCCGCACGCATTTGCAGGACGCGACGCCCTTGACCGTCGGCCAGGAATTTTCGGGCTACGTGCAGCAGGTGCGCGACGCGCAGCGCGCGATCCGCGCGACCCTGCCCGCGGTGTACGAGATCGCGCTGGGCGGCACGGCGGTCGGCACCGGGCTGAATACCCAGCCGAAGTACGCGAAGCTCGTCGCCCTGAAGATCGCGGCGGAGACGGGCTTGCCGTTCAAGAGCGCGCCGAACAAGTTCTCGGCCCTCGCGGGTCACGACGCGCTGGTCTTCCTGCACGGGACTCTGCGCGTGACCGCCGCCGCATTGATCAAGATCGCCAACGACCTGCGCTGGCTCGGCTCAGGCCCGCGCTGCGGACTGGGCGAGCTGCGCCTGCCCGAGAACGAGCCCGGCTCCTCGATCATGCCGGGCAAGGTCAATCCGACACAGTGCGAGGCGATGACCATGGTCTGCGTGCAGGTCATGGGCAACGACGTCGCGGTGGGCATCGCCGGCTCGCAGGGCAATTTCGAGCTCAACGTCTACAAGCCGCTGATCATCCACAACCTGCTCGAATCGATCCGGCTCCTGTCGGATGCCTGCGATTCCTTCCGCGAGCGCTGCGTCGAAGGCCTGGAGCTCAACGAGGCTCGGGTCGGCGAGCTGATGAACCAGTCCTTGATGCTGGTCACCGCGCTCAATCCTTCGATCGGTTATGACAACGCGGCGAAGGCGGCGAAAAAGGCCTACCACGACGGCACGACCTTGAAAGCGGCGGTCCTCGCGCTCGGTTTGCTCTCGAGCGAGGCCTTCGACAAGGCGATCCGGCCCGCGGACATGGTCGCGCCCAAGGCTGGCCGGTCGCTTTCAGGCGGCTGATCGGGGCGCGGGCTGGCAAGTTCGGCGGCGCTCACTACACTCTTTCGCTCCACCAAGCCCGAGAGCCGCCCCGCATGAAGATCAACACCCGCTCCAGTTCCGCGAAGCACGCCAAGAAGACCGGTTACCGCACCCGCCAGCGCACCAAGGGCGGCCGCAAGGTCAACCGCCGCCAGCGCGCGCGCCACGGCTCGTTCTAGAGGCCTCACGCGGAGATTCGCGGGAAGGGTCCCGCGCCCAGGCCGCGCCTACATCGGGTCATTTCCCGCGGCGGCGGCGGCAAGCTTCATCGGCCACTCGTCGTCCTCGGGATCGAGGCGCACGGCTTCGCGCCAGGCGATCAGCGCTTCCGAATGGCGGCCCTCGCGCCAGTACGAGTCGCCGAGCGCTCCCCAGAATTCGTCGTTGGCTCCCTGGGAAGTGCGCGCTTCGAGCATCGAGAGCAGTTTTTCCGGAGCGTATTCCTGGAGCGCCGCGGTCCAGCTGTCGGGATCGCCCTGCTCGAGCTCGAAGGCGTGACTCCACATCGCCACGGCCTGCTCCGTCTGGTGCTGCTCGAGATATTTCTCCGCGATGGTCCCGTAGGCGCCTGAATTCTGCTGCACGCCGAGGGCGCGGTCGCGCTCGAGCAGGGCCAGGGCGTCGTCGATGCGTCCCTGCTGGAGCACCAGGTCGAACAGGAACTCGTGCCAGTCGCTGTCGGTCTCGCCAGCGGCGATCAGATCGCGCACGCGCCGCTCCGCGCTCGCGGGATCGAGGTGAGACAGGTACTGCAGGGCTTCCTGGTTGTGAGGATTCTGCTCCAGCATGGCTTCGAGCTGCGCGCGAGCTTCGACTTCCCTGCCGGCGTTCGCGTACAGCTGCGCGATCTCCATGCGCAGTGCGGGATCGCCGGGAGGTTCCTGCGCATCGAGTCGCGCGAGGAAATACGGCAGGGCGCCCGCGGGGTCGAAAGTCGCGTACTGGTTCAGGACCCACTGATTGTCGGGAGCCACGGCCATGGCGCGGGTGATCACTTCCTGCGCGAGCTTCTGCTTGCCCTGCATGGCCAGGGTCTGGGCGATCTGCACCAGCGCGCCCGAATCGTGGGGTCGGAAGCGCGTCACCAGGTCGAGCGCGGCCTCCGGGTTGCCGTGGTTGAGCATCACGGCGAACAGGAGCTGCACCAGGTCTTCGTCGGCGAGCTCGCCGCGGGCATAGGCCGCCTCCAGCGCGTCCAGGATCTCGCTGGAGCGCGCGCCAGCCTCGGTGTCGGCGAGCGCGGCTCGGATGCGCGAGGGAGCGTCGTTCGCAGGCCGCGGATCCACTCGATCCTCCGCTGCCAGAGGATCGCGCGGCGGCGCGACGGGCTTCGGCGAATCGGGAGCCTTCGGCGACGGAAGTCGCGTGTCCGCGGCTTCGACCGAGGCCGACGGAAGGTCCCTGGTCTCGAAGAACAAGGCCGAGCCGAGGGCCCCGAGCGCGATGCCCAGCGCCAGCGTCAATCCGCGTGCGGCCGCGCCCGTCATGACCTCGTGCTCCTCATGGTTTCGGTGCCTGCCACGAACGGAACGTGCGCGCCAGGCTCAGGTCCTGGTCGCGATACGAATTGCCCGCGCGGCCTTCTGCGTAGATTCTCTCCGGAACTCCCGAGGCGCGGTAGTAGCTCAGGCGGAAAAACACCTGACCGTCCTCGATCAGGAAGGGCACGTCGTGGGCGCGCACTTCGAGCACCGCCGCCGTCCCGCGCACACCCGCCTCGCCGGCGCGCCGCCAGCCGAAACCGTTGTCGAAGAAGCCTGCGTAATTATTTCGCAGCTCGCCCAGCCCGAGATCGACCGGCAGCATCTCCGCGGCGAGGTGCGGCGGGATCACGACCCGCTCGCGGCTCGCGAAAATATAGAAGCCGCCGGGCTCGAGGATCGAGCGGCCTTGATGGGCATGGACGGGTTCCCAGAAATCCCGGGCGTCGTGCTGGCTCTCGCCGGCGAATTGCAGGGCAGCGCTGCCTTGCTTCGCGCGCCAGCCGCAGGGATCGCGGCCCTGCAGACCCAGGTGCAGCTCGATGCCGCCGTCGTCGCTGAAGCGGACCTCGCGCTCGGCCAGGGGCTCTTCGCCGCGCCAGCACAGGGGCGTGCGACGGTATTCGTCGATCAATTCCTCGCGCGTCAGCGACGGATCTCCGCGCGAGAGGCGCAGCTGGCACAGCCGATCGCCGCGCGCGAGCCGCACCGGGAAGGACAAAGGCGCGATCTCGATCCACAGCCGGCCGCGGTGACCGGGCGGAGTCTCGTTGAAGCGCGGGTGCGAGGCGCTGAGCACGCGCGTGAACACATCGCAGCGGCCGGTCGAGCTGCGCGGATTGAACGAGGCGCGCAGACCGGGCTCGAGCGCGAGCTCTTCCTCGAGCGGCACGAGGTAGACGCGGCCGCGCTGGAGCACCGCGCCGCTTCCCTCGAGCGAAATCCGCGCAGTTTCCAATTCCGCCAGGCGTTGCTCGATCGGCGCCGCGTTGGGCAGGAAGCCCGCGCGGATCTCGTGGGCGATCGGCCCCAGGCGCAGGTCGAGGCTCGAGGCCTGGATCTGCTGCTCGCCGATGGCGCTCGCGCCAGGCGCGGCCTGGATCTGCGTGCCGCACAGGGCGCGCAGCTCGCGGTCGACCAGCAGCGCGCCGCGCAGCGGAGCGATCGCGGAAGCCGTGCCCGCGAGCGTGGGTTGCGCCGCGGGATCCTGGCTCGACGTGGTGGGGGGCATGGGGAAGGGCTTCGGCCGGTGCAGGATGGCTCGCGCGATCTTCGTCCGCCAGCGCGGGCTGGCTTCTCGTCGGCGCGGAGCCTCGGTAGACTCCTCGGCCCGTTACTAGCGCCGCAAGCGCGCCCGAGAACCCATGAAAATCCACGAGTTCCAAGCCAAGACGCTGCTCCAGCGCTTTGGCGTGCCGGTCCCCGAGGGCCGCGACTGCAGCAGCGTCGACCAGGCCGTCCAAGCCTATGCCTCGCTCGGCGGCGGGGTCGCGGTGGTCAAGGCCCAGATCCACGCCGGCGGCCGCGGCAAGGGCGGCGGGGTCAAGGTCTGCAAGAGCGCCGAGGAAGTCCGCGAAGCCGCGACCCGCATCCTCGGCATGCAGCTGGTCACGCACCAGACCGGTCCCCAGGGGCAACTGGTTCGCCGCATCTGGGTCGAGAAGGGCAGCGCCATCGCCAAGGAGTACTACCTCGGCATCGCGATCGACCGCGAGTCGCAGCTGCCGGTCATGATGGCGTCCTCGGAAGGCGGGATGGAGATCGAGGCGGTGGCCGCCGCGCATCCCGAGAAGATCCTCAAGGCTGCCTTCGAGCCGAAGAAGGGTCTGGCGAGCGCGGACGCCGAGCGGCTGGCGCGCGGCATGGGTATCGCGACCGCGCTGATTCCGAAAGCGACCGCGTTCATGCAAGCCCTGGCGAAGGCCTTCGTCGAGCTCGACTGCTCGATCGCCGAGATCAATCCGCTGGTGACCACGCAGGGCGGCGACGTGCTCGCCCTCGACGCGAAAATCAATTTCGACGACAACGCGCTCTTCCGCCACGAGGACGTGGCCGCGCTGCGCGACCTGTCGGAGGAGCAGCCGCTGGAGATCGAAGCTTCGGACGCGGGGCTCAACTACATCAAGCTCGACGGCACGATCGGTTGCATGGTCAACGGCGCGGGCCTCGCGATGTCGACCATGGACGTGATCAAGCTCTACGGCGGCGAGCCGGCGAACTTCCTCGACGTCGGCGGCGGCGCGACCAAGGAGCAGGTCACCGCGGCCTTCAAGATCCTGCTCGCCGATCCGAAGACCCAGGCCGTGCTCATCAACATTTTCGGCGGGATCATGAAGTGCGACGTGATCGCCGCGGGCGTGGTCGCCGCGGCGCGCGAGGTCAAGCTCGACCGGCCGCTGGTCGTGCGACTCGAAGGCACCAACGTCGAGCTCGGGCGCAAGGTCCTCGCCGAGTCGGGCTTGCCGATCATCGGAGCGAAGGATCTCGACGACGCGGCCCAGAAAGCCGTCGCGGCCGTGAAGCAGCTGGCGCTCAGCGCAAAGAAGGGTTGACACGATGAGCATCTACGTCGACAAGCGCACGCGCCTGATCTGCCAGGGTTTCACCGGCAAGCACGGCACGTTCCATTCCGAGCAGGCGATCGCCTACGGCACGAACCTGGTCGGCGGCGTCACGCCGAAGAAAGGCGGCACGACGCACCTCGATCGGCCGGTGTTCAACACGGTCAAGGAAGCCAAGGCCGCGACCCAGTGCAACGCGACGATGATCTACGTCCCGCCGCCTTTCGCGGCCGCGGCGATCCTCGAGGCCCTCGAAGCCGAGATCGAGATGATCGTGTGCATCACCGAAGGCATTCCGGTGCTCGACATGGTCAACGTGCGCCTGGCGATGCGCGGCTCGCGCTCGCGGTTGATCGGGCCCAATTGTCCCGGCGTGATCACGCCCGGCGAATGCAAGATCGGGATCATGCCGGGCTACATCCACAAGCCCGGCCGCGTCGGCGTGGTGTCGCGCTCGGGCACGCTGACGTATGAAGCGGTCTGGCAGCTCACCTCGCGCGGCATCGGTCAATCGACCTGCATCGGCATCGGCGGCGATCCGATCAACGGCACGAGCTTCATCGACGTGATCTCGGCCTTCAACAAGGATCCGAACACCGATGCGATGATCATGATCGGCGAGATCGGCGGCACGGCCGAGGAGCAGGCCGCCGACTACATCCAGTCGAACGTCAAGAAACCGGTGGTCGCTTTCATCGCCGGAGCGTCGGCGCCGGAAGGTCGCCGCATGGGACACGCGGGAGCGATCATCTCCGGCGGCAAGGGCACGGCGAAGGACAAGTTCGCGGCCCTGGAGAAAGCTGGAGCCTGGGTTTCGCCGAGCCCGGCGCGCCTGGGAGAGATGATGGAGCGTCGACTGCGCGAGACCGGCTTGCTGAAACCTGAAGCCGCGACCTCGAAGTGAGCCCAAGCGCGTCAGCCTGGCGCGCGCAGCGCACCGAGGACGGCTCGTGGACGCTCTTGCATCCGGTGCACGGCGAGAGTTGCCACAGCCTCGCGGGAGCCTGGACGCAAGCGCGCGAGCGCTACGCGAGCCTGATCGCCGATCTTCCGCCCGAGATCACCGCGAGGGGAGTCGTGCGCCTGCTCGACATCGGCACCGGCATGGGTTTCAACCTCGCCGCGGCGATCGAGGCCTGCGAGGCGCGAGGCCTGAGCCTCGATGCCCTGAGTCTCGAGCTGGACCCAGAAGTTCTGCGCGCCACGCTCGAGCTCGGCGCGCCGCTGCAATCGCAAGCCCACACGCGCGTGCTCGAGCTGATCGGGCAGGAGCTCGCCTTCCAGGACTGCGGGTGCGCTCAGGAATCCCGCCTCGTCCCCGGCGGCGGCGCGCACCGCGTGCAGCTGATCCTCGGCGACGCGCGCGAGAAGCTCCCCGCGCAGCCGGAAAATCGGCAATTCGACGCCGTCTTCCTCGATCCCTTCTCGCCGCGCGTCGACCCGCCCTTGTGGCAGGAGGATTTTCTCCGCGAAGTCGCTCGTCGCATGGCGAGCGGAGCCCGACTCGCGAGCTACACCAGCTCGCTGCGTGTCCGCGTCGCTCTCGCGCGAGCAGGACTCGATCTGGGCACCGGCCCGCGGGTGGGGCGCAAGGCCTCGGGAACTCTGGCCGCTCGCGGTGGGGGTTTACCGCCTCTGGACCCGCGTACGCAACGCAAACTCGATCGCGCACTGGCCTCGAGATCCACGTAGACCTCGAAAAATGAGGCCCCGCGAGCCTTCGAGGGCTCCAGGACCTACAATCAGCCACAACTATCCGCGGGCCAGCGGGTTCCAAACTGCGCCCGTCCAAGGATCACCCAGCATGTTCACATTCGCAGCTCTCGGCACGACCGAATACATCGTCATCCTGCTGATCGTGGTCTTGCTCTTCGGCGGCAGCAAATTGCCCGCGTTGGCGCGCTCGCTCGGGTCGAGCGTGACCGAGTTCAAGAAGGGCATGAAACCCGCCGACGACGAGAAGACCAAGCAGCCGTGAGCGTCACGTCCGCGCCGGCAGAGCCGCAACAGCGCGGCCTGGGGCCTGGGCGCAGCGTGCCCGTGCCGGCGCCGCCCTGCCTGTCCGATTCGCAGTCTTCCGACATGGGATCCGCCACGACCGACGAGCTTTCGCGCTGGGCCGCCACCACCACCGGCGTGGTTTTCTGCGGGGGCAAGAGCTCGCGCATGGGGGTCGACAAGGCCCTGCTCACCGACGAGCAGGGGCACACGATGCTGGAGCGAGCCCGCCGCGCCCTCGCGCCCCTTTCGCGTGAGGTCTGGCTCGCCTGCGGGCCGAGCGCGCGCTACGCCGACCTCGGCCTGCCCCTGGTGCTCGATCAGCGCCCGGACGGCGGCCCACTCGCCGGCCTGGAAACCGTCCTCGACCGCGCGACCACGGCCTGGGTGGCGGTGCTGGCCTGCGACATGCCGCGCGTGTCGAGCGACAGCCTCCGCCGCTTGCTTCACAAGGCCGAGGCGGAGAGCCTCGACGCCTGCTGGATGGAGACGACCTCCGGAACCGAGCCCCTGTGCGCCGTCTACGCGCGCACCTGTCTCGTCCCCGTGCGCGCCGCCCTCGACGCGGGCCGCCGGCGCATGATTGCCTTCCACGCGTATCCTGTCGGCGGCCGAGCGCTGCGGCTGGCAGGTCTCGATGTCTCGGAGCCTCACCTGGCGCAGAATCTGAACACGCCCGCCGACTGGGACGAGTTCCGAAAAGGCACGCGATGAACCCGAACACTTCCCTCGCCGCGATGTTGAAGCCGGTGCAGCCTGGCCTGGCGCGCATGCGCGAGGTGCTCGCGGCTCAAGTCGGCGACGGCTCGCCCGCGGTGCGCGACATGACCGACCACGTCAGCCGCTTCCAGGGCAAGCAGCTGCGCGGCTCGATGGTGCTGCTCGTCGGCGAAGCCACGGGCAACTCGACCGACGAGCACGCGACCATCGCGGCGATCGTCGAGATGATCCACCTCGCGACGCTGGTGCACGACGACATCCTCGACGGGGCGAAAGTGCGCCGCAAGGTCGCCTGCGTCAACGAGCGCTGGGACAACCAGGTCGCGGTGCTGCTCGGAGATTTCCTCTACGCGCGCGCCTTCGCCCTCTCGACGGAATTGTCATCGCGCCTGTGCTCGCGCCTCCTGTCGGAGACCACGCGTCGCATCTGCGTCGGCGAGATCGAGCAGGCGACGCGGCGCTACGATTTCGAGCTGGCTCAGGAGCGCTACGAGGCGATCGCCGGAGCCAAGACGGCCACGCTGTACGCGGCGGCCTGCGAGCTGGGCGCGCGCTATCCGGCCGGGAACGAGGAGCTGGGAGCCGCGATGCGGGCTTTCGGCTGGGAATTGGGACTTTCTTTCCAGATCGTCGACGATTGCCTGGACCTGACCGCCGATGAAGCCGAGCTCGGCAAAAGCGCCGGGACCGATGTGGCCGATGGGAAGGTCACGCTGCCCGTGCTCTACACCTACCGCCATGCCGACGAGAGTCTGCGCGCCAAGATCCGCGACGTGTACACGCGTCCGGGCCTCGAGCAGCGCGCCCTGCGCTTGCGCGAGGAGTGCGACTTGAAGGCGGGTCTGGACTATTCCTACGCGCGCGCCGAGGCGCTGATCGATTCCGCGCGCGCGCGCTTGTCGCGACTTCCCGAAGGGCCTTCGCGCGCCTCGTTGGAGTCCTTGACCGGTTTCGTGCTCGCTCGACGCTCCTAGAGGGGATTTCCTTGACCGAGAAAGAATCCAAGCCGCCGTTCAAGTGGGGCTTCGCCAGCGCGGGCGGCGTGATCCTGTTGATGCTCGTCGTCGGGCAGGTCGCGGGCAATCTGCTCTCGCGCTGGCCGCCGACGCGCGGTCTGTTGCGATCGATGGGCGCCTTCTCGGGCCAGGGCCGCTTCGAGGGCGGCGTCATGGACGCGATGCGCATGAAGGACTGGCTCTTCGCCGCCTTCATCCTGGCCGCGATCGCGGTCGCGTGGATCAACCGCCGCGCGATCCTGCGTTTCTTCCGCACCATGCAGACCGGTGTGATGCTGATCGTGCTGACCACGATCGCGATCCTAGTCGGCGTGCTCGTACCGCAGATCGAGGGCTTCGAGGATCCCGAGCAGCATGTCAGCGCGACCAATCGCGCCGAGGAGCTCAACAAGTTCGAGTGGGCCGAGGGCTACTTCTTCTACCACCTGACGCATCTGTACGGCATGGGCATGCCGAAGGCCGAATTGCCACCCGGAGCCGCGGATGGCCTGGTGCGCTTCGGCCGCGTCTACGGCGAAGAGGAAGAGAAGAACCGCAAGGTCCAGATGATGGCCGCCGTCTCCGGCATGGCCAAGACGCAGGAGATCGAGGACTTCATCAAGAGCCATCGCTCTGGATTGGCCACGGCCTTCAAGGTCTGCACCGCGCTCGATCTCAACCGCACGTACAAGTCGTCCTGGTTCGCGACCTTGATCTGGATGCTAGGGATCGGCGTGTTGATCAACACGTTCCGATATCCGCTGCGCGTCCTGTTCACGTTCGAGAAGGCAGGATTCTTCGTGACCCACGTGGGCATGCTGACCCTGCTCAGCGGCGGCATGGTCTCGAACCTGTTCACCGACCGCGGGATCCTCGAGCTGCGACTCGGCGAGCCGCCGGAGGACACGTATTACCGCCATTATCGCTTCGACAAGCGCGCGCGCATGCCCTTCGCGGTCAAGCTCGATCGCTTCGCCCGCAAGGAGTGGAAGGCGATCGACGTGCAGTTCTTCGACGCGAATCTCAAGTCGAAACCACCGCGCTATACGGTTTGGAACGGCCGGACGATCCCGCTGGACTGGCAGCCTGATGCGGAGGGGGAATACCATCCGCAGATCGAGCTGCGCGTGCGCGATGTCCACGACCACGCGCGAGTCAACGAGCCGCTGGTCCACGAGGGCAAGGCCGACGACGGGGGACCGACCCTTCCGATCGCGCAGTTCGACGCGCCCTTGCCGCGGCGCAACGCGGGGCATGGAGAGCATCCGACTACCGCCGAGACCCCGGCCGGACGCCACACGCTGTTCGCGCCCTCCGGCCAGCTGTGGATCGATCCGGACGCCAAGTTCCGCCTGGGCGTTGCCCATGGAATCGACCCGAAGGGCGCTTTCCCGGCCGAGGGCGACGACGCATTCGGGACCTTGTGGATCGACGTGCTGACCGAGGTACCCGCGCCGGCCCAGCCTTTCCGAATCCACATCGGCGATGAGCTGAAGCTCGGGGGCGGCTTCGAGTTGGTCGTGCGCAACGCCACGCGCAACTTCGTACCGGGGCGCGACACGGACAAGGTCTCGGGAGACAAACGACCGCTCGCTGAGCAGCCCGATGGTTTCCGAGCGGTGTGGATCGAGTTGATTCCGCCGGGCGGCAAGGAGCACGAACTCCGGCTGGTCAGCCAGGATCTCGACCCGGTCGAGTACGGTCTCCAAGAGAAATACAAGTACGGCAAGGAACTCGTCGTGCGCCTTCAGTGGGATCCGTGGAGCGAGGAAGGCCCCCCGCGCTACATCTTCAGCTGGGACGCCGCGGGCAACGCCAAGCTCACGCCGCAAGCAGGGCCCGAAGTTCCGGTGACGATCGGTCAGACACTGGACCTTCCCGGGAACGCAGGGCTGGTCCTGCAAAATCTGTTCGAGCGCGCGCGCTTCGAGAAGTCGATCGACTTCCTGCCTTCCAAGGTCGAAGCCGACGGATTCGATCCGGCCTTCTACGAGAGCGACGCGCGCGGAATCGTGCTCGACGTGGTGCACTTCCCGCACACGGACAAGGAGCAGCTCGAGACGGTGCGCATGGCGACCTCCGAGGACGGCCAGGCGGATTTCTGGCAATCGGGCGACGATCGTTTCGCGATCCGCTTCGTCGAGAACGTCGAGGGCTTCCCCTTCGACTGGCGCTCCGTGCTCTCGATCGTCGAGAAGGACGCCAATGGCAATCCCTACGTGGTCGACTGCGGCACGCTCAAGGAGCGCGAGATCCGCGTCAACGACTACTTCAAGTACAAGGGTTATCGCTTTTTCCAGACCAACGCCAACCCCAAGGATCCGACCTATTCGGGCATCGGGGTGGTCTACGACCCGGGGATCGAGATCGTCCTGCTCGGGATGTATACGATCATCGCGGGAACCATCCTGGCTTTCACGGTCCGGCCGATCGTCCGCGCGCAAAGACGCGCCAAGGTGAGCTCATGAATCCGATGCTCTGGAACTCGTTCGACTGGCTGGCGGTCGCCGATGGACTGTGCCTGGCGGGCGCCTTGATGTGCCTGATCTCGGTGGTCGCCCACTGGCGCGCGAGCGTCAAGAGCCTGGAGAGCCACGCCTGGTCGAAGCTCTCGACGGCTTTCCTGGCGCTGACCTGCGTCGCGATGGCCTTCTCGGTCGGGATGCGCTGGGTCGAGGTCAACCACTTCCCGAGCCAGAACATGAACGAGGTCCTGGTGATGTTCACCACCGCCCTCGTGCTGTCGATGCTCGTGCTGCACTTCGCGCTGGGGCTGCACCGCCGCGGCGCGGGCTGGGCGATCCTCGACGACGCCGTGATGTTGTTCGTGTTCGCGGGGACCTTCTTCGCTCACGAGTACATCCGCACGCTGAACACGGCGCAGCGCGACCTGCCGCCGGCCTTGCAGTCGTACTGGTTCCCGCCGCACCTGTCCTGCCTGATCTTCAGCTACGCCACGCTCGGCATCGCGGGCTTGATCACGATCGTCTACTTCG
>DATHET010000327.1:0-24724 GCA_035490315.1 Planctomycetota bacterium
TTGCCGTCGATCGTGAAGGGACGGTACTCGCCGGGCGTGACGAGCAGCGATTCGCCTTCGAGGGCGGCGTCCACCGCGGACTGCAGGCTCGTGAACGGGCCGATCAGCGGCCGCTCGGCGATGTGCACGTCGCCCGCCAGAGCGCTGCTCGCGCACAGGCTCAGCGCCAGCGCGACTCCGACCCAGCGTGCGTGTGTCCTCGTGTGTTCCACAGCCTCGTGATCGATCAGGCTCAGCCCTGGCGCTCGACGGGGCCCATGTCGACGATCGGAGCCGTGCCGAATCCCGTGTCGGGCACGGCGATCACGTCGACTCGCCGCGGCGCGTGGCGCAGGTCGAGCGGCACGGCTTCCGCCGTGTTGCCGTCGACGTCGACGTCGAGCAGGTCGGGGCTCAGCGCCGGATTGGATCCGGCGTCGACACAGGGCGAATTCGCCGCGAGCGCGTAGTTGTTGTCGCCGTAGGTCAAAGCGTTGTTGTCCAGTCCATCGGGATCGACGAACATCGGATCGAGGTCCAGGTTGCCGGCGCCCCAGCTCAGTGTGCCGAGGGGCAGAGCGATGGCACCCCATCCGCCCTGGACATCGCTGTAGGAAACGCTGAGCTGTGAGGGCGGGTAAGCGTATCCAACACACAGCTGGGATCCTTGGGGGGCCGAATTGCCCCACGCGATCGAATCGCGGATCGCGACCGCCGCGCCCGATTCGAGACAGATTGCGCCGCCACGCGCAACCGCGGAGTTCGAGATGAAGCTGGAGCTGGTGATGTTCGCGGGGGCTGCGCAATACAGCGCCCCGCCGAGATTGCCCGAGGAATTCCCCGCGAACTGGCAATTGTCGATGACCTTGGGGGCTGTGCCTGGACTCGCCCAGAGCGCACCGGCTCCACCCCAGTTGGACTGGTTCTCGAAGAACTGACAGTGGGTGAAGACCGACGGGTAGGACGAGAGCGAATTCTGATCCGCGCTGAACGCACCTCCGAAGAATCCGTAGTTGTTCGCAAAGACACAGTCGCGAACGTAGAGCTCGCAGTGGGAAACGCTCAACGCGCCGCCGGAGCCGGCGAAAGGATCCGGCGCGGAGTTGCCCTGAAACTGACAGCCCTCGACGCGCAGGTAGCCATTCGTGTTCCGGATGGCTCCGCCGCCCTTTCCCGTGCAGAGAGAGAACACGCAATTGCGCAGCGTGAGGTGTGCTCCGGTGCCGAGAATGGCGCCGCCGGCGCTCGAGGAAAAACCATTCACGAACGAGATGCCCTCGATCGTGACCCACTCGCCCAGGTTCATCGACAAGGCGCGCGAGACACCCTGGCAATCGATGGTGCAGTTGCTCGGACCATGGGCGCTGCGCAGCGTCACGTAGCGTCCATTCAAGGCGATCGCGCGGTTGCCAGGCCCCTGGTACAAGCCGTCCTCCATCACGATCGTGTCGCCGTAGAAAGCCGCCGTCACCGCGGACTGCAGATCCCGGAATGGAGCCGCCTGGCTTCCATTTCCCCCGGGTGACGCGGAATCATCGACGTACCACGAAAGGAACTGCGATTCGCACTCGTCCGGGACGCCGTTGGCATTGAGGTCCGGACTCAGGTGCGACGCGATGTCGCAGGAATCCGGGAGCCCGTTCCCGTTGCAGTCCGGCGTTCCGGCCGCAAGGTCGCAGGCGTCGGGCACACCGTTGCCGTTGCAATCGGGCAGCAGACCCGCGGCGATGTCGCAGGTGTCGGGCGCGCCGTTTCCATTGCAATCGGGATCGCAGGAATCCGGCGTCAGATTCGTGTCGCAATCCGGCGCCCCGCCGAAGAGCACGTCGAGCATGTCCTGCCGCGCGTTGCCGTTGCAATCCGGCGCGCCGGCGGCGTTGATCGACAAGAGGTGCGCGGGCCCCGTGAGCGTCGCCTGACCCGCGGAGTCGACGCACATCGCCTGGAGCCACTGGACGCGCGCTCCGATCGCGGTGCCCAGGATCTCGAAGTTGCGCGAGACGATCAGGGTGCCGTTCGCGCCGATCGTCCCCGCGGAAATCCCGCTGGAGAGCATCGGCGTCGGCACCATCCACACGCCGTGCAGCGTCTTCTTGAACACATACGACGGCCGCCGTCCCAAGAGCAGATAGACCCGATCGCCCGTCTGGCCGCTGATCGTGATCGGGACCTGGACGTCGTCGGCGCTGATGCGCGTCATGAAAATTCTGCGCCCGAGCCCGGGGAGCTGGTCGATGACCGCGCCATTGAGCGGGTGGATCGCCTGGCCCGGGGGCCCGGAGGGTCCGCCGCAGGACCATCCGCCGGGGAAGCCGGCCGTGGCAGCATTTGCCAGCAGGTGCGCCTGGCCAGCATCGATCCGGAGTCCATCGCCGCCCACGCCACTGGTATTGCAGACGACGTAGTCCCCGGCACCGCCGTTCCCGCCCCGGAAGGTGCATCCGGAGGCGAATAGTCCGTAGCTCAGCGCCTTGTACGCATGTCCACCATTGCCGCCGGGCGAAGACTCCTCGCTTCCATTCCCGCCCTGGACCGTGCAGTCGTACAGGGCGACAGACGAGTTCACCGAGTCGACACCGATCCCGCCGTCGACGCTCGGCTCACCAAAGTAATTCCCGCTCGCGGTCCCGCCCTTGATCGTGCAGGAGGAGAAGACGACGTTCAGCGAAGACTCGATGCGCGCGCCCGTGCCTGCATAACCCACGTACACGAACAACGGAAATGATGTCCCCTCGAAGCTGCTGTCCTGCACGCGCAAATGGCCGGTCACGTTCTGGATCTCGAGCACCGGCGGCTGATTCTGCTGTGCGACGGCTGCTTTGACCTTGAGGCGCGACAGCACGACGGTCTGCGCGGTAGCCAGGTTCTTGACTCGAACCTGGCCCGTGATCAGCGCATCGCCGTTGCCGGTCACGAACAGGTTCACCGATTTGCCGTCGACGATGAACGACGCGTAGTTTCCGGGCGCCGCCAATAGCGATTCTCCTTCGAGCGCCGCGTCGACCGCTGTCTGCAGGGTCGTGAAGGGACCGACCTGAGGACGTTCGGCGATGACCACCTGCGCCCAGGCCTGGCTCGCGCAGAGCGTGGATGCGATTGCGATCGCGACGGAACGAAGCAGATTCATCGTGAGGCGGTCCAAGTGAGTTCGATGGGTCGATCAGGCCACTCCCGACCATCGTCGGCGGGTGGGGCGATCCAGCCACGGGGTGGGTCCGGGTCCTTGCCGGCTTGGGGGCACGGCTTCACCCCATCCTTGGCTTCGCTCGGTCGACTCGTCACCCGCATTCGTCCATTAACAGGAGACGCCTGCCCCCCTCCCAGGCCGGACGCCCGAGCTTCGAGCCCGAATCAGCGCCGCGAGCCTGGTGCAGAGGCCGGGCCCCGGCCCTCTCGAGGCACCCGTTGTCCCCGGATTCCGCCGGTTCCTGTCACACATCCCGACTTGGAGGATGATCCTGGAGTGAGCGAAGCCCAGGAAACCCCGCGCGAGCTCGAGGGACTGCTCGCGGATTCGGATTGGCTGCGGCGGCTGGCGGGCGGCCTGGCGCGGGATCCCGACACTGCCGACGACCTGGCTCAGGAGACCTGGCTCGCGGCCCTGCGCAAGTCACCGCCCGAAGGTGAAGGCGGACTGCGCGCCTGGCTCGCGACGGTCTTGCGCAATTTCGCTCGCCGCGAGCGCCGCGACGCGGGCCTGCGCGCCCTGCACGAGCCGCGCGGAGCGCGCGACGAATCCATCCAGGGACCTGACGCCATCGCGGCGCGCGTCGAGCTGCAGCGCGAGCTCGCCGAAGCCCTGCTCGCGCTCGAGGAACCTTACCGCTCGGTGATCGTGCTGCGCTACTTCGACGGCCTGTCCGCGAAGGAAGCCGCCGCGCGCCTGGGCATCAGCAACGAGAGCGCGCGCCAGCGCCTTTCGCGCGGCCTCGGCAAGCTGCGCCTGCGCCTCGATCGCGAGCACGGATCGCGCGGAGCGTGGCTCGCGGTGCTCGGGCCACTCGCGCCCGATCCTGCCGCGATTCTCAAGCTGACTGCGTTGCCTGGAGGACTGCTCGCCGTGGGAACTCCCATGAAAGTGCTCGCGCTCGGAATCGCCGCAGCCCTGGCCGTGACGATCTGGCTCTGGCCCCCCATCGACTCGCCCGCGGACTCCGTCAGCAGCGCTGTTCCTGGCGCGCCGGATCGATCCGCGCTCGAGACGCCCGACAGCGGAGCTCCTGCATCCGGAAGCAACCTGGCGTCGCGAGAGGTGGTCGCCGCCGGGCTGCCTCGACCGGCGAAGGCGCAAGGGACGACTGCCGACGCCTCAGAAATCACCGGCGAGGTCTTCGATTCGCTCGAAGCGACCGTTGCCGATGCACAGGTGCGCGCTGTGGTCCGCGGCGACTCCGGCTTCCAGCTGCTCGACACGGGAGCCGCATCGCGCTCGCACGATGTCGCGAAGACCCGCACGGATGCCGAAGGTCGGTTCCGTCTCGCCGTCCCGCCCGACCGCCTGGTGCAAGTCGAGATCGATGCGGGGGATCGCGGGCTGTGCGCCCTGGGCGACCGCCACGGCGGCGAGCACGTGATCGCGCACGTTCTGCTGCCGGCTTCGGTCCATGGCCGCGTCAGCTCCAGCAAGGACGGCCAGCCGATCGCGTGCGCGAGCGTGCAGGCGTCGCTCAGTCGGCCGGATCGCGGCGAGGAGGACCGTGCCTTCGTGCGCCTGGAGCGCAACGCGATCGCCGATGCCCAAGGCGCCTATTCGATCGCGGGCCTGCCGCCCGGCAGGTACGAGATCCGCAGCTCGCCTTCCGGTCCCGCCCTGGCCCACGGCCGCACCCTGGACCTCGAGGCGGGTGAAGCCGCGTCCTGCGACCTGAATCTCGGCGAGCCGGTGGTCATCCGCGGCACGGTCCGCGACGTGAACTCCAAGGCCGCGATCGAGGGCGCGGAAGTCAGCCTCAGCTGGACTTTCTCGGATCCCGTGCGCACCGACGCCGCGGGCCATTACGAGCTTCAGGGCCCGTCGGAAGTGGTTTCGGAAGTGAACGCCCGGGCCGCGGGCTACGGCCTGCTCGAAAGGCAGATCGCCGAGCCGGTCCCGAATCGACTGGACTCCTTCGACTTCGAGCTCGCGCCAGGGCGACGTTGCATGGGCAGCGTGCGATCCCAGTCTGGCCAGCCGCTCCAAGGCGCCTACGTCGCGGCCGTGGCGATCGAGTACGAGGAGTTCCAGACCATCGACTGGCGCTCGACCGAAAGCGAAGCGAACGGGTCCTTCGAAATCGGCGATCTGCGCCCAGACATGCTTCATTCGATCTTCGTGCGCAAGCCAGGCTTCGGCTTCGTGGTGTACGAATTCCCGCCGAGCGAGATCGAGCGCAGTGTGGTCGATCTGGGCGAGATCCGCCTGGCGCCGGAGCTCGAGATCGCAGGCTGCGTGCAGCTCGACCACGGCGCTCCGCTTTCCGGCATCAAGCTCGAGCTGCGCGGCACCAACGCCGATCGGGCACGCTGGAACTCCCTCGAGCGGACCTTCCTCGACCTTTACGTCGCCGTGCGCGAGACCCGCACCGACCAAGCCGGGCGTTTCCACTTCGGCGAGCTGTCCGCGGGCCAGTACGTGATCGACGTCGTCCCGGCGGGCTTCGATCAGCCGATCCGCCAGAAAGTCTCGCTCGAGGAAGGACACGCGGCGCTCGACGTGCGCGTGGTCGTGCCCGCCGGCTTGACGATCTCCGGCGTCATCCAGGACTCCGAAGGCAAGGGCGTGCCCCACACCTACGTGAGCATCCAGGCCGAGGACGGAAGCGAAGTCGGCATGGACGTGCGGACCGATCCGAACGGACACTTCGAGGCCCACGGAGTTCCGCCCGGAGCCTACACGCTGTGCATCTGGCCCGGCGCGGCGGTCCGCGAGCACCAGGCCGATCGGTATCTGATGCCGCGCACGGTGCAGCACATCCAGGCCGGTCGCGAGGACCTGTCGATCGTCCTGGAGCAGGGTGCCTGGTTGCGCGGCCAGGTTCTCGAAGCCGACGGCAGTGAAGCCCAGGCGATCTTCGTGGAAGTGCGCGACGGCGCGGGGGCTTCGGTCGCACAGGGGACCTTCCCTAGCGGCGCGCATTTCGAACTCGGCGTGCCCCGCGGCAGCTCGCTGACCCTCACCGTCCGCAGGGGTCTTCCCGGTAGCCCGCCGGCGCACGATCTCGAGCCTGACCCCGACCCGGCCCACGCGGCCGTGGTCGCGGGCGTAATGGGCGGCACACCGGCGATCGTGGTGCGCCTGCCGGCCCGCTGAAGCCGCCCTGACCAGCCACGACAAGCGGTCCCTCGCTCGAGCCCCCTGACGTCACCGGGTCTTGGATCGACGATTCCGGGCGATCGTCTGCGGGACCCGAAAACCCCAGGGCTCGCAGCGGAATACACCCGCAGCCCGCGGCCGATCCCACCCATGTAGTTTGATGCTTCGGGCGGCTGCCCGGCGAAAAACTGAACGAGTTCAAAAATGCGCTTGACCACTGCCGGGATCCTGCCGATACTTGGAATTGAACACGTTCAATTCCTTCCACCGAGGCACTGCCATGCGCGAACCCATCGTCGTCACCTATCTGATCTACCTGGCTCTCTCGATCGCCTTGACCGTCTGGGTAGCGCGCACCCTGCACCGCAACGGAAAAGTCTTCCTGGTCGACGTCTTCGGCGGCAACGAGGACCTGGCCAGCTCGGTCAACCACCTGCTGGTCGTCGGCTTCTACCTGGTTAACCTGGGCTTCATCAGCTTGACCCTGCGCACCAGCCTCCAGGTGCTGGGCGCGCGCGACAGCATCGAGCTCCTGTCCTCGAAGGTCGGCATGGTGCTGGTCGTGCTCGGCTGCATGCACCTGTTCAACGTCTACGTCTTCAATTCCTTCCGCCGCCGCTCGATGGAGCTCGCGCGCCATGGCACCCGGCCGCCGCCCCTGCCGCCGTCTTCGCCGGGCTGGCGCGATCCCTCGCTGTCGCGGAGTTGAGTCGCTTGCAGTTGGAGCCGATTCACGCTTGGCTGGGTCCATGAAGCAGCCTGCCGTGCCCGACGAGCCTGGTCTCAAGAAGAGCGAGCGCACGCGCGCGGCGATCCTCGACGCGGCGCTGCGCCTGTTCCAGGAAAGCGGATACGAGGGCGCCACCATGCGCGCGATCGCCGCGGAAGCCGGGGTCTCGCTCGGCAATGCGTACTACTACTTCGAGTCGAAGGAGCACCTGATCCAGGGCTTCTACGCGCGGATGCACGAGGAGCACCTGCGCGTCTGCGAGCCGATCCTCGCGCGCGAGCGCCGGCTCGACGCCCGCCTGCGCGGCGTGCTGCTGGCCAAGATCGACACGTCCGAGCCCTTCCACCGTTTTTCAGGCGTGCTGTTCAAGACCGCCGCCGATCCCAAGAGCCCGCTCAATCCCTTCAGCGCCGCGTCGAAGCCCGTGCGCCGCGAAGCGACGGAGCTGATGCAGCGCGTGATCTCGGGCAGCAAGCAGAAGCCGCCCGCGGACCTCGCCGAAAAGTTGCCGGAGCTCCTGTGGCTGTATGAAATGGCCGTGATCCTGTTCTGGATCCACGACGAATCGAAGGGACGCGCGCGCACGCGCAAGCTGATCGACTCCACGGTCGACGTGATCACGAAGCTCGTCTCGATCGGCAGCTTCCCCTTGCTCAAGCCGCTGCGCGGATCGGCGCTGGCCCTGCTCGACGACCTGCGCGCGGACGCCTTGCCCGCGCCGACCTCGAAGCGCAAGTCCGCGAAGTGACGAGGCTCGTCGCGGAATTCCTGCTCTCGCTGTCGGCTCTACTTCGAAGGCCTGGTCCTGTCCCAGGCGGACGCCAAGGCCCTGGCCGGCGTTCCCGACAAGCTCACCCTGCGCGACAATCGCGCCGAGCTCTGCCGCAGCGCTGAAGCTCCTTCGCCACTCAGCGCTCGGGCGGTTTTCCTGGGGCCGCGACCTGACTACACGCTGACGCGCAGACCGACGTACAGTCCATCGAGCGTGAAGTCGGCCTTCACGTCCTCGTTGCCGTCCTCGTATTCGGCGTCGACGTCGATGCGCCGGTAGCCAGCGGTCAAGAAGGCGTCGACGGGTCCCACGTCGAGCAAGCGCAGTCGCGCCGACACGTCCGTGTCGAAGTACGTGGCCTCGTTGCCGTCGATGTCGACCGACATGCCGGCGACCATCGCTTCGAACTCCAGGCGCCAGACGTTCAGACCGCCGCGCACGACCAGGACAGGAACGGGCAGGACTTCGTCGATGTTCTCCGGAGGGAAGTTGTTGGCCTGATCCTGGACCTCGGCTTCGAAGTCGATGACGGCCACGCCAAGTCCCAGGCCCAGCTCCACCATCGGCACGGGCAGGACGTCGAAGGTCACCAGGCCGCGGTGGATCGCAACGTCCATCGTGCTGTCGACCGCGACGTTCGCGCCGGGGATGCCGCCGAAGTTGGTCACCGTGCCGCTGCCCGACCAGTCCGCGTCCTGCGTGGCCAGGGTGACGTGCGGGATGCCCCACTCGAAGTCGGCGCGCAAGCCGATGGAAGACTCCTCGTCCTCGATGCCGATCCCGTCGAGGGAGTTGCGCGTCACCGGGTTGCCCGAGCTGGTCAGAGCCAGGTCGCCCGAGGGCTCGAGCCTGCCGTAGGTCGCCTCGACGGCGAACTGCGGCGCGGAGCACGAGGCGGCGAACAGGCTTGCGACGATTGCGAATGAAAACCGGGTCTTCATGGGGGATCTCGACTCGGGCCTTGGGGGACGCGGGCGCGGACGGGTGCACTTCGTTCACCTCCCCTATCGGCGCGCTCCGGTCCCGACTGGACAACCCCCGTCCCAGCAGGCGCTTGCGCCGGTGGATTCAGGCTTGTCTGGGCCTCAAGGAGGGCAGTTCCCGGAATTGTGCAACCCCGGGACGGGGAACTCCGGTAGAGGGCAGCGATCGAAATGCGCTCGACGATGAACCCACCCCACGAGGAGTTGCGCTCGGACTCGCGAAGGGGGCTCGAGGAACTCCTGGTCTTGGAGCTCCCTGCATTGCGCTCGTTCGTCGAGCGTCTGGTGCGCGGGATGCGGCCGCCGGTCGAAGCGGAGGACATCGTCCAGGAGACTCTCGCGCGTGCCCTGCGCTACCGCGAGAGTTTCGATCCGGGGCAGCCGGCAGGGCCGTGGCTGTGCAAGCTCGCCTTGCGGCTGGTGATCGACTCGCGCGCGTCCCAGCGGCGCGACGCGGAGCATCGAGTGGAATTCGCGCGCGCTTTTGGGCATGACGTCGCTTCGGACGCGGCAGCCGAGTGCAGCGCGGAGACTCTTGCTCGCTGGACGGCGCGACTCTCGGCCGTGGAGCGCGAGGTGCTGCTGCGCTTCCATCAAGGCGGCGAGAGTCTGCGGGAGATCTCCATGGCGATGGGCTTGCCCGAGGGCACGCTCAAATCGCACCTGCACCGCGGGCGCAAGAAACTGGTCTGGGAGGATGCATGAAAGCCCTCGAAAACGACCGGGAATCGTTCTGGGAACACGCCCAACGCGCGTTGGACGAGCGACGCGATCCGCGCGATGACCCGCGCGTCCTCGAGGCGATCCTGGAGGAACCGGAGCGCTTGCGCGAGCTCGAGATCCTGCTGGCCCGGATCGAGGTCCTGCCCGCGTCAGCGCGAAAGCGGCCCGTTCGGCGAGCGGCTGTCGTCCTGGCGATCCTCGGCGCCGCCGCGGCCTTGATCCTGGTCTGTGTCGCGCGGAAGGAAGCTCCCCGAGCTCGAGCCGGCCAGTCGCTGCCCGAGCAGGTTGTCCGCTTCGAATTCGAGCTGACCAACGAATCTCCAGGACATTCCACCCGGATCGTGATCAACGATCTCGGATCCAAGACCGTTTCCAACTTCAGCGGCGATCCGCTGACCATGGCCATCCTGACGACGGAGCTCTCGAAACCGCACACGCCGCGAATCCCATGAATTCCTCGCTTTCGATCTTTGCAGCCATCGTCCTCGCGTTGCCCGTCCCGGCCTTCCAGGAGCCCCAACGCAAGATCGCGCAGCCCGATCCGCGGGTCGCAGCACAGCGCAGGCTGCGGATGATCGACCTGCATGACCTGATCGCAGCCGACGCGGTCTTGCCAGACTTTGAAATGCCCGACTGGTCCGCACGGGCCGAACGGCATCCGCGTCGAGCGACGAGTGCCGCGGAGGGCAAGGCCCCCGCTGCCGCTCCAGCACCGAAGGCCGACGAAGCACGACTCACCGCGCGAGCGGTGCAGTGGCAGGCCATGCTCAACACTTGGATTCAACCGCCGCTCGAGGCTGGTGCCGATCGGCTAGAGATGCTGGCCAACGGGGTGCTTCTTGCGAATCTCACGCAGACAGGTCACGAGTGGCTCGACGCCTTCCTGGAACAACAGCGCAAACCCCAGGGCATGTTGAGCACCCAGGTTCACATCCTCGTCGGCCCGAAGGCCGCGACTCAGCTCGTCGTTCCAGCTGGAAAGGACAGGGTATTCCTGGGCAGGGAGGAGCTCGAACACCTGATCGGTCTCGTTCGCGCCCAGGCCGACATCGAGGTGGTGTCATCGAGTCACATTTCCTTTTTTCGCACACGCAATTGCACGGCGACCTACGACTCGGTTGCCTACGTGAAGGACTGGACGGTCGAGACGGTCGAGCCGCGACACCGGCAAATTGCAGTTCCGGAAATCGGGTATGCGATCAACGGCGAGGCAATGCTCGCGCGCGGTGTCTGGCTGGGCACGGATCGGATCGGGCTCGAAGTCGAGCTGCAACGATCGGTGCTGCAGCATCCGATTCGCTCGCAGGTCGTCCGCCTGGAATTGGATGGCGGACAGGATGTCGAGGTCGGGCTGCCCACCGTCGATTCCCAGCGCCTCAAGACGCAGCTGATTTTGCAGCCAGGACACTCGGTCGCCTTCCGCGGCCCCCTGGCGGACGGCGAGCGCGAGATCGTCGTCCTGCTGCACGCGGATCAAGTGGATCGGGCCGAGATCCTCGAGCCACACCAGCACAAGTAGTCCGCGACCGCGAGCCAGGCTCGGCTTGGATCGATTGGCTACGAGCCGCATGGATTCTGCCGACCGCGCGCCGGGCGCTTGCCGAACGGATACGAAAAAAGCCCCTGGGGTGAACCAGGGGCTTTTCGAAGAAAAACCCGGCGATGACCTACTTTCTCGCTTGAGCAATATCATCGGCAGCTTCTGCTTGACGACCGTGTTCGGGATGGGAACGGGTATGGCCAGAAGCTTGTGATCACCGGGAATGCGCAGGCGGCTCGGCCTCGTGAAGAGGGAACCGCCTGTTGTAAGAAAAGGCGAATCGGGAAATGCAAGGGGACAGACCACACCATGAAGGCGTGACCTTGTCCTTGATCGTCAGCGACGAATCGCTGGCGAAAAAGGAGAAGGTGGTTAAGCCGATCGTCCGATTAGTACCGGTAAGCTGAACACATTGCTGTGCTTACACCGCCGGCCTATCAACCTGGTAGTCTTCCAGGGGACTGATTGGGATGATTCGTCTTGGAGAAGGCTTCGCGCTTAGATGCATTCAGCGCTTATCCGTTCCGACCGTAGCTACCCAGCTGTACCACTAGCGTGATAACTGGAGCACCAGAGGGTCGTCCTCCCCAATCCTCTCGTACTAGGGGAAAACCTCCTCAATCATCCTACACCCACACCAGATAGGGACCGACCTGTCTCACGACGGTCTAAACCCAGCTCGCGTACCGCTTTAATTGGCGAACAGCCAAACCCTTGGGACCTCCTACAGCCCCAGGATGCGATGAGCCGACATCGAGGTGCCAAACCTCCCCGTCGATATGAACTCTTGGGGGAGATCAGCCTGTTATCCCCGGAGTACCTTTTATCTGATGAGCGACGGCCCTTCCACATGGAATCCGCCGGGTCACTAGGACCTACTTTCGTATCTGCTCGAGCTATATCTCTCGCAGTTAGGCACACTTATACCCTTACGCTCGATGCGCGATTGCTGACCGCGCTGAGTGTACCATCGTGCTCCTCCGTTACCTTTTTGGAGGAGACCGCCCCAGCCAAACTACCCACCTGACACTGTCTGCGACCCTACACGGGCCGCGTTAGGAACCTATCATGACGAGAGTGGTATTTCACTGATGACTCCACCCGACCCAAAAGCCGAGCTTCAACGTCTCCCACCTATGCTACGCACGTCAGGACAAGCACCAATATCAGGCTATAGTAAAGGTTCACGGGGTCTTTCCGTCTTGGTGCGGGAACGTGGCATCTTCACCACGGCTACAAGTTCGCCGGATCTGTTGTCGAGACAGAGCCCATATCATTACGCGTTTCATGCGGGTCGGAACTTACCCGACAAGGAACTTCGCTACCTTAGGACCGTCATAGTTACGGCCGCCATTCACCGGGGCTTCAATTCGCAGCTTCGCTTACGCTAACCGCTCCTCTTAACCTTCCGGCATTGGGCACGCGTCAGTCTATATACATCCTCGTTTTGAGTTAGCATAGACCTGTGTTTTTAGTAAACAGTTGTATGGGCCATTGCTCTGCGGCCCTTCAAAGCTACAGCCGCGAAGGCTTTGACTCTAAAGGGCACCCCTTATCCCGAAGTTACGGGGTTAATTTGCCGAGTTCCTTGACAACAGTTCTTCCGAGCGCCTTAGGATATTCACCTCACCCACCTGTGTCAGTTTTGGTACGGACACCAGAATCACTCCCTAGAGGATTTTCTCGACGGTCAGTCTGGTCACTTCGCCAAAAAGGCTCGACATCACCTCCGGGCTTACGTCTGCGGATTTACCAACAGACCACCCTCGGGCTTATACGTGCATCTGATAGCACGATGACTTTTCCTCCCGTGTCCCCCCATCGGTGATAACGCGACCTGGTGGTACAGGAATATTAACCTGTCTTCCATCGACTACGCCTTTCGGCCTCGTCTTAGGGTCCGACTAACCCTGGGCGGATTTACCGTGCCCAGGAAACCTTGGGTTTGCGGCGAGCAGGATTCTCACCTGCTTTCTCGCTACTTATTCCTGCATAATCACTTCCAGAACGTCCAGGCGTCGTTACCGTCACCCTTCACTCGTTTGGAACGCTCCCCTACCACTGGCAATGATCAACGATCATTACCAATCCGCAGCCTCGGTTGTGCACTTGAGACCCGTTCATTTTCGGCGCGAGACCTCTCGATCAGTGAGCTATTACGCACTCTTTAAATGATGGCTGCTTCTAAGCCAACATCCTGACTGTCTTAGAGATCTCACTTCCTTCTCTTCACTTAGCGCACATTCGGGACCTTAGCTGGCGGTCTGGGTTGTTTCCCTCTTGACCACGAACCTTATCGCTCGTAGACTGACTGCCCGGTTACATTCAATGGTATTCGGAGTTTGATTGGGCAGAGTAGCCCAAGGGCCCTCTATCCCATTCAGTAGCTCTACCCCCATTGATGATCACCGAACGCTAGCCCTAAAGCTATTTCGGGGAGAACCAGCTATTTGCAAGTTTGATTAGCCTTTCACTCCTAACCTCAGATCATCGGAACATTTTTCAACATATACCCGTTCGGCCCTCCACGGATTGTTACATCCGCTTCAGCCTGTCCAAGGTTAGATCACTTGCTTTCGGGTCTACTCCATCTGACTTGAGTCGCGCTATTAACACTCGGTTTCCCTTCGGCTTCGGACCTTAGGCCCTTAACCTCGCCAGATAAAGTAACTCGCAGGATCATTATGCAAAAGGCACGCCGTCAGCCGTTGCCCCGAGGGGCCATAGGCCTTCGACAGCTCGTAAGTGTATGGTTTCAGGTACTATTTCACTCCCCTTATAGGGGTACTTTTCACCTTTCGCTCGCGCTACTATTTCGCTATCGGTCGTCCAGTAGTAATTAGCCTTGGGGGGTGGTCCCCCCGGATTCATACCAGATTTCACGTGCCTGGTATTACTTGGGATCGCCACAGGAGACCCATCCTTTTCGACTAAGGGGCTTTCACCCTCTGCGGCCGGCCTTCCCATGCCGTTCGTCTAAAGATAGGTTTTCTTACTCCTTGGGTTGGATACGGCCAACCCAGTGGATCCCACGACACCGACGTAGCAACGCCCGTAAGCTTGACACTACATCGGTTTAGGCTTGACCCCGTTCGCTCGCCGCTACTAGGGGTTTCGAGGTTTCTTTCTCTTCCTGCAGGTACTGAGATGTTTCAGTTCCCTGCGTTCCCTCCGCCTGTTTGCACAGGCGGTTCCAAGAGATGAATCTTGGCCGGTTTCCCGATCTCAGAAATCTCCGGATCAAAGTCTGCTTAGCGACTCCCCGGAGCTTATCGCAGCCTAGCCACGTCTTTCTTAGGCTCTGGACGCCAAGGCATCCACCATACACTCTTAGTAGCTTAACCATGTCTTCTTGTTGTCTAATGGCTTGCCACTTACATTCCCGATTCGCCTCGTTTTCAAAGAACGCCGAGGCAGAGCCTCGACTGTTTCACTTTCCTACACCGTGACTGGATCAGGTGGCCCTCGAGCTCGTCGGCAACTCCTCCGGACAGTCTTGGACTGTCACGTGGTGGAGGCGACGGGACTCGAACCCACGACCCCCTGGTTGCAAACCAGGTGCTCTACCAACTGAGCTACGCCCCCGGTCGTGCCGCGCCCATCGTGGTGGTGCAGGCGTCACCCTGGAGTGGTGGGCCTGACTGGACTTGAACCAGAGACCTCCCGCTTATCAGGCGGACGCTCTAACCAACTGAGCTACAGGCCCGTGGTGCCTCAGGGACCCGCCTTTGATCGGCAGAGTTGCGCAGCGAAACCCCGCTGCCGTCGATGAGATCGACGAACGACGAAGGATCCGACAGCACAACCCTCCGGCCAGGCGCACGAATGCGCAGGCAGGACAGGGTGAGGTGTAGGAAAAAGGTGGCCCTAGAAACGTGTGCAAGCATCCTATGCTCGCTCGTGTCCACAACCCAGGCAGTCTTTCGCCGAAGCGAAACACGGCCCACTCTGCAGACACGCCTAACATAATCCCGTTAGAAAGGAGGTGATCCAGCCGCAGGTTCCCCTACGGCTACCTTGTTACGACTTAGTCCTAATCACGAAGCTTGCTTTCGGCGCTGTCCCCCTTACGGTTGGACAAAACGACTTCGAGCACTCCCCGCTTTCATGGCTTGACGGGCGGTGTGTACAAGGCTCAGGAACATATTCACCGCGTCATGGCTGATACGCGATTACTAGCGATTCCGGCTTCATGCAGGCGAATTGCAGCCTGCAATCCGAACTGGGGCGTGCTTTAAGGATTGCCTCCACCTCGCGGTCTTGGAACCCTCTGTACACGCCATTGTAGCACGTGTGTCGCCCTGGCCATAAGGGCCATGATGACTTGACGTCGTCCCCACCTTCCTCCGTTTTGACAACGGCAGTCTCACTAGAGTGCCCGGCTTTACCCGGTGGCAACTAGGGATAAGGGTTTCGCTCGTTACGGGACTTAACCCAACATCTCACGACACGAGCTGACGACAGCCATGCAACACCTGTGCATGTTCCGACTCCGAAGAGCTGTCACCCTACTTTCATAGGGATAATCCATGCATGTCAAGGCCAGGTAAGGTTCTTCGCGTTGCTTCGAATTAAACCACATGCTCCACCGCTTGTGTGAGCCCCCGTCAATTCCTTTGAGTTTTACCCTTGCGAGCGTACTCCCCAGGCGGGGTACTTAACACATTAGCTCCGGCAGGGAAAGACATAGGTTCTCCCACTGCCAAGTACCCATCGTTTACGGCTAGGACTACCGGGGTATCTAATCCCGTTTGCTACCCTAGCTTTCGCACCTCAGCGTCAGTTATGGTCCAGTGAGCCGCTTTCGCCACCGGTGTTCCTCCAGATATCTACGCATTTCACCGCTCCACCTGGAGTTCCACTCACCCCTACCATCCTCGAGTCTGCCAGTATCAAATGCTGTTCCCCGGTTGAGCCGGGGGCTTTCACACCTGACTTAACAGACCGCCTACGTGCGCTTTATGCCCAGTGATTCCGAACAACGTTTGCAACCTCTGTCTTACCGCGGCTGCTGGCACAGAGTTAGCCGTTGCTTCCTCTCGCTTTAGTCAGCCTTGGCGCTATTAACACCAAGGGGTTCCTATAGCGTGACAACAGTTTACAACCCGAAGGCCTTCATCCTGTACGCGGTGTCGCTCCGTCAGGCTTTCGCCCATTGCGGAAGATCCTCGACTGCAGCCTCCCGTAGGAGTTTGGGCAGTGTCTCAGTCCCAATGTGGCCGACCATCCTCTCAGACCGGCTAGACGTCATAGCCTTGGTAGGCCATTACCCCACCAACTAGCTGATATCCCATAACCCCCTCCCCGAGCAGCAGCTTACGCCACCGTTTACCAACCAGGAGATGCCTCCCAGAGGGGCCATCCGGCATTAGCCAACGTTTCCGTCGGTTATTCCGGTCTCAGGGGTAAGTTGATTACGTATTACTCACCCTTTCGCCGCTTTACTCACCCTTGCGGGCTTTCGCGCTCGACTTGCATGCCTAATCCACACCGCTAACGTTCGTTCTGAGCCAGGATCAAACCCTTCACTTGTGAAGTTATTTGTCTGGTTCTTGGAAAATAAGAGCTGTAGCGCCGTGACATCACGTCACAGCAACCGACAGCTCATGCTCGCACAGTTTCAAGGGCCACCCTTGTTTTCAGAGAGCTTCGACGCGCTGCCGTGAGGCATGGCATCCGGCGGGGCCTTACAGCCCTGCCGCCACTCGTCCTGGGCGCAAGCCCGTTCGATGAGGGACGGGGATAGTAGGCTTTTCTCCCCTCCCGTCAACAACCGGTCTCGATTTCTTGCTCGAGGCCCCTCGCTTGCCCATAACTTACAGCGAGAGAAGGCTTTATGTCGATCTCGATCCGCGAGGAAATCGCCGAAAAAGCTCCGAAAACCGCTTGCAGCCGAGCTCAGGGGCTCCCGAGTTCTCGATGACGTTCTCGGGAGGATTGATCAGCCCTGCGTGTCCGCCGCGAGCCCGGCGGGGGCAGGCCTGGAGCGCCACAGCCGCAACCCAGTGTGAAGCCAGGGTTTGTGGACGATCAAGCCTCTGGATCAGGGCTGGACGAGCACGTCCGCCTTCTCGGGCAGGATCTCGAACAGCACCTCGACGTCCTGGTTGCGCAGCCGCACGCACCCGGAGCTGACCGCGCCGCCGACCGTGCTCGGATCGGTCGTTCCGTGGAAACCCAGGTGCGACTCCACCCCGTTGGCTTGCCACGAGAGCCAGCGCGTGCCGAGCGGATTCTCCGGATCACCGAAGGGCACCGGCTTCGCGCCGCTGCGGAACCACGAGGGCTTTTCCATCTTCGATCCGATCTTGTACTGGCCGGGCACCGTGTCGTTGCCTGGCTTGCCGACCCCGCCCTCCCAGGCCGCGACCACTTCTTCGCCCATCATGTACATGACCCAGCGCGTGGAGATGTCGACCAGCATGTGCGCGCGCTCGGTGGGAATGCGCAGGACGTCGTTGGGATGCAGGCTCTTCTCGTTCTTGAGCTGATTGGCACGCTCGATCAGCCCGGTGCAGATCAACAGCTCGGGATGCTCCTTGAGCACGCGCTGGCGGACGAGCGTGAGGCTGTCGCCGGGCTTGACCGTGGTGTTGATCGAGGGCCAGTTGCCCTTCACGTTCCAGCGGTGTCCGGCCTGAGCGAGGGCGATGCCGTCGCTCCAGCGCTGCAGCGCCGTCCGATCCGAGGGCCAGGTCGCGGTCGCGTCGGCGAGCAGCACGTCGGAATAGCCCTTTGCCGCTTCCGCGAAGCGCCCGGCGGAGAGCGCCAGAGCCGCGTCGCGCGCCCGCAGAGCGAGCCCCATCGAGATCGCCGCGATCGACTCCGATCCGCTGGACGCGGGCAGCGCGCCCACGTTCGTTCCCGCCACGGCCGAGGCGACGAGCGCGTGCTCGCGCGCGTCGAGCTCGTCGGACTTCTCGATGCTCGAAGCGGATTTCATCGCGTGCTCGCGGTCGCCCGCGATCGCGGCGGAAACCGCGGAAAACATCGCGCGCCGGGCGGCGGAGAGCTCGCTCTGACTCAGCCGCACGCTGACTTCCGACCAGGGACGGTGCAGCAAGGCCGCGGCGATCTCCTGCTCCTCGACGCGTGTCGCGCGCATCGGCGCGGGCGGCGGAATCAGCGCTGCCTGCACGGGCTGGGGTGCCGCCGCGGGCGGCGGAGCCGGCTTTGCGGTCACGGCCGGAGCTGAACTCGTCGTTTCGGCAGCAGTGACGGAATTATCGAGAAATCCAGCCTTTTCGCTGCCCTGCACCGCGTCCTTCGAACAGGATCCGAGCCACGCACCGAGCACCAATACGATCGCGAATCCCGAGCCCCAGAAAAGCCTCATGGCGACATCCCCTACCTGTCCGACGCCGCGGAAAAAAGACAGCTCTCGCCGATCGTGACTTGCTGTGCGCCGAATTCCGCGGGCGTGCGCCGGCGCGCGGCGATCGTAGCAGTGCGCAAGGCGCACTTCGATGCAGCACGTGCGACTTCGTCGGACGCGCGCTCCGCGCGAGGCGCTCCGCGCGAGCGGGGAGTGAGGGAGCCCCGGCTCTGCCGTGACGGCTTGGACCCGGAACCCAAAGGTTCACAGGGGGCCCAACACGCCGCGCTGAGGCGGCAGTCGAACAGGGCCCATCGGATGCTTGTAGGGCCCGGGGGTTGAAGCCCGAAACACCTGCGAAGCCAGGGACATCCCTCGGCCGGACACTAACCCCGACGGCCGCGCTTGCCAAGCAAGCTTCTCTGGGTGAACTGGATCAGGCGCGAGCCAGCCGCGCGCCGAGCTTGCGCCCCTCGCCGAGGTCAAATTCGTCGACGGGCCCGTCATCTTGGGGATCCTTGGCGAGGACCATCTCGATCGCCAGGGTCTCGGCCCCGATGAATGCGCGGTGGCGCTCGAGGGCCTGGGCCAGAGTCGGCTCGCCGTGATGGAAGAGCTCGACGCGGATGCGGTCCTCGATCGCCAGCCCGCGGTCCTTGCGCAGGCCGTTGATCCGGTTGACCACCTCGCGCGCCAGGCCCTCGGCGATCAGCTCGGGGTCGAGGGCGGTGTCGAGCCAGACCACGAAGCGGCCATCGGTCTCGACGTCGAAGTCGGCCTGGCTCTCGACCTGGACGAGGACGTCCTCCGGCCCGATCGTCAGGGGCTCGCCGTCAAGGACCAGGGCGACGCTGGCGCCGGCGCGCAGCTGGCTCAGCTGGTCGGCGGACAAGGCCTCGATCGCCGCGGCGGCAGCCTTCATGCGCGGGCCGAGGCGCTTGCCCAGGACCTTGAAGTTGGCTTTGGCCGAGATGCGGCATAGCTTGCCGTCGTCGGCCCCCAGGCTGCCGATCGTCTTGATGTTGAGCTCGTCCAGGATCTGCTCGCTGGCGAAGCTGGTGCGCAGGAGATCAAGGTCGTGGGCCCGGGAGGAGCGCACGTGGATCGCGCGCAGGGGCTGGCGCACGCGCTGCCCGGCCTTCTCGCGCAGGGCGCGGCCCATGACCACCAGGCGCTGGACGATCTCCATGCTGGCCTCGAGCTCGAGGTCGATGCGCGAGGCGTCGGCCGCGGGCAACAGCTCCTGGTGTACCGAGCCGCCGGCCGGCTCGAGGCGGCGCCAGAGCATCTCGGAGAAGAAGGGCGTGATCGGCGCGGTCAGCAGGGCCACGGTGCGCAGGGCCTCGTGCAGGGTCGCGAAGGCCGCCAGCTTGTCGGCGCCGGATTCGCTCTTCCAGAAGCGTCGGCGGTTGCGGCGGATGTACCAGTTCGACAGCTCGTCGACGACGAAGCCCTCGATCGCGCGCGCGGCGCGGGTCAAGTCGTACACGGCCACGGCGGCGCGGACTTCGCGGACCAGGGAATGGGCGCGGCTGACCAGCCAGCGGTCGATCGCCGGGCGATCGGCGAGGCGCGGGATCCTCGCGTCCGCGGGGTCGAACTTGTCGACGCGGGCGTAGTTGCGCAGGAAACCGTAGGAGTTGAGCAGGGTCCCGAAGAAGCGCCCGCGCGCCTCGCTCAGGCCGGCCGGATCGAATTTCTTGGCGAGGTAGGGCGCGGCCGAGGCGATCAGGTACCAGCGCACCGTGTCCGCGCCGTGCTCGTCGATCACTTTCCAGGGATCGATCACGTTGCCGAGGCGCTTGGACATTTTCACCCCGTCCTTGTCGAGGACGAGGCCGTTGACCAGGCAGTTGCGGTAGACGCTGTGGGAATCGAGGCCGAGATCCGCGCTCTCGGCCAGGGTCCCGATCGCGTGCAGCGTGTAGAACCAGCCGCGCGTCTGGTCGAGGCCCTCGCAGATGAAATCGGCGGGGAATTGCTCGCGCAGCTTTTCCTGGCTGCCCGCGACATGCGGCCAGCCGTGCTGGGCGAAGGGCATGGCTCCGGAGTCGAACCAGCAGTCGAGCACGGCCGAAGTGCGCTTCATGACGCCGCCGCACTTCTCGCAAGCCAGCACGACCTGGTCGATCGAGGGCTTGTGGTGGTCGAAATCCGCGGGGAGACCGCCGCTCTGTTTCGCAAGTTCCTGCGCGCCGCCGATCGCACGCTCGTGATTGCACTTCTCGCAGATCCAGAAGGGCAGGGGCGTTCCCCAGTAGCGGTCGCGCGAGATGTTCCAGTCGATGTTGTTGGCCAGCCACTCGCCGAAGCGCTTGGTGCCGACCTCGGGCGGGACCCAGTTGACCGACGCGTTCGCGTCGACCATCGCCGTCTTCTGCGCCGTAGTGCGGATGTACCAGGCCGGAGCGGCGAAATAGAACAGCGCCGTGTTGCAGCGCCAGCAATGCGGGTAGCTGTGCGTCTCGCGCGACTTGCGGAACAGGAATCCGCGCGCCTTGAGGTCCTCCATCAAGGCATCGTCGGCGTTCTTGAAGAAGGTGCCGGCTGCGACCGGACCGACGTCGACGACGAATTTGCCTTCGGAGCCGACCACGGCGAACACGGGCAGCTTCTCGCGCTGGGCCGTGGCCCAGTCATCGGCTCCGTAAGCAGGAGCCTGGTGGACGATCCCCGTGCCGTCCTCGACGGTCACGTAGTCGGCGAGTGCGACACGATAGGCCTGGGCGCGATCGGGCTTCCACGCGCCGGGATCGACTTCGGGCGGGCTCCACGGACCGGCCGGCGCGAATCCATGGACGCGCGGCGTGTCGGTCGCGAAGGGCGCGAAGTAGGCCATTCCCGCGAGCTCGCTGCCGCGCTTGCGCTCGAGGACCTCGAAGTCCTTGCCGAGCACGACCGCGGCGCGATCCGCGGCGAGCCAGACGATCTCATGCCCGCGCGAGCCCGCCGGCTCGCCCTTGGGGACCGGGTGCGCGACGCGCGCCTTGACGTATTCGCGCGCGGGATGCACGGCGAGTGCAATGTTCGAGGGCAGGGTCCAGGGCGTGGTGGTCCAGGCGAGCAGACTCTCGCTCTCCGCGGCCTTGGAATCGCGCAGAGGAAAACGCACGTGGACGCTCGGATCGAGCAGGTCCTGGTACACGCCGGGCTGGCCGAGCTCGTGCGAGGACAGACCCGTTCCGCAGCGGCCGCAGAAGGGCAGCACTTTCTTGCCGCGGTAGACCAGACCTTCGCGGTGGAAGCTTGCGAGCAGGTACCAGACCGAGTCGATGTACTCCGGCGCGTAAGTGACATACGGATGCTCGTAGTCGAGCCAGTATCCGATGCGCTCCGACAGCCGCTCCCATTCCTCGCGGTACTTCCAGACCGACTCGCGGCACTTCGCGTTGAACGCGGCGATGCCGTACTTCTCGATCTGCGGCTTGCCCGAGATCGAAAGGGCCTTCTCGACCTCGAGCTCGACCGGCAAGCCGTGGGTGTCCCAGCCCGCCTTGCGCTCGACGCGCTTGCCCAGCATCGATTGATAGCGGCAGACCGTGTCCTTCAGCGTGCGCGCCAGCACGTGGTGGATCCCCGGCCGGCCGTTGGCGGTCGGCGGGCCCTCCCAGAAGACGAAGGCCGGCGCCTGCTTGCGCGATTGCTGGAGCTTCTCGAAGGTGCCTTCGGCGCGCCACAGGGCGAGCACTTCGTCCTCGGCCGCGGCGGGCTGGGAGGACAGGTTCGCCGGCAGAGGATCGAACAGTTTCGGGCTTTGCGCGCTCATCGGGCGCAGCGTTCTACCACGCCTGCGCGCGGATTTCCGCCGCGATGCGATCGGCGAGCGCGAGCGCGCGTCGGCCGTCTTCGCCGCTGACCTCGACCTCGCGGCCCTCGGCGATCGCGCGCAGGAACGAATCGAGCTCGGCCTGCAGCGGCCGCTGCTCGCTCGACAGCTCGAGCTCGATCACCTCGAGCAGATCCTTGGTCAGGAAATCCGGCCGTTTGGCGAGCTCGGCGGGATCGAGACGGCGCAGGTCGAGGCGGCCCTCCTCCCACTTCGGCCCCTTGCGCACCAGGAGGCCGTAGTTCTTCTGGAAGTCGAGGCTGACGTAGCTCTCCGAGGAGAACATGCGGAAGCGGCGCATCGGCTGCAGCGAAGCACGGCTCGCGGTGACATTGGCGCGCGCGCCGTTGGCGAACACCAGGCGCACGCTGGCGACGTCCTCGTTGTCGGTCAGGATCGCTCCGCCGGCGGCGTCGAGCGAGACCAGCTCGCTGTCGACCATGTCGAGCACCAGGTCGAGGTCGTGGATCATCAGATCGTGGACCACGCCGATGTCCTGGCTGCGGAAGCTGAAGGGCGCGAGGCGATGGCACTCGATGAACTTGGGGCGAAGCCCGAGCTCGCGCACGCGCTTGAGGCCGGGCTGGAAGCGCTCGACGTGGCCGACCGCGACCTGGGCCTTGCCGCGTTTCGCGGCCTCCAGGATCCGATCGGCGTCGGCGAGCGTGCCCGCCAGGGGTTTTTCGATCAGGCAGGAGCGGCCGCGCAGGAGCTGCGGCACCGCGACGTCGGCGTGGTTCACGGTCGGCACCGCGATCGACACGCAGTCGATGTCGTCGGGCAGGTCCTCGACGCGGGAAAAGGCCTGGGTGTGAGCCTCGGCGGCGATCGCCTTGGCCCGCTCCATCGAGGCGTCGACCACGCCGACCAATTCGGCGCGCGGATTCTCGTCGTAGATCTTGGCGTGGAAGCGGCCGAGGTGACCGACGCCGATCACCGCCACGCGCAGCTTCTCCCGGCTCACGCGCGCGCCCCGCCGAGGACGCGCTCCTCGCCGGCGCGGCGGAATTCCGCGCGCAGACTTTCGCGATAGCGACCCTTCTGGCCCTGCTCGGTCTGCTCGAGGTTCTCGAGCAGATCGCGCACGAGCTGCGGCATGGCCGGATCCTCGCGCAGCGCGTCGATCGTGCGCCGCTTGGGATCGCCCGAGCGGTACAGCAGCCGGAAAGCGCTCCACAGCCGCTCGATGTCGGCGGCGACGAAGCCCGCGCGCTCGAGGCCGATCTGGTTGACGCCGCGCACGCGCGAAGGATGGCCCTCGAGCATCATGAACGGCGGCACGTCCTGGTTCACGCGCGTCATCCCGCCGATGTAGGCGTAGGCGCCGATGGTCACGAAGTGGTGCGCGGCGGCCGCGCCGGAAATGTTCGCGCCCTGGCCGACGAAGCAGTGGCCCGCGAGCAGGACGCAGTTGGCCATGATCACGCGGTCGCGCACGTCGCAATCGTGAGCGACGTGCGAGCAGGCCATGAACAGGCAATCGCTCGCGATGCGCGTGATCCCGCCGCCCTTGACCGTGCCGCGGTTGATCGTGACGAACTCGCGGATCGTGTTCCGGTCGCCGATCTCGAGCTGCGTCGGCTCGTTCTTGTACGAAAGATCCTGCGGCGGCCCGCCGAGGTTGGCCTGGCCGACCACGACGTTGTCCGCGCCGAGCGTGGTGACGCCGTCAACCACCACGTGGGGCCCGAGCTTGGTGCGGTCGCCGATGCGCACGGTCGCGCCGATCACACTGTAAGGACCGATCACGACGTCGAGGCCGAGCTCGGCGTCGGGGTGGACGACTGCGGTGGGGTGAACTTGAGTGGCCATGAGATTCGAGGAGAGCGCTAGGCGTCGATCAAAGTGAACGTCAACAGGGCTTCACACACCAGGCGGCCGGCGACGGTGCCCACACCGCGCACCTGGCCGACCTGGTCCTTCAGGCGAACGGTCTCGACCTCGATGCGCAGCTGATCGCCGGGCACGACCGCGCCGCGCAGCTTGACCTTGTCGATCGACCAGAGAACAGCGAGTTTTCCCGTGTTTTCGAGCTTGCGCAGCATCAGGACGCCGGCGAGCTGGGCCATCGCTTCCAGCTGGAGCACGCCGGGCATGATCGGCTGCTCGGGGAAGTGGCCGTTGAAGAAAGGCTCGTTGATCGAGACGTTCTTGACCGCGACGGCGCGCTGGTAGCCGTCGACCTCGATCACGCGGTCGATCATCAGGAAGGGATAGCGGTGCGGCAGCATGCGCATGATCTCGCGCACGTCGAGTCCCGATTCGCGCCGCGCGAGCCCGCCGACTTCTTCGCCCTGCATCACGTCGTACAGGCGCCGCACGAGCTGCGCATTGGTCGCGTGGCCGGAGCGCGTGGCGATCACGTGGGCCTGCAGGTCCGCTCCGAGCAGGAACAGATCGCCGAGCAGGTCGAGGATCTTGTGGCGCACCGGCTCGGCGCTCAGGCGCATCTTGGTCGCGGGATCGCCGAGCACCAGCGTGTTGTCGCGCGTCGCGCCCTTGCCGAAGCCCGCGGCCTGGAGCTTGGGCACTTCCGAGGCGAGGCAGAACGTGCGCGCGGGAGC
>DATHET010000328.1:0-21645 GCA_035490315.1 Planctomycetota bacterium
ACCGCGAGGTAGCGCCGATCGCGAAGGATGCGGTCGACTTCGGCGAAGACGCTGTCCATCGCGCGGAAATAATCATCCCCGGTCAGGGCGTCGAGCTTGCCGATGTCGCGCGGATCTTCCCCGTACTCGAGATGGGTCCCGTAGGGCGGATCCATGAACACGAAATCGGCCACGCCGTCCTCGAGCGGCAGCTTGCGCGCGTCGGCGTTGAAGATGTCCTCGCGCGTCGGGTGCACGTCGTAGCCCAGGGCGCGCCGGCCGCCTTCGCGCGCCACGTCGAGCGTGGTGCCCCCGCCGGCGAAGGGATCGACGACCAGGTCGCCTTCGCGGGTGTAGCGCTCGAGCAGGTTCCAGACCACGTACACCGGCGTCGCCCCCTCGAAGCGCGGATCGCCCTTGACCTCGCCCGGCGCCTGTTGCGAGGGGTAGTACCACAGGGTGGTGGTCTGCAATCGAAGCGGCGGCAGGTTCACGGGGCGACATGGTGTCCTGCAGGCGCCGGGCCTGGAAGCGCGAAGTGAAGCGCGAGCCGGACTTCGACCGCGAATTCGAGCTCTCGCCCGAGCGCCGGATAGAAGCGCGCTGGCGAACCTGCGCGAAGGCGCGGGCCTGGCCGGTGCTGCTCGCCCACGGCGCAGGCGCGGGCCACGATCTGCCGCTGCTCGCGGCGCTCGAGCGGTCGTTGAGCGCTGCGCGCTTCGAGATCCTGTCCTTCCACTACCCTTATATGACGCGCATGCGCCGCGAAGGCGGACGCCGGCCTCCGGATCCGATGGCGGTGCTCGAAGCGGCCCACGAGCGAGCGCTATCGGAGCTCTCGCTGCTCACCGGGGGCCGGCGCGCCCTGCTGGTCGGCAAGTCGATGGGCGGCCGCGTCGGCTCGATGATCGCGGCCAAGGGGGCACCCGCTCGGGGTCTTGTCCTGGTCGGCTATCCCCTGCATCCCGCGAAGCACCCCGAAAAGGAACGCAGCGAGCACTTCCGCGCCCTGGCCCAGCCGGCCCTGTTCCTTTCAGGCACCCGCGACGCACTTTGCGAGCTGCCGCTGCTGCGCCGGGCGCTTCGTTTCTACGGCGGACCGGCGACCCTGGAAGTGATCGAAGGCGCCGATCACGATTTCAAGCGGCCTGGAGCGGGCGGTCGAGACCCCTTGGCTGTCGCGGACGACCTGTCGCGGCGGATCGTCGCCTGGGTCGAGGCGACCTGGCCGGACTGAGCTCTTCAGGAATCGCCGGACGTCTGGGCCGCGGCCTCGCGCCGCTGGAATTCCACGGCGCTGCGGAAGCTCAGGTGGGTGGAGCGGAGGCTCGAGCGGTATCCATCCGGGGCGACCTCGGCGCAGTCCAGGCTGGTACTCACCCCGTCGGCGGTCTCGTCGCAGCTGGGATCCAGGGCCAGGGGAACCCGGGTCGGGTACCGCTGATCCGCCGCCAGATAGCAGCGGGTGCTCGCGAAAATGCCGAGGACGAGCAGGAAGACCAGGGCGGCTAGAGCTTTGATCGACATGGCGGTGGGGACCGATGGAGAGACGATCTGACGAGCCATAGAGGACGAGATTCCCGCGGATACGCAGCTTGTGGCCCGCCCATCAGAAAAAAAACGAGATTTGCGTGACGATTCGGAGGGTAATGACGGGACCTCGGGCCCACGGAGGTCTCGCCGATGCTGATTCCCTTGACCTGGCTCCAAGCCCTGCTGTTAGCCCTGTGCGCCGGGGCGGGGCCGAGTCAACAGGCGCCTCCCCCGCCTGCCGCGCCGCCCACGCAGAAGCAGATCGACGCGGCGATCGACAACGGGGCGAAATTCCTGCTCTCGGCCTATGTCGACCGCGTCGGCGACGGAAAGCTCGCGGCCAAGGAGCGCGTCGGTCTAAGCGCCCTGTCCCTGTACACCCTGCTCAAGGCCGGCATCTCCAGGGACGATCCGACCGTGCGCCTCCTGGTCAGCCACGTGCTCGACCAGCCGATCGACCAGACCTACGACGCGACCTGCGCCATCCTCGCCTTGAGCGCCCACGATGCGATCGACAACCGGCGCTGGGTCGAGGAGCTCGCGCGCAAGCTGATCGCCTGGCAGCTCGAACCTGGAGATTGGAGCTACCCGGGCGGGCTCAACGATCTTTCCAACACGCAATACGCCGCCCTCGGTCTGTGGGTTGCCGCCAGGGACGGAGTGCCGATCGAGTCATCGGTCTGGACCAGGCTCGCCGGCGCCACGCTGCGCTACCAGAACGATCTGGGCGGATTCGACTACAGCCCTGACGCCGGCAAGGGCGACGGCGGAACCGGCTCGATGACCGCCGCGGGAATCGCCACGCTTGCCATCTGCGAAACGGCGCTGCGCGCCCAGGCCGCTTGTCCCGAAGCCCTGGCGAAGAAGCTCGCGGACTCGCGAACGCGCGGCTTCGAGTGGCTGACCCGCAACTTCTCGGTCACGACCAACCCGAGAGCCGGCGCCTGGCTCTTCTATTACCTGTACGGGCTCGAGCGCCTCGGTGCTTTGACTGGCGTGGCGAAAATCGGCGGCCACGACTGGTACGACGAAGGCGCTGCATGGCTCGTCGCCGCGCAGACCGCGCGCGGCTCGTGGCAGAACGGCAGCGATCTGTCCGATTCCTGCTTCGCGGTCCTGTTCCTGAAGCGCGCGACTTCCGGACGGCACGGGCCGCGCACCGGCGAGAAGCCGGCGAGCGCGAATCCCGACGCGCCGCTGGAACTCGCCAGCGAAGGCGACGGCGTGGTGAAGGTCTGGATCGAAGCCTGGAATCCGAAGGTCGCGCGCGAGCTGGAGTGGACCGGCGAACGAGGCCTGGGACCGCGCGTCGTGCGCGTCGAGTGGCTCGCCGACGACAAGCTCGCCGCCGTCGCGCTCGGCGATCCTGGCCACGCGTCCGTCAACGAAAACCTCGGCTCCAATCTCATCTTCGATGCACCCGGCGCGCACCGCGTGGTGGCGCGGGCCTTCGTGCTCGCGCCGGGAAAGCAGCCGGGCGAGGAACAGGTCTTCGAGTCGCCGCCCCTGACGATCGAGGTTGCGCGCGGCTTGCCGAAGTGGGCCGGCGAGCTGGACGCGGATCTCGGACACAACCTCGTCAACAGCCCCAAGTCCAAGGTCAAGGCCAGCTCGCGTATCAAGGTCAAGGATGCTCCGATGGGATTGGACTATGCCCCCGGCGCGGTGCTCGACGGCAGCGGCGCCACTCCCTGGCTGGCGGATCCCAAGGACAGCGAGCGCACGCTCTCGATCACCTTCCAGGATGCGAATGAATGCAACCTGATTCGCATCTCGCCGGCGGTCCTGCCAGCACTGGGCCCGAGCTTTCTGTCGCGACCCGTGGAGCTCGAGATCGAGATCAACGGCAAGAACAAGCAGCGGCTTTCCATGGATCCCGATCCCCTGCACCCGATGCGGCTCGAGCTGGAGCACAAGACCGTGATCAAGCGCCTCGACATCCGCATCCTGTCGGTCGCCCCCTCGACGCAGAGCCCGCTGGTCGGCATCGGCGAAGTCGAACTGTTCCTGCGCAGGAACTGATCCATCCTCCCTGCGGGATCCCCAGAATCGTGTAACGCTGAAGCCCTTCGTGGGGATGAAGGGCGCCATGAAAAACACCGACTTCGAGCAGCTCTTCCTCCTCTTCCGCGACCAGGGCGACATGCGCGCCCTGGCCAGGCTCTTCGACGAGGCCGCTCCACAGCTGATGTCCGTCGCGGCCAGTCTCGTCGGTCGCACGGGCTGAGCGACTGCCCCGCATCGCTGTGCACAGCGATGCGGCGCAGGTGCTTCAGCTCTCGAGCCAGCGCCGCCAGGCGTCGATCGAGTAGGGCCGCCCGAGAAAATCCTCGACGAGCACCGCCGCGTCCTTCGATCCGCCCGGCGCCAGGACCTTCGCGCGGTATTCGCGAGCCACCGCGGTGTCCATCGAATCGGCGCGGAAGCGGCTGTGCAGGTCCTTCGCGATCACCAGCGACCACATGTAGGTGTAGTAGGTCGCCGAGTAGCCGTGCAGGTGGCCGAAGGAGCATTGGAAGTGCGTGCCCTCTTCATAAGGAAAGGGCAGCATCGCGCGCTTGAGCTCGACCATGCGCGCGGTCGTGTCGAGACCGCGCGGATCGACCTCGTGGTAAGCGAGGGCGAGACGGGCGTAGAACATCTGCTGCGCGACCTGGATGCCCTTGCCGAACTCCTCGACGGCGCGCAGGCGGCGCGCGAGCTCCGGGGGCAGGACCTCGCCGCTCGCATGGTGCTTCGCGAAGCGCGCGAGCACCGCCGGATCCCAGGCCCACTCCTCGTAGAGCTGGCTCGGCACCTCGACGAAATCCCATTCGGTCGCGATGCCGGAAAAGCTCAAGTGCCGGCCGCGGCCCGCGAACAGATGGTGCAGCAGGTGGCCGAACTCGTGGAAGAAAGTGGTCACTTCGCGGTGCTGCAGGAGCGCCGGATCCGCGGCGGAGGGCTCGCTGAAATTGCACACCAGGCAGGCCTCCGGCTGGGCCTCGCCGGCGAGCCCTGAGCGCAGCGGAAACATCGCGGCGTGCTTGTACTTGTCGGGCCGCGGGTGCATGTCGAGCCAGAAGCGCGCGCTGCGCTCGCCATTGGGCTCGATCACGTCGTAGCACTCGACGGAAGGATGCCAGCCAGGCTCGCTCGGGTTCTTCTCGAAGCGCACGCCGTAGAGCGCGGCGCTGCACTCGAGCACCCCACGCACGACGTTCGCGTAAGGGAAGTAAGGCCGCACGGTCTGCGAGTCGAAGGACAGACGCTCGGACTTGACGCGCTCGATCCAGTAGGCGCGCTCCCAGTCGTGGATCTCGCTCGCGCCGGGATCGACGCGGCGCTTCTCCGCCAGGAGCTGTCCCAGCTCGCTGTCCAGCGCCGCGCGCGCCTCGTCGCCGATGCGCTCGATGAACTCGCGCGCCGCTCGAGCCGTCTTGACCATCTTGTCGCCGGTCACGTAGTCCGCGAAGGACTCGGCGCCGAGCAGGGTCGCGAACTCATGGCGCAGCTCGAGGATCTGCGCCAGGTTGGCGAGGTTCGCGGGATAGCCGCGGTTGGTGTACTCGGCGTACAAGGCGCGCCGGGCTGCGTGGTCCTTCGCGTAGCAAAGGAAAGGCACGAAATCCGGCGGATCCGTGGTGACCGTGACCGAGCCGTCCGCGTCCGGCGGGTGGCTCTTGATCCAATCCGCGGGCAGACCCTCGAAGGCGGAAACCCCCTGGGGGAGACGCACGCGGCGCACGTCGCTGACGATCGCCTGATCGAAGGCCTGGCCGACCTTGACCAGCTCGTCGGACAGGGCCTGGATCCGCGCCCGCGTGGCTTCGTCGCGGTCGACGCCGCTGCGCTTGTAGTCACGGATCGCGTGCTCGACGGCACGCAGATCAGCGCCGGCGAGGTCGACGCGCGGAATCCGCGACAGGCGCTCGTAGACCTCGCGATCCAACGAGAGCGCGGTCTCGAAGGAGGAATACTCCTGCTCGAGGTCCATCGCGGCGCTGCGCATCGCCGGATCGGAATGCACCTGGGCGAAGAGCCCGGCCCAGCCGCGCTGCAGATCGAGCGGCGCGCGGATGCGATCGTAGGCCTGGGCTGCCTGCGCTGCAGGCGTGGTCGCGCCGAGCTTCACGAAGCCATCTCGCCGCGCGCGAGCCGCGGCGAGATTGGCGCGCGCCTCTGCGAGCCACGACTCGCGGTTCATGAGCCCTTGGCGTGCGAGCGGGCGTACTCGACCAGGCGCGCGAACTGGGCGCTGAAATCGTGCGTGCCCCCGGCGAGCGGCGACTTGAAGAAACTCGCGGTGTGCGGCATCTCGCCGCCCTCGCCCTTCGCCGCGGCGAAATCCGCGAGACGCGCGAGGTCGATTACCAGCGGAGCAGCCAGGGCCGAATCCGATCCGGTCCAGGTGAAGGACAGGGTCATGCGCGTGCGCAGGAAACCCTCGAAGTGGATCAGGTCGAAGGCCGTCTTCCAATCCTCGAGCGATGGCACGTAGTCGATCCCGACATGCGTGTGCACCTCGTCGTCGCCGAGGATCGCGCGCAGCGCGTCGTTCTTGTTGCGCAGCTTCGATTCCTTGTGCATCGGATCCGCGAGGACCTCGCCGTCGCGGTTGCCGAGCATGTTGTAGCCCTGCCAGGTGCGCACCTTGAGGGCGCGCGCGACGAACATCGGAGCCAGCACGGTTTTCAACAATGTCTCGCCGGTCTTCCCGTCGCTGCCGCAATGCGGCACGCCGCGTCGGCGCGCGAGCTCGCGCAGCGCGGGGATCGACGATCCCGGCGAAGGCGTGAAATTGACATAGGGATGCCCGTTGGCGAGGGACGCGTAAGCGTAGAGGCAGGACGCAGGATGCGACGTGCCCTGGTCGAGCGACTTCTCGAAGGCTTCGAGCGTCAGCCACGAATCGTGGGCCGGCCGGAAGGCCTCGGTGCTCGCGAGGTGCACGACGATCACGCGCTCGAGCTGCTCGGACTTCGCGAACTCCGCGAGGTCGGCCGCGATGTGCTCGATCTTTTCACGCGGCGAAAGCCCGCCGAGGCGCGCCGTCTCCGGATCGAGGTTCGCAAACCCGACGTCGGCGTCGTCGAGCAGCCCGGGCCGCAATCGCGCTTCGTAGGCGGTCGCATGGGGCGCGGCGAGGGTGACCAGGTCCTGGGTGAGAATATTGCTCGCGACCAGCTCGCCCGCGGAATCGGTCATCGCGCGCCGGCACACGTCGTGGCCGCCGAGCACGATCTCATCGAATCCGGCGAGGGGCAGGTCCGAGAGCGGCGCCTGCGCCGTGATCAGCCCGATCGGGTCGAGCCAGCCCTCGCGCAATCCCGCGAGTCCGTAGACGACGCAGGTCGAGACCGAGCCGCGTCCGCCGATCAGCCACAGGCCGACGCGGCGCTGAGCCAGGGATTTGGGTTGTTGGGGCAAGGGTGGTTGGAACGGGCGGGGCGGATTCGCCGCGCGCGCCCCGAGCCTGGTCAATGCTGCTCGCGGCGCGCGTCGAGCGCTCGACGCCAGCCTTGCACGACTGGATCGTAGCGCTCGTCCCACCAGCGTCCGGCGAGCGTGCCAGCCTCCCCAGGGCCCGATTCGGGCACCGGAGTGGTCGTTCGTTCGCCGCTCGTGCCGGCAGTCGGTCGTTTCGAGCCGGACATTGTGCGGTCCGGCGAGCCGTTGGTCAGCAGAGACTTGGCCGCTTCCGCATCGGAACCGGATCGGACCGGGGTCCCGGAGGCGGCGGGATCGGTTTGGAGCCCGCCGGGAGCGAGGCTCGGGTCGCCAGGCAGCGCGGTCCGGTCTTGGGCCAGGTCCAAGCGCTCGGCCAGGACCTGCTCGAGCAGATCCGCCTGCAGAGCCGCCTGGTCAGAAGCTGCCTGTTCTCCCCGCAGGCCCGCCGCGACTGCGTCGAGTTCCGCCGTCAGCCGCTCGCGCAGGGCCGAATCCGCTCTGGCGGCCGCCCCTTGCACGCGAGCGGAGTCCAAGGCCGACGTGGCGCGCTGGATGGCGCGAGCACCGGCGGCCTGCGGCCCTTGCGAGAAGCCCGAAGCATCCCCGCTGACTCCCACCTGAGCCGGCGGCAATTCGAGGGCGAGTGCGGCCAGAGCCGCGCCGATCGCCGGGGGCGCGAGCCAGATGAAGCCCATCGCCGGCAGAGCGCGCCGCAAGCTCGAGCCATCGATGCCGGCGATCACGCGCCGCTCGAGCAGCAGCACGATCGGACTGGCATCCTCGCGCAACCGCGCTTCGTAAGCCGCGCTCAAGGCCCCGTTCGACCCGAGCCGCGCGTCGATCTGCCGCGCCAGCTCGAGATCGGACTTCTTGGCCCGCTCGACCCACCAGGTTCCTGCCATCGCGAGCCCAGAAACGGCGGCGCAAGCGCCGAGCGACCACCCACCGGGCATAGCCTGTCCAGCCGCTGCACTCCCCCACCAGCAAGCCGCGAGGGCGACCAGCGCGGCCGCGACTCCGAGCGCGAAGCTCTCCAGGCCCGAGCGCAGGTTCCGGCGCCGGCGCGCGCTCGAGAGGAACCCGACGACGGAAGCCTCTGGCCGCCTCATTTGTCTTTCGGCGGCACCGGCTTGCTCTCGCCCGGCTGGGGCACGTTGCGCGCATCGCGCGCCGCCGGATCGATCTTCGGCAGCCCGTCCGCGAGCGAGGCGGGGATCGATTCCATGCGTCCGTGCGAGAAAAACAGGGCGATCTCCGCTCCGCGCTGCGGAACCAGCCAGGCATTCGGCAGCCAGATCGTCTGCTCCACGCACTCTGGGAGGGCCGCGGTGAGCAGCGTGTAGGCCTCGGAGAAGTAAGCGATGTTGATCAGGTTCTGATAGACATCCGCAGCGAACAGCTCGGCCGGCTGCTTGTCCTTGACGCGCGGATCCGGCGGCAACATCTTCGAGCCGAGGTAGACCCAGCGATGGCGCTGCATGCTCGCGCCGCTGAGCAGATTGCGCAGCAAGTCCTCGACGCGATACAGGAACAGCTCGTCGTTCTGGCGCCAGGCAACGTACAGCTCGATCGCATCGCCCTCGGGAACCGTCACTTCGTAAGGCGCGACGCCCGCGCGCATTTCCTCTTCATTCGGCCGCGGCTCGCGCGCGTGCCAGGTCGCGTTCTTTCCCGGATGCATGCCGAGCGTCAGCAGGGCCGTGTTGAGCACCGTCGCCGGAATCGAGGTGCTGAACAGACTCTCGTGGGTCGCCCCCGCGGGCCCGACCAGCAGGTACTCGAGCAGCTCGTCGCGCACCTCGACCCGGATCGGGATCCACATCGCGCCCGCCTGAGGATCGAGGTGCACACCCTGGGCTCGCAGCGCCTCGACCAGCTTGACCAGCGCCGGATCCTGAGGCCCCGTTTGCGGCGCGGGCGACTGGCGCCGCGAATCCGCGACCGGCGAGAGCAGCATGGCCGCCAGGAGAGAGGCAAGCCCGAGGCGCCCGAGGCATAAGTTGGCAATCGACATGGTCCAGAGTCTAAGTCAGCAGCCCATCCCGCCCCACCGGGGCAGGCGGACGGCTGAGAACGGCTGCAGACAATCGCGGTTCAAGTCGCAAGAGCCCTCCCGCTAGACTGTGGCTCGATGATCAGGCCGCGCGTCTTCCTGGTGCGCGCGCTGCTGGCCCTGGCGGTGGTGGTCGGCGTCGACGTGATCCTGTCCCTGACCTGGTTGCGCGAAGGCCGCGCCGGCAAGCGCCCCCTGCCGCCCTTCGGGATCGAGCTGGACGAGCCGCAGCTCGCGATCCTGTCCCGCCTGGAGGCTGGCGAGGTCAATCCCAACACGGTCACGGCCTTCGACCGCGAGCTGGGCTGGTGCGTGCGACCGGGAGCCGTGGCCGCCGAAGGCACGATCCACATCAACGCCCGCGGCCAGCGCGGCCTGCGCGACTACAGCGAAACCCCCGCTCCCGGTCGCTTGCGCCTCGCCTGCTTCGGGGACTCGTTCACCTTCTGCGACGAGGTCCAGGACGAGTTCACCTTCGAGGCCTTCCTCGAACGCCTCGCGCCCTCGGTCGAGGCCTTGAACTACGGCGTGCCGGCCTACGGGACCGACCAGGCCCTGCTGCGCATGCGCAGACAAGGCATCGACCACGCGCAGGTGGTGGTGATCGGCCTGCTGCTCGAGAACATCGGGCGCAACGTGAATCGCTACCGGCCGCTGTGGAACACGCGCACGATGGTGCCCCTCGCCAAGCCGCGCTTCATCCTCGAGGGCGAGCGCTTGAAGCTGGTGCAGCAACCCTTCGAGACCGGCCGCGATTTCGCCCTCGCATTGCGCGCGGGGACGGCGCTGGGAGCCCTGTCGCGGCACGAGTACTGGCGCGATCGGCCCGCGGTCCCCACGGGCAGGGTCAGCTCGCTCGTCCGGCTCGGCGCGGGTTGGATCGCCTACCACGAACGCGACCCGCGCCGCCTGTGGCTCGATCGCGACGGCGAGCCCCGGCGCGTCACCATCGCCCTGCTCGAGGCTTTCCGAAGGGAAGCCCTCGCGCTCGGAGCAAAGGAAATCCTGGTGCTGATGCTCCCGATGCGCGGGGAGCTCGACGTCTATCGCACGAGCGGCACCGCCTATTGGAGCGGCGCGCTCGAGGAACTCGCTCGCCTCGGCATCGATTGCATCGATCTCGCGCCCGAGCTCGCGGCGGCCGCGCTGCGTTGCGAGCAGGATCCCAAGCAGCAGGGCTCGCTCTATGTCTCAGCCCATCTCTCGAGCGTCGGCAACCAGGTGATCGCCATCGCGATCGAGCGCTGGCTGACCAAGAAGAAGCTGCTCACCCCCGTGGGCGCGAATCGCCGCTGAGCGCGCGCGAGATTTCGTGGATCAAGGCCCGACGGTCCACTCCAGACCGTCCGACAGTGTCGCGTTGTTCGGCGGCGGGAAGCCGTTGTCGCGGCCCCAGGCCTGTGCATCGACCACCGTTCCCGGCACGCTGAGGAATCCCGCCGGCACTCCGCCGAGCGCGCCCGTCGCGAAGGCGTTGACGTCGAGCGAGTAGACGCCCGAGCAATCATTCGGCGGAGGATTGCCGCCCGAAGCGAGCGGGACCGAGCGCCGGATCGGGCTCGCGACGCAGCGCAGCCCGCCCAAGAAGGCAACGGAAGCCTGACCGCCGTTGGTGTAGATGAACAAGCCGGGCTTGTTGTTGATCACGTTGCTCGCGCTCAGCGTGAAGCCAGAGCCCGCGCTCGCGCTCGGAGTCCCGACCGCTCCGATCGTGGGCGTGCAGCCGAGCGAGTTGATCTTGGCCGTGCAGTACACCATCGGCGGCGGCGGCGGGCAGGACAGCGAGAGGTACGTGCCCGGATTGCCGACGTCATTGACCGAATTCACATAAGAGCCCTGCGCATCGCCGACGCTCGCCAGCGCCCAGCCGTAGATGTCGTTCGCGCCTTCGTAGGCGACGCAGATCGGCGAGGCCGAGAACTTGTCGGAGACGACCGAGCCGGGATGTCCATTCACGCCGTAGGTGAGGCGATCGACGAGCGCGAGGTTGCTGTCGAAGAGATTGACCTCGTCTTCCGCGCCGAGGTTGTTCGCGTTGCCGCCGATGATCACGACGCCGGCGGAGAGATTCCACGCGGTCTGGAAAATAAGCGCCGAGGTCTCGGTCAGGATCACCGACTGGCCGGGCTGAACCGTGCCGAAGGCGGAGAGATCGACCGAGCCGGGCGTCTGCGAGTTGTCGTCGAAGCTCCAGCCTTGCATGTCGACCGGCGCGTTTCCGACGTTGGTGAATTCCGTGAACTCGGCGCCGTTTCCTTTGTACATGTTCTCGCTGATGATCATCCGCCCTTGAGCGAATGCGGAGGTCGAAGCGAGCGCGCTGATCGTGAACAGGATCGGGATGGTCTTCATGAAATCGCGGTGGAAACGAGGATGGTTAGCTCGCGCCGTGGTGCGCAGCGCAGGAAGTGAGCGCGCGCGAGTCTCGGACCGCTTCGTTCAGCCGCGATGGGCCGAAGATCAAGTTTCGATCAATGGGAGCGGCGCGATGTTGTGCCGCCTCTTTCACGCACTTCCAACGAACGAATCGAATGTCGGGTTCACCCTCGGCCCGCTCGAGGATTTACTGCTTGCGCGGAACGAGCTGGACATCGCGCTCGACGAGATCAGCAGTTACTCCGGTCAGATCGACGACATCTGTCACTGGTTCGAGCCCTGTATTAATGAGGGACACGAGAAGGCGTTCGCGAGGCACCCGCACCTCGAAGGATGCATCCGAGTCGTGGCGGACAGACCAGGATCCCTCTCGATCGCCGTCGAGCCTGAATCCGAGTCCAGGCCACTTACCGAACCTGCGAGCGACTTGGGGCGAAAGCGGAATCCAAGTATCCCCCTCGAGGAACATGAGTCGTCCTTTCACGAGAACGTAGTGCGTGGGCATGAGGCGAGCGACGTGGTCGAGCCCAGACTCTGGGACATCGAACTCCGTCTCATAGAGCTGATATCTGCTCGACGCGTCGTAGATGCGCAGTCGAACCTGGGGCACCAGCATCCTGACGGTGAACGTCGATTCCACCGCTAGCCCGGGCGAGGCTTGCTCTTTGATCAGGTCATTGAACACGTGCACGTACACGTTACTTCTCGAAATCGGCGCGCCAGTCTCGGCATCGATGATCGAGCCCCGAATCTCATAGTCACCTCTACCTGCGATGGTGGGACCGCAACCTGAGAAAGCGAGAGCCGCAATGCCAATGACGATAGACGAAATCCTCACTGGCGGATCCTACCTCGCTCTGTCGGAGCAAGATGCAGCGTCACGGCCTTCTAGAGATACGTTCCTACCTCGGGCGAACGAGGTGAATGTCGCGCTCGATGACATCCGCGGTTTCACCGGTCAAATCTAGATACCTCGGCTCCGTGGTGAGCGGAGTCGCGACGACCATGGCTTCGACGCGTGCACGGGGCACGCGCACTTCGAAGGAGCCGTCGGGCCTGACGTCGATCACGTTCGACCCACCCTGCATCCAGTGCAAGCTCAAGAGCGGCCCTCCGCGGAGCACGGGCTTGACCTCGGAAGCTCGCACGGACGCCGGTGCAGCAACCCAGGCGCCATCCTTCTCCACGAGCATGCGACCCTTCAGCACAACGAAGTGCGTCGGTTCTAGCCGCACGACGAAGTCCAAGCCCGGGGGAGGGACTGCGATCTTGGTCTGATAGAGCTGATAACGATTCGTGAAGTCGCGCACGACCAGCCACGCGTCCGATTGCGGCAAGCGCAAGTTGAACGTCGCCTCGTCGCCAGCTTCGGGCGACTTCCACCACTGCTGCGCGTCGTCAAACGCATCGATGTGAAGATCCTTGTGCGCAATGGGTGCGCCCGTTTCCGCATCGACGATCGATCCGCGAATCACGTAATCGCTTTTCGCCGCGTGGTTCGTCGCACAAGCCGAAAGAGCAAGACAGACGATGCAGACGACCATGGAAGAGCTTCGCATCGGCGAGATCCTAACCTCGGACCAGCATTTCCGGTTCCCTCGAGGAGCTAGGGATCCTTGGCCATGTGGATGTCGCGCTCGACGACATCGGTCGTGACAGCGGTGAGATCGAGCACTGGCGTCACAGGCCCGAGCTCGGTGTTGACCATGTACATGCGGAGTCGGTCGCGTGGTACTTGGACCTCGAACGAGCCGTCAGGATGCAGACGGGTCGACCAGAAGCCGTCGTGTTTACAGACGAGCCCGAAGGCCAGGTGGTCCTCCGGCTTGCCGTATTTGTCGGCGATCTCAGGCGTTAGCGGAATCCAGGTCTCACCCTCCCGCACCAGGAGTCGTCCCTTCAGTTGGACGTAGCGGGAGGGATCCAGCCTGGCCTCATGCTCGGGATCTGGCGCCTCGATCACTTCGGGCACGCGAATCAGCCGGATGTCGCGCTCGACGATCTCGGCGGTGACGCCGGTCAGATCGACGAATTCCGTTTCGGGACGCATCCAACCGTCGACAGCACTGACCTCGACGAGCTTGCAGGGGAGTTGCACTTCGTAGATGCCGTTCGAGTCGATCGGGCAGTAGCACCCACTCCCCCTCATTTCCCAATCGAACGAAAGGACCGGATATCCCCGAATCGGCGGGGGAGGATAATCGCGGGGCTCGGGTGGAGCCATCGGTACCCAGGAGCCTGCTTCCTCCACGAAAACGCGCCCCCTCAGCGTGATGAAGCGCACAGACAGGAGCCGTATCTGGCAGTCGACGCCTGATCGCGGGACCTCCAATGTTTTCTCGTAGAACTCATAACGACTGGTAGCGTCGAACACTCGCAATCGAACTGTGGGAAGCGCCATTCGAACTTTGAATGTCGACTCCCCCACACGCCGGGGGATGGCCCAGTACTCGATGGCTTCGTTGCAGAATTGGATGGACACATCACTTCGAGTGATCGGCTCGCCGGTCTTGTCATCGACGATGGATCCGCGAATCTCGTAATCGCCCTTGCCCACCGCGCCCGGCCCGCAACTCGAGACAACAAGCGCGAAGATGCCGACGACTATCGACAAGGTTCGCATGGGTCTGATTCTAGCCTGGGACCCTCGTGTCGCATTCGTCGAGATAGCTACTCATCGACCAGGTGGATGTCGCGCTCGATCACGTCAACCGTTGACCTCGTGAGATCGATGAAAGGTGGGTCGTGGTTGAGTCCTGTATCCAGCACGACCACGCGGACGAGCGCGCGAGGCAGACGAACTTCGAACGCGCCGTTCTCGTCGACGTGGAAGGCGGACCAGGAAGTGCCTCCGCCTTCCCAATCGAACGACAGCAGCGGCTGACCGCCGATCAAATGGGGAGCACCGGGGACGTATTCGGGTTCAGGGATCGGAACCCAGGACCCGTCCTTGTCGACCAGCAATCGCCCTTTCAGAACGACGTAGTGCGTAGGCACGAGTCGCACGACGGTGTCGAGCCCGGGCTTTGGAACAATCAGCCTGGTCTCATAGAGCTGATACTGGTTCGTCGGGTCATAAACCCGAAGTCGAACGTCTGGCCGGAGGACCCGGACAGTGAACGTCGACTCATCCTCTCGCTCCACCGCAGTCTGATCCTTGATCGCATCATTGGAGACGTGCAAGTAGATCTCCTTGCGCGAAACCGGCGCGCCGGTCTCGGCATCGACCAGCGAACCGCGGATCTCGTAGTTCCCGTGACCGGCGAATCGCGGGCCGCAACTCGACAGTGCAAGGAACACGATGCCGATAGCGATCGAGAGGATCCTCACCGCGGGTCCTATCTCGCGACGTGTCCGAGTTACGTCTTCGCCGCGTTGCGCACGACTTCGGACAGTTCCGCGGGACCGATCGGGCCGCTCGAGAGCGCCATGGCGCGTCGAATCTCGTTCTCCAGCTCGCGGACGTTGCCGGGCCAGCGCCAGCGCTCGAGCAAGCCCATCGCTTCCGGCGTGACCATCGCCGTGCGGCCCATTTCCTTGCCGACGAGGTCGAGCAGGAAACGCACGAGGTGGACGATGTCGCCCTTGCGCTCGCGCAGCGCCGGGAGTTGCACCGTCACCACCGCGAGTCGGAAATACAAATCCTCGCGGAAAGTCCCGGCGCGGCACATCGCTCGCAGGTCCTTATTCGTCGCGGCGACGATGCGCACGTCGACGTGGATCACTTTGTTCGAGCCGACGGGTCGGACTTCGCCTTCCTGCAGCACGCGCAGCAGCTTGGCTTGCATCGAGACGGGCATGTCGCCGATTTCGTCGAGGAACACCGTGCCGCCGTCCGCGGCCGCGAAGTGGCCGGCTCGGTCGGCGATCGCGCCGGTGAACGAGCCCTTCTTGTGGCCGAACAGCTCGCTCTCGAGCAGATCGGGCGGAACTGCGGCGCAGTTCTCGGCGAGAAAGGGCTTGGCGCTGCGCGAGCCGTAGACGTGCAGGGCGCGGGCGACCAGCTCCTTGCCGGTGCCGGTTTCGCCCTGGATCAGGACGGCGACGTTGCTCGCGACGATCTTGTCGAGCAGCGAGTAGACCAGGCGCATCTGCGGGCTTGCGCCGACCATGCCGTACTGCATGGGGATCGTGCCGGTGACCTGGGGCTGGAGGCCGGTGGCTTCGGACAGCGCGGCTTCGAGCAGCGGGCGCAGCTCGACCAGTGCGCCGCTCTGGCGGGCTTCGGCGAGCAGGCTCTCGAAGCGTCCGCGCAATTCTTCGCTCGTGATCGGTGCGTTCATCGTCCGCGGCCTTCGACTCTGGAGAGCTTGGCGTAAATCAGGAGCAGGGTCTTTTCGGTGCGCTGCTCGAAGAGGACCGTGGCGCGAGCGTTGGCGCCCGCTCCAGAAAGTCGCAGCACGCGACCCGTGCCGAATTCCGCGTGGGCGACGTACTCGCCGACGCTGAACTGGAGCTGCTGCGCCTCGGCTTCGCTGAAGCGACCGAGCATCTGGTCCTCGTCGGCGTCGGCTTCGAACCCGCGGATCGATTCGGGCGGCAGCTCGGCAAGGAAACGTGAGGGCGAGGTGTAGCTCTGCTGGCCGAAGTGGCGGCGCACGACGGCGCGCGAGAGGAACAGGCGATCCTGGGCGCGGGTCATGCCGACGTAGAAAAGGCGACGTTCTTCTTCGATCGCGAGATCGGGATCGGCGGCGTCGGTGATGGCGCGCACGTGGGGCAGCAGCTCTTCCTCCAGTCCGGCGATGAACACGCAGGGGAATTCCAGTCCCTTGGCCGCGTGCAGGGTCATCATCGTCACCTTCGATTCGCCGGCGGAGTAGGCGTCGGAGTCGCTGACCAGCGCGATGTCCTGCAGGAAGCCGCGCAGTCCGCCGTCGGGAGTGGCCTGGTCGTAATCGGCGGCGTAGGTCACGAGCTCCTCGACGTTTGCGGCGCGGTCGACTTCGCCGGGCTCGGCGGAGCTCTCGAGCCATTTGAAATAGCCGATCTCGTCGATCACGCGCGTCAGGGCGACGAGGGCCGATTCGCTCTTGCACGATTCCAGGCGTTCCACGCTCGCGGCGAAGGCTTCGAGCGCAGCGCGACCTCTGCCTTTGATCTGCGCGCGCAGCTCGGTGGAGCGCGCTGCGGCGACCAGATCCAGGCGGCGATCGGCGGCGAAGCGCGCGACGACTTCGAGCGATTTGTCTCCGACGCCGCGCGACGGGGCCTGCAGCGCGCGCTTGACCGCCTCGCTGTCCATCGGATTGACGATCAGCTTGAGCCAGGCGATCAGGTCCTTGATTTCGCGGCGCTGGTAGAACTCGGTGCCGGCGACGATCTGATACGGAATCGTCGCCAGGCGCAGGGCGCGCTCGATCGCGCGCTGCATGAAATTGACGCGGTAGAAGATCGCGATCGCATCGAAGGTCTTGCCTTCGCGGCGCAGCTCGCGGATCTCCTTGGCGATCTCCACCGCTTCCTCGTCCTCGTCGCCGCATTCGCGGAACACGATCTTCTCGCCGGCGCCGCGCTTGGACCACAGCGACTTCTCGAAGCGCTGGCGGTTGTTGCGGATCAAGGTCTGGGCCGCGTCGAGGATGGTCTGGGTCGAGCGGTAGTTCTGCTCCAGGCGGACCACGTAGGCGCCGGGAAAGTCCTTCTCGAAGTCGAGGATGTTGCGCACGTCGGCGCCGCGCCAGCCGTAGATCGACTGGTCGGGATCGCCGCACACGCCGATGTTGCCGTGGAAGCCGGCGAGGTGGCGCATCAACAGATATTGGACGTGGTTGGTGTCCTGGTACTCGTCGACCATCACGTGGTGGAAGCGGTGCGCGTAGCTGTCGCGGATCCCGGGATGGGCGTCGAAGATTTCGAGCACCTTGATCAGCAGATCGTCGAAATCCAGCGCGTTCGCGGTGCGCATCGCGGCTTCGTACGCCTTCCACACGGTGAGCAGCATCTCCTCCTCGAGGCCTGCGCCGTCGCCGAGTTCCTCCGAGGACTGCGGTGCCATCTCGCGACTGTTCTTGCGATCGGAGATCCAGGCACCGACTTGCGCCGGCTTGAAGCGCGTCGTGTCGAAGCCCGCCGATTGGATCAGCGGCTTGAGCACCTGATTCCGATCGGCCGTGTCGTAGATCGAAAAATCGCGCGTGTAGCCCGAGAGCACTTCGATATCGCGGCGCAGGATCCGCGCGCACAGGGCGTGGAACGTCGAGATCCAAGCCCCCTGCATCGACGACAACGCGGCGACCCGCTCGCGCATCTCGCCAGCCGCCTTGTTGGTGAAGGTGATCGCCAGGATCTGGTACGGCTGCACGCCGCGCGCGGCGACCAGGTAGGCGATGCGGCGCGTGATCACGCGCGTCTTGCCCGAGCCGGCTCCAGCGAGGATCAAGAGCGGGCCGCGCTCGTGCAGCACCGCGAGCTTCTGCTCAGGATTCAGTCCTTCCAGGAGCTGCTCGGGATCCAAGCCGGGTTTCAGGTTCGGATCCGGCCGCGGCGGCGGCGCTGCTCGAGGCTCCCCGCCCTGGACCGGCGCGGCGTCGGCGTGACTGAAGAGATCGGGTTTGTCGTGGCGCGGGCTTCGCATCGCAGCTCTGCATTCTAACGCTGGAAGCCCCGACCTCCGTGGACCTTTCCAGGCTCCCGGTCCGTACGATGGGAGCGATGGCACCGATGCGCAGCGATGCGAGCGCCAAGTGGCTCGCCGCGGGTTCCGGCGAGAACTACGAGCGCTCGCGTTTCCAGAGCGCGCGAGCGCGGCATCGGGACCTGGCCTGCGTGCTCGCGCTGATCGATCGGGTCCATGGCAATCGCAAGATCGAGCGCGTGCTCGACGCGCCCTGCGGAAGCGGTCGCTTGACGCACGCCCTCGCGGAGCGATCGAGGCACTATGTCGGCCTGGACATCTCGCGCGACATGCTGCGGGCGGCCGCGGGGGCCTTCGAGCACCTGAGCGGGCGCGACGAGGTGCTCGAAGCGGACGCCCTCGCCATGCCCTTCGGATCTGGGCAGTTCGACGTGGTCGTCGCCTGCCGCTGGCTTCACCATCTGCGCGAGGAAAAAATGCTGCGCGCGGCGATCGGCGAGCTGGTCCGCGTATCGCGCGGCGTGGTGATCGCGTCGTTCTGGGACGAGCGGTCGTTGCCGGGCTGGCGGCGGCGGCTGTGGCTCAAGCGGCCGGAGGGCCCGGCCGGGCGCTCGGCCAACAGCCGCGAGCAGGTCACTGCGTGGTTCGATCAGGCGGGAGCCGACGTGGTCGCCTGGCGCGCGACCCTGCGCTTCGTCTCGCAGCAGACTTTTGTCGCCGCGCGCGTGCGCGACGCTCGACGTTGAAGCTCGTCGCCACGGATACGCCCGCGGGTCGGCTGGAGCTCGCGATTTTCGACCCGGAGTACCTCGAGGCGGCACGCGAGCTGGTCCTGGCCCACGCAGGCGACTCGGCGGGCTTCGCGGGGGCGGTGAGATTCATGGGCCGCGACGCGTGGATGAAGTCGAGCCTGCTGCGCGGCCGCGCACGGTTTCGCCATTCGCTGCGGCACACGCTGCTGCGCGCGCCCTTGCCGCGCGTGCGCGAGGCGATCAACCTCGCGTGGTTGGAGCAGCACGCCTTCCAGGTCCCCCATCCTTTCGCCGCGGGCTCGCTCGGCGGCGCCGCGCCGCGCTGGCAATTCCTGATCAGCGAATTCGTCGCGGGCACGCCGCTCGACGAGCGTCTGCGCGCGGCGGACGCGAGCGAGCGCGGGGAGCTGCTGCTCGAGCTCGCTCAGGAAACCGCGCGCATGCACGCACTCGGCTTCGTGCACCGCGATCTCTTCTGGCGCAATTTCCTCGTCGCTACGGCGCCCGCGAAGCGACGTCTCGTGTTCATCGACGCCTGGCGCGGCGGTGCCCGACGGCAAGCGCGCGGACCTGCCTACGATCTGGCCTGCTTGTTCCTTGAAGGACCGAGCATTCTGCGCGAGAGCGAAATCCGCGCCTGGCTGCTCGAGTACGCGAAGGCGCGCGCGGCCAAAGGCTTGCCGATTCCAGGGCAGGGCTTCTGGAGCGCCGCGAGTTCCGCGCGAAACGATTTGCTCGCTCGAGTGCGGCGTGAGCCGGGCCGCTGGCGTGTGCCGGAGGCTCCGGTTCAGGAATTCGAGTTCGAAGCCGCGGCGCGCTGAGGATCGAAGCCGGCGTTGCCGTGCACGGACTCGCGCCCCGGCGCGCGTTTCTCCAGCTCCTGGCGCAGCGCCGCGTGCTCCGCGATCGGCACGTCCGTCGCGACCCACTCGCCGAAAAGTTTCCAGCGCAGGTGCTCGCCGATCAGCCGCCAGGCTTCGAGGTCCTCGAGCCGGCGCGCGTACCAGCCGCGCTGCACGCCCTGCTCTCCCCACACCGAATCCTGGAAGCCCGGACAGACGGCGATCAGGGTGATCGAAAGGATGAGCACCGCGACGGTGACCGGCTCGCGGCCGATCTCGGAGCCGGCGACCACGGCAATCGAAAGAGCGACGGCCGCAAGGATCAACGCGACACGCGCGCGGCGCCGGCGCCTGACTCGAAAGCGCGTCCTTCCCAGACGCGAGCGGTTGACCGACTGCCAGACCAGGACCAGCACGAGGCTGGCCACGAGCAGGCCCGCGGTCAGCCAGAGGAATCCGAAGAGCTCGTCCGTTCTCACGATTGGCGCGTCCGGCGAGCCACCCTACGCGAGGGCCTGTCCCCGCTCCAGCCCCGGGCTGCCCGCGGTCGATGGAGGGATCACATGGATTCCCCCGCCGTTTCCAAGACCCCAGGCCTGGCGCCGGGCGGGGTGCTCGGCCCCTTGCTGGCCGCGCACTTCGCGAGCCAGAAGCTCGACCTGCCCCTGCTTCCGACCTACGCGACGCAGGTGGTGGCCTTGTGCTCCGACCCCAAGAGCGACGCGCGCACCCTGGCGCAACTGCTGCAGCGCGATCCTTCGCTCGCGGCCCACGTGCTCGCGATCGCCAACAGCGCCGCTTACGCCGCGCGCGAGCCGATCGTCTCCTTGCAGCAGGCGATCGCGCGCATGGGCGTGCGCACCCTGGCCGAGATCGCCCTCTCGGTCGCGATCAAGACCAAGGTGTTCCGCGCCGGCGCTCACGTCGACCGCGTGCAGCAATTGTGGAAGCACTCCGCGATCACCGCGGCCTGGGCGCGCGAGATCGCCCGCTCGCGCCGCCGCTCGGTCGAGAGCGCCTTCCTGTGCGGCCTGCTGCACGAAGTGGGCGCGCCGGTCGTGTTGCAAGCGATCGATGACATCCAGCGCAAGAACAAGCTCGAATTCTCGCGCGGCGAGATCGACGCGGCGATCATCCAGTTCCACGAAGAGCTCGGCGATCGCCTGGTGCGCGGCTGGGCCCTGCCCGAATGGACGCGCGCGGCCGCGGCTCACCACCACGCTCCGGAAATGGCCACGCAGTTCAGCGACGAGGTCTACACCACGCACCTCGCCGACCGCATGGCCCATTTCCTCGAAGGCGAGGACGATCTCGCCGGACTCGATCCGATCCTCAGCGCCCTGGGCATGTACGAGGAAGACCTCGAGGACCTGAAAGCCCAGGCCGAGACGATCCGCGGGTTGGCCGAGGCCTTGTCGTGATCGAATCGCGCCGCTGCGATGTCGCGATCGTCGGCAGCGGGCCCGGCGGACACAGCGCGGCGATCGAAGCCGCGCGCGCGGGCGCGCACACGATCCTGATCGAGCGCGATTCGCGCGTCGGCGGCGAGTGCGTGCACCGCGGCACGATCCCGAGCAAGACTTTGCACGAGCGCGCCCAGGCCCTCTTGCGCACCGGAGGAGTCAAGCCCGGCGAGCGCGTGCCGATCGACTTCCTGATGCGGCGCAAGGACGAGGTCGTCGCGCGCAACGAGGAGCTGGTCGCGAGCCAGGTCGCAGCCGCGGGCGCCGAGGTCGTGTTCGGCCACGCGCGTTTTCTTTCCTCCAGCGAGCTCGAAGTGCGCTCGCCCGGCAAGCCCACACTGCGCTTGACTGCCAAAAACATCGTGCTCGCGACGGGCTCGCGTCCGCGCAAGCCCGGCGATCTGCCGATCGACCACGAGCACGTGCTCGACAGCGATTCCGTGCTTTCGATGACCTGGCTGCCCGAATCGATCGCCGTGTTCGGCGGCGGCGTGATCGCCAGCGAGTTCGCTTCGATCTTCGCGGCCCTGGGCTCGAGAGTGAGCTGGATCGATCGCTCGCCGCGCCCGCTGGGGTTCCTCGACGAGGAGATCGTCGACACTTTCCTCACCAATTTCCGCGCCATGGGTGGCATCTGGTG
>DATHET010000329.1:0-5881 GCA_035490315.1 Planctomycetota bacterium
ATGGACGTGGCATATCCCAGCTGGTCGGCGGTCTACCTCAAGTCGACGATCATCCATGGACATGCGGACGATCTCGCCACGGGCACGAGCCCGTCGACGATCAACTATTGCGAGATCGGCGACGGCGAGTTCGCGGGAACCCTAGGGAACTTCCAGGCCGATCCGCTGTTCGTCAATGCGCCCGCCGGCGACTACCACCTGCTCTCCGCTTCGCCCTGCATCGACGCCGGGGATCCCGCGCTGGCCCTCGAAGCGGATTGCAGCCGCGCGGACGTGGGAGCCCATTCCTTCGTGCACCCGCAATCGCAGCCGTACTGCACCGCCAAGCTCAACTCCTGCGGGGCCTTGCCTTCGATCACAGCCGTCGGAACGCCGAGTGCTTCGGCGGCGAGCGGCTACTTCGTCTCGGCCAGCGGCGCCAAGGCCTTGAAGCCCGGATTGCTGCTGTATTCGACCAGCGGGCCGGCCGCGACGCCCTTCGATGGCGGGATCCTCTACCTTGCCGCGCCGGTGCGGCGATCGACGCTGCTGGTTGACACCACCGGCAGCGCGGGACTGTGCAACGGTGTCCTGTCGCTCGACATGAACGCGTTCACGGCGGGCGCGCTGGGAGGCAATCCCGCGCCAGGGCTGCGCGTCCCGGGAACGCGGGTGGATTGCCAGTTCTGGGGCAGGGACAGCGTCGCCGGAAGCCTGCTCAGCAACGCCCTGGAGTACTTCATCTGCCTGTGATCCGGGCTCGGACGTCGATCCACCAGCAAGAGCAGCTTTCCTCGTTACTCTGGGATCCGGCAGGGAAGTTGGCAGCGGGACCTCAGGAGGGACCATGAACAAGAACTGTCGATCGGTGTGCGCCGTGTTTGTGCTCGCTGGCTTTTTTGCGTCGAGCGCATCGGCCGCGGATTGGTACGTCGACGCCGTTGGCGGCAGTGACGCGAACAGCGGCACCTCGCCCTCGAGTGCGTGGAAGACGACCACCCATGCAGTTGCCGCCACGCCGCAAGTCGGCGCGACGACGATCCACGTCGCCCCGGGGACCTACGATGCCGCGCTCGGCGAGGCATTTCCCTGGACATGGCGTCCCGCGCTGTCGCTCCTTGGCGATCAGGGCTACGCCGTGACCCACGTGGTCGGTGCGGCGGGAATCCCCGTGATCGCGATGGAGTCGTTGAGCGCTTCGCAGAGCCCCGCCATCGGGCCCGACACGCTGGTCGCCGGGCTCGGCTTCCAAAGTGGAACTTCGGCGATCGTGCTGCGCAGCGACTGGGGTAGGGTCAGTCCGACGCTGCGCGACCTGGCGATCACGGGTACGACCAGCGCCGGCATCGCGATCGACACCTTCCCGAACTGGGGCGAAGCCAAACCCGCGCTCGAGCATGTCGCAATCTTGAACTGCGCGGTCGGCCTCAGCGTCAGCGCGAACGGATACTCCGGGACTACGGTGAGGGCGACGGACTGCACGATCTCGGGCAGCACCGGGTGCGGGATCACGATTCTCGCCGAAGAATCAGCAGGGGTCTTGCTCGAACGCTGCCGGATCGAGCATTCGGGAAGCTGGGGTCTGCAGATCTTGGGTGGCCCCGGCGGAGTGGGCCATGTCCAGAACTCCTTGCACGCGACGACGATCGCGCACAACGTCGGCGGTATCTGGGGGGCGAGCGGGGTGCATAGTTTCCAGTCCCAAACCATCGTGACCCGCTGCACGATCGCTGACAACGGCAGCGTCGGCGTGCGCATGGACGGATTCGGCCCCGCGGCGGCCTTGCTCAACTCGACGATCATCCATGGGCATGCGGACGATCTGGCAATTAGCAACTCGCCGTCCACGGTCAATTACTGTGAAATCGGCGATGGCGAGTACGCGGGGTCGCAAGGAAACTTCCAGGCCGATCCGCTGTTCGTCAACGCTGCCGCCGGCGACTACCATCTGCTTGCAGGCTCGCCCTGCATCGACGCGGGAGATCCCGCCTTCCCGCTCGAAGCGAATGGCAGCGTGGTTGACGTCGGAGCCCACACCTACGTGCCGCCGAGCCTGCATATCTACTGCGCTGCAAAGCTCAATTCCTGCGGCATCCTGACCTCGATCGGCTCCAGTGGAACGCAGAGCACTGCGGCTGCGAGCGGCTATGTCATCTCGACCAGCGGCGCGAAGGCCTTGAAGCCCGGATTGCTCCTGTACTCGACCAGCGGGCGAGCCAACATGCCCTTCGACGGTGGGGTCCTCTGCGTTGCCGCGCCGGTGCGGCGATCGACGCTGCTGGTTGACACCAGCGGCAGCGCGGGACTGTGCAACGGTGTCTTGAAGCTCGACATGAACGCGTTCACGTGGGGCGCGCTGGGAGGCACTCCCGCGCCAGGGCTGCGAATCCCGGGGACGCGGGTGGATTGCCAGTTCTGGGGCCGCGACTCCCCTGGCCGCAGCCTGTTGAGCAACGCCCTGGAGTACTTCGTGGCCTACTGACCTTGCGGAGGGGACCTGCCCTTCAAAAACCGTTTCCGCAGTTACTCTGGGCGCGATCTGGAAAGTTAGCAGCAGGGCGCTGACGCCCTTCGCCCTCCTGCGGACGCTCTCCGGAGCTGCCTGGAGTCACCATGAGGAAGCTCTTCAGCCTCGGAGTCCTCTCCGCGATCGCGGCCGTGTCCGGGCTCGCGTCCGCCCACGGCGGCTTCTACTTCGGCCCGCCCGCATCCACGCCGGGCGGTCCGACCAGCGCGCCGCGCTCCCCAGCGGGCCCCAGCACCCCGGGGCCCGGAGACCGGGTGGAGGACGTGACCCAGTGGCAGCACTGGTGGGCCCAGAACCAGGCACCCTACCTGCGGCTCAAGGCGCACATCCGCTCCGGCGAGGTGGTCACCGGCTCGGACGAATACAAGCTCGGCAAGGGATCGAACCAGTCCGGGAACGACACCCTGCGCGTAAGCGCCTCGACGATCCGGACCGTGATCATCCCCGCGCTCCTCGAGGCGCTGCGGACCGAATCGTCCAACGACATCCAGTCGAGCTGCATGATCGCCCTGGCCAAGCTCGGCGATCCCGAGGGCCCTCCCGGCGGGTCGCCCCAGGCCCGCGAGGTGCTGCGCGAGATATCCAAGCGCCTGGTCTCCTCCAGCCAGGAGCTGGCGGAGACGGCGGCCGTGGCCCTGGGGATCTTCGGCAGCCGTGAGAGCATCGCGCTGCTGACGGCGGTGCTCGAGAACGACCTCCCGAAGCTGCGCGGCTTCGACCTGGCCGCCAAGGACACGCTCAACGTGCGCACCCGCGCCTTCGCGGCCTATGGCCTGGGGCTGATCGGCTGCCGGGTGAGCGAATACGACCGGCTGGTGATCAACGCGACCCTGCGCAGGCTGCTCGAAGGCGAGGGCAAGGGCATGGCGAGCCGCGACGTGCCGGCGGCCTGCCTGACCTCGATCGGCCTGACGCCGCTCGCCATCGACAGGCAGGAATTCGACTTCCGCAATCCGAAGAAGGGGCGTGCTTCCGGAGCGATGACCTCGCGCCAGGATCAGCTGCACTTTCTGATCTCGTATTACACCGACGAGGCGAACAACTCGCTCACCCGCGCCCAGGCCCCGACCGCCATGGGTCGCTTGATGCGCAGCGGGGACGTGCCGACCGATTTCGCCCTGCGGCCCGAGGTCGTCGCCGTGTTGCAGCGCAGCCTCGCCGACGATTCGAAGGACGACAACGCCATGCAGCAGAGCGCGATCCTGGCGCTGGGCATGATCGGAGACTGCGACGAGGACGCCCTGGACGTCTCGATCCGCGCGACGCTGATGCGCGTCAAGGCCAACCTGGTCGATCAGCAGTCGCGGCGCTTCGCCTTGATCGCCCTGGGGCAGGCCGCGGGGCATCCCGGATTGGGGTCGGGCGATCCGATCCACGGCGTCAACACGCGCAGCTCGCAGGACAACGCGCGCAGATTCCTGCTCAGCGAATTGACGCGCGAGCGTGGGGCGGGCCGTGCCTGGGCCGGTCTGGCCCTGGCGATCCTGGAGCGCGCGCTCGACGACGCCGATCAGGCCTCCTCGCCCGATGCGAAGCAGGCCTTGCGCACCTGCCTCGCCGAGTCGCGAGGACCCGACGACCTCGGCGCATTTTCGATCGCCTGCGGCCTGGTGGGGGACCGCGGCGCCGTGGACGTGCTGCTCAAGAATCTGCGCACGACGCGCGACGTGGAAGCGCGCGGCTTCACCGCCGTCGCCCTCGGGCTCTTGAACGAGCAATCGGCGATCGAGCCCATCGAGGAGATCGCCCGGCACGCAAAGTTCCAACCCGAGCTCATGCGCAGCGCCGCGATCGCCCTGGCCCTGCTCGACGACAAGCAACTGGTGCCCGAGCTCATTCAAATGCTGTCGGCGGCGTCGAGCCTTTCGTCTCAGGCGGCGATCGCCAAGGCCCTCGGAACCATCGGCGATTCGCGCTCGGTCGACGCGCTGATCTCGCTCCTGCACAGCAAGTCCGTGACCGACATCGCCCGCGCCTTCGGAGCCGTGGCCCTGGGCATCGTGGCCGACAAGGAAGACCTGCCCTGGAATGCGAAGATCGCCGTGGGCAGCAATTATCGCGCGAACACGGACTCGCTCACCGACGGCAAGGGCGGGATCCTCGACATCCTCTGAAGCGGCCCGCCGCGAGACTCAGGCCAGGTCGAAGAGCAGGATCCGTGGCGACGTCGGCGCCGGAAGGTCGCCGCGTGGGCCACGCGGGAGCGATCATTTCCGCCGGCAAGGGCACGGCGATGGACAGTTCGCGGCCCTCGAAAAAGCCGGAGCCTGGGTCTCGGCGACGAAGCGGCCCTCCGCGAGTTTCAGGCCAGGTCGAAGAGCAGGAATTCCGCGGCCGATTTCGCTCGCACCTCGAGCGATTTCTCGTCGCTGAGCGCGACTCCGTCCCCCTGCTCGAGCAGCTGACCGTTCGCCTCGAGCTCACCGCGCACCACCTGCAGCCAGCCGTGGCGGCCAGGTCGGAACTCGTGCTTCACGCTGCGGCCGGGATCGAGCACGGCCGTCCACAGCTCCGCATCCTGGTGCAGACTGACCGCATCGCCCGACGATTCCGGCGCCGCGATCAATTGCAGTCGATTCGTGCGGCCTTCGACGGGGAAGTTCTTCTGCTCGTAGCTCGGCTCCAGTCCGCTGCGGCTCGGCAGGAGCCAGATCTGCAAGAGCCGCGTGCGCTCACTCGGCGAGGGATTGAATTCGCTGTGGCGAACTCCCTTGCCCGCGCTCATGCGCTGCAGGTCGCCGGGGCGGATCACCGAGCCCGTGCCCAGGCTGTCCTTGTGCTCGAGCGAGCCCTCCGCAACCCACGAAAGGATCTCCATGTCGCGGTGACCATGGGTGCCGAAGCCCTGAGCGGGCGCGATCAGATCGTCGTTGATCACGCGCAGCGAGCGAAAGCCCATATGCTCGGGATCGTGGTACTCGCCGAAAGAAAACGTGTGGGCCGTGTCGAGCCAGCCAAAATCAAAATGGCCGCGGTCGCTAGCCTTGCGAAGCGTGAGCATCGGATGGTCCTCGCAGTGAAGGCGCGTTCATACGACACCTGTCCTCGAAGTTCAATGCGGCCGCGCACCGGACCTTCACGCCATTTCAAAGACCATGATCTCGGCGTCCTGGCAGGCGAAGAGCGACAGGCATTCCTCGCGCGAAACCGCGGCACCGTCGCTCTCGGTCAAGAGGTGACCGTTGACCTCGACTACGCCGCGCAGCACCTGCACCCAGACGTGCCGATGCAGCGGAAGCGCGTGCTCGAGCCGGTCGCCGTGCCGGAGCACGGACGCGTAGACGAAGGTGTCCTGCTGGAGCGCCAGCGAGCCTTCACGGCCGTCGGGCGAGGCGACCAGCTTCAACCGACCGCGGCGCTCTTCCGCCGGGAAAG
>DATHET010000330.1:0-2351 GCA_035490315.1 Planctomycetota bacterium
CGCATCATCGGCAAGCCGCGCCAGAAGATTGACGGGCTGGCCAAGGCGACCGGCGCGCTCCAGTACGCCGACGACATCGTGCTGCCGGGCATGCTGCACGCGAAGACCCTGCGCTCGCCCCACGCCCACGCGCGCGTGCGCGGCGTCGATGCGAGCAAGGCCCTCGCGCTGCGCGGCGTGCACGCGGTGATCACGGGCAAGGACATGCCGATCAAGTACGGCGTGATTCCCTGGACCCAGGACGAGAACGCCCTGGCCGTCGACAAGGTGCGCTTCATCGGCGATCCGGTCGCCGCGGTCGCGGCGGTCGACGAGGACACGGCCAACGCGGCGCTCAAGCTGATCGAAGTCGACTACGAGCTGCTGCACGTCTACCTCGATCCCTTCGAATCCCTGGTGCGCCACGATCCGGCGATCCACGAGGGCCGCAAGGAAGGCAACATCTCGAAGAACGTGCGCCTGGAATTCGGCGCGGTCGACCAGCTCGCGGCCGAAGCGGATCTGGTGCTCGAGGACGAGTACTCCTTCCACGGCTCGACCCACGCGGCGATCGAGCCGCATTGCGCGGTGGCGACCTGCTCGGCCGACGGGTTGCTGACCCTCTGGTCGGCGACGCAGATCACGCACTACGTGCACCGAGCCCTCGCCCAGGTGCTCGAGCTGCCCGCGCAGAAGATCCGTGTGATCCAGCCCTGCATCGGCGGCGCCTTCGGCGGCAAGTCCGATCCCTTCAGCCTGGAATTCTGCGTCTCGAAGCTCGCGATGCTCACCGGCCGGCCGGTGAAGATGCTCTACACGCGCGAGGAAGTCTTCTACGCGCACCGCGGCCGCCACCCGATGCACTTGAAGTACCGGACCGCGGCCAAGGCCGACGGCCGGATCACTTCCGTCGACGCGAAGATCGTGATCGACGGCGGCTCGTACTCGAGCTTCGGGCTGGTCACCACGTATTACGCAGGGCAGCTCTTGACCGGACCCTACGATTTCCCGAGCTATCGCTTCGATTCGACGCGCGTCTTCACCAACAAGCCGCCCTGCGGTCCCAAGCGCGGCCACGGCTCGGTGCAACCACGTTTCGCCTTCGAGGTGCAGCTCGACCAGCTCGCCGAGCGCTTGAAGCTCGACCCGATCGAGCTGCGCCGCCGCAATTTCCAGGGCGACAACACGAAGACGGTCAACGGCCAGCGCATCACCTCGAACGGATTCTTGACCTGCCTCGACGAAGTGGAACGCGCCTCGCGCTGGAAGGAAAAGCGCGCCGCCCTGCCCCACGGCCGCGGCGTTGGCGTCGCGGGCTCGATGTACATCTCGGGCACCAACTATCCCGTGTACCCGAACAAGCTGCCCCAGGCCGGCGTGCAGCTCAAGGTCGATCGCTCCGGCCTGGTCACGGTCTTCACCGGCGGCAACGACATCGGCCAGGGCTCCAATTCCTTGTGCGCTTACCTGGTCGCCGAAGAGCTCGGCGTGCAGGTCGATCACGTGCGCGTGGTCGCGGCCGACACCGATCTCTGCCCCGTCGATCTCGGCGCCTACTCCAGCCGCGTCACGTTCATGGTCGGCAACGCGACCATCGACGCCTGCCGCAAGCTGCGCAAGCAGATCGTGACGGCCGTCGCGCGCACCTGGGGCGTCGACGAAGCGCGCGTGCGCTTGATGCCGGGCACCGTGATCGATCTCGAGGATCCCGACAAGGCCCTGACCACGACCGCGGCTTTCCAAATCACTGAAGAGCTCTTCGACACCCTGGGCTCGACCGGCGCCTACAACACGCCGACACTCGGCGGCGAGTACCGCGGCGGCTCGATCGGCGCCTCGCCGGCCTATTCGTTCACCGCCCACGTCGTCGAGGCGAGCGTCGACACGGAAACCGGTCGCATCGAGGTCCACGACGTGTGGTGCGCCCACGACTGCGGCCGCGCGCTCAATCCGATGCTCGTCGCGGGCCAGATCGAAGGCTCGGTCTACATGGGCATCGCCGAGGCCCTGCTCGAGGAGCACAAGGTCAATCGCTTCGGCCTGCACGCCGGTCCTTCGCTGCTCGATTACCGCATGGCGACCACCGTCGATACGCCGGAGCTACACGCCCTGATCGTCGAAAGCCTCGATCCGGAGGGTCCGTACGGCGCGAAGGAAGCCGGCGAAGGGCCGCTGCACTCGTCGATCCCCGCCTTGTCGAACGCCGTGTTCGACGCGGTCGGGATCCGCATGAAGCACCTGCCCTTCACGCCGGCGCGCGTCTTGGAGCTCCTGCGCGAGAAGGCGGCGGCGGAAACTTCGAAGACACACAGCGCGGGCGCGGCGCGAGGCTCGAGCTGATGCTGCGCTGTCCGAAATTCGAATTGGCGACG
>DATHET010000331.1:0-6851 GCA_035490315.1 Planctomycetota bacterium
ATGGTCACCACCGAGACCGACGTGGCCTGCATCCTCGCCGCGCTGACCGCCGGCGCCGACGAATACGTCATGAAACCTTTCACCCGCGACATGCTCGTCGACAAGCTGGCGCTGCTCGGACTCGCCGAGTCGACGCGCTGACGAGAAAGGCGCTCGACTCCCCGCATCCCCGATGACCGTCAGCCCTGCAGCCTTCGAGTTCATCCGTCGCCATGTGCGCGAGCACAGTGCGATCGTGCTCGACGACACCAAGCTGTACCTGGTCGAGCTGCGCCTGCAGCCGCTGCTCGCCGAAGCGCGTTTGAAGACCATCGACGAGCTCGCCGTGGCCGTGCGCGACGATCCGCGCGGGCCGCTCGCGCGCAAGGTCGTCGAGTCGATCTGCACCAACGAGACTTCGTTCTTCCGCGATCCAGGCACCTTCGAGGCCCTGCGGCGCACGATCCTGCCGCAGCTGGTCGCTTCGCGCGCGTCCCAGCGGCAGCTGCGCATCTGGTGCGCCGCCTGCTCGAGCGGGCAGGAGCCCTACAGCGTGGCCATGACGCTGGTCGAGCACTTCCCCGAGCTGGCCAGCTGGCGGGTCGAGATCCTCGCCACGGACCTGTCGACCTCGATGATCGAGCGCTCGCGCGCCGGAGTCTTCTCGCAGTTCGAGGTCGGTCGCGGCCTGCCCGCGATTTCACTCGTGAAACACTTCGAGCAGTCCGGCTCGGAGTGGCGCATCCGCGAGTCGCTGCGGCGCATGGTCCAGTTCCGCACGCTCAACCTCTCGCAAGCGTTCGGTGTGACCCCGGGCTTCGACCTGGTGCTCCTGCGCAATGTCTTGATCTACTTCGACCTCGAGGCCCGCACGCGCGTGCTGCAGCAGGTGCGCGAAGTCCTGAGCCCCGCCGGCTTCCTGTTCCTTGGCGCGGCCGAGAACATGCTGGGCCTGGACGTGGGGCTGGAGCACCTGCTTCCCGAGCGCACGGCCTGCTACCGCAGGCAGCTGAAGCCCGCGGCCTAGGGTAGGCCGGGGTCGCGGCTTTCCGCGCGATTCTAGGTGCTTTCGAGGTTCAGGTGAGCCCGTCCGCATGCCGAAGAAGCCGCGGCGCGCGCTCCCTGCGAAAGCTCAACGCCCGATCCCGCCATGCCGCTCAAGAAAGTCCTGATCGTCGACGACTCGACCACGATGAGAAAGATCATCGCGCGCGTGCTGCGCCAGGCGGACATCGCGGTCGAGCATGTGCTCGAAGCATCCAACGGCGTCGAAGGTCTCGAGCGCCTGGCGTCGGACCCGGACATCCAACTCGTGCTCAGCGACGTCAACATGCCGTCGATGGACGGCCTCGCCTTCGTGCGCGCGGTGCGCGAGAAGCTGACCAAGGAGCGCATGCCGATGATCATGGTCACGACCGAAGGCGGCAAGCAGATGTTGCAGGCCGCGCTCGACAGCGGCGCCAACGGCTACGTGACCAAGCCCTTCAACTCCGACACGATGCGCGGCGCTCTGGAGGAATACCTTGGCTGAGGCGAAGAGCGATCGGCGTGGCGCGAACGCGACCCTCTTGCCGGTGGAATTGCTGCGCGGCTTGACCTCGGCGGTCGACGAAGTCTTCGCGACGATGATCTCCACGCTCGGCCTGGGGACGAAGCTCGGCGATCCCTGTCTGCTCGAGCCCGCGCGAGATGCGAGCCCCAAGGTCGCGGAAGTCGGCCAGGCGATCCACGTCGAAGCGCGCGTGCACATCGAGGGCCCGCTGCGCGGATGGATCTCGCTTTCCTGCACGGCCCAGGCAGCCGGCGACCTGGCCCGCGGGCTCTTGCGCCTGCATTCCACCGAGGTCTTGACCAAGGCCGAGGTCGAGGACGCGCTCGGCGAGTGCGCCAACATGATCGCAGGTGTCATGAAGACCGGCATGCTCGATCCGCGCGGCTCCTACACGATCAGCACGCCGCGTTTCAGGAACGGCGACGACCAGCGCGATTGTCCGCGAGGCACGCTGGCCTACCGCTTGTGCGCGGGCACGCTCAACGCCGAATTGTGGTTGGACCAGCGCCCGGACGGCGCCTGATCCCACATCTCCGACTAGCTCCATGGCCACCCAAGCATCCGCCGGCGAACCCTTCGAAAGCCAAGTGCGCGAGGTCCTGACCCGCATCGCGGGCGACCTCGGCATGTTGATCGACCACAAGGTCAAGATCGAATCGACCTCCGCGCAGAAGAGCCAGCTCAAGCCCTCGGGCCGCAAGCACGTGCACATCGCGTTCAAGCTCTCGTTCGAATGGCGGGGGAAGCTCTTGTACGGAGCGCTCCTGGTGCCCCTGCCCGACGCGATCACCCTGGCCTGCTTCCTGCTCGCCGTCCCCGACGACGCCGTCGAGGCCAAGCGCAAGTTGACCGACCTCGACCAGCCGACCAAGGACGCGATGCTCGAGATCGCCAACTTCATCGGAGGCGCGACCGACGGAGCCTTGCGGATGCGTTTCCCGCACGGTCTCGCCGTGCGCTCGCTGGGTTGTCAGGGCCTGCGCGCCGAGCAACCGCCGGCTTTTCCCTTCCAGGCCGGCGAGGAATTGATCGCGGGCCGCGCCAAGGCGCGCATCGGCGACTTCCCGGTCTTCAACATGATCCTGATCATGCCCGTGCTCGTCGGCGAGACCGCGCCGGTCGAGTGAACGGAGTTTTCCGCGGCGGCGGATTGCAATCCCGGGCGCGAGGCCGTCTGCTCAGGCGCTCGCCATGCCGCGCCAATCGATCAGCGTCGTGCAGGTCGCCGATCCCGCCGCAGCCGCCGCGCTGGTCGCGGACGAGATCGCGCAACTCGCGCTCGCTCAACGCCGCGGCGGATCCGCGCTGGTGCTCGGCCTCGCGACCGGCCGCACCACGACCGCGGTGTACGAAGCCCTGGCGGAGCGCGTCCTGGCCCGAAGCCTCGAGCTGGAAGGGGCGATCGCTTTCAACCTCGATGAATACTGCGGCTTGAGCGCCTCCGATCCGCGCTCCTTCGCGGCCTGGATGCGCGAGCGATTCTTCGATCGCGTCGGCTGGCCCGGCGAGCGGACGCGGATTCCATCGGGCCTGGCGGGCGAGGACTGCGAACGCCACTGCGCGGACTACGAGGCCTCGATCCGCGCCGCCGGCGGCCTCGATCTGCAGCTGCTCGGCATCGGGCGCAACGGCCACATCGGCTTCAACGAGCCAGGCAGCGCGCGCGATTCGCGGACCCGCCGCGTGCGCCTCGGGCCAGAGACGATCGAGGACGCCGCGCGCGACTTCGGCTCGGCCGAGGCCGTGCCGCGATTCGCGATCACGATCGGCGTGGCGACCATCCTCGACGCGCGCCGCGTGCGCCTGCTCGCGTTCGGCGAGAAGAAGCGCGCCGCCCTCGAGCGAGCGCTGCACGGCGAGATCTCGAGCGACTGCCCCGCGAGCTTCCTGCGCGAGCACGCTGATCTCCGCGTCTACGCCGACGCCGCCGCGCTGGGCCAGAGCCTGCCGCGGAAAGCCAGCGTGTAGATCGCCAGGCACAGGTACCACACGATCACGCCCGACCAGAGGTGGTGCGAGAGATAGTGCTGGCCGCGGACGATCTGGATGAACCCGTAGAGATTGCCGGCCAGGATCGCGAGCCACAGGGCGCGCCGCGCGCGGACTGGATCGCGGTCGCGGAACACGAAGTAGAAGGCGAACAGCCCGAAGGCGCCGGCGGCGTGGGCCGCGGGAAAGCAGTTTCCGTATTCGACGCCGTGCGGCAGATTCTCGAACAGGCCCAGGTGCGGAGTCGATCCGCCGTAGCGGTCCGTTTTGTAGGGACAGGGTCGCTGGCTCTGGTGCTTCAGGAATCCGACTAGCGCGCCCGCCCCGCCGATGCACACGAGCACGAACAGCGACGCGCGCCAGTACGGCCGCAGTCGCACCGCGCGGATCGCGGCCAGCGCGATGAGAAGCGAAGCGAGGGCCGTCAGGAAGACGATCGCGCGCCCGCCCGTGTGCAGGAACTTCATGTACCAGACGCTCTTGAGCGGGAAGCTCCCCGTCTTGGCATCGAAGAACAGATCGCTGAGCGCGAAGTCGATCGGCGTGAGCTCGGTCAAAAGCACGACTGCGCACAGGCACACGAAGGGAAGGATCCACTCCTTCGTCCGCAAGGACAGACCCTCGGGCTTCATTCGTAGAGCAGCACCGCCGCGCGTTTCTTGGCGAAGCTCTCCAGCTCGCTCTTCCACGTCGCCTCGATGGTCGCGGGCGTGGAGCCGGCGCGGATCGCCTCGAACACCGAGAGCGTTCCCCAGTGGATGCCCAGGGCGCGCTCGGACTCGAGCTCCATTTTCGCACCGTACAGGCGCTGCAGCGTGCACAGGGCCGTCAACGCGGTGCGCAGCGGACGGAATTCGTGCAGGTCGACGAGGTGCAGCTGCACGCCGTGGAGCGGCTTGTCCGCGAACTTCCCATAACGCGGCGTGTAGTGCGTCTCGCGGAAGCTGACGCCCGGAAGCCGCGCGCTCTCCATCGCCTCCCGGAAGGCCCGCGCATCGATGAACTCCGCCGCGATGGTCTCGAAGGGCAGGGTCCAGCCCACGCCCTCGTTCACGTTCTTCGCGATACCGCCGATCATGCCGGTCGCGATGTACACATGGGCCGAAAGGGCATGGGGGATGTGCGGCGAGGTCGGAACCCACTCCAGTCCGGTGTCCTCCCAGACCATCGAGCGCCGCCAGCCGCGCATGGCGACCACGTGCAGGTCGACGTCGATCGCAAGCTCCTTCTGGAAGAAGCGCGCGACCTCGCCGATCGTCATGCCGTGCGACACCGGCATGGGGCCGTAGCCGATGAAGCTCTTCCAGCGCTCTTCGCGCATGGGCCCTTCGAAGAGCACGCCGCCGAGCGGATTGGGCCGGTCGAGCACCCAGACCGGCTTGTGCGCCTTGGCCGCGGCCGCCATGACCTCGCCCAGCGTCGAAATGTAGGTGTAGGTGCGCGAGCCGATGTCCTGGATGTCGAACAGGATGGCGTCGACGCGCTCGAGGGCTGCCGCCGAGGGCTGTTTCGCGTCTCCGTAGAGACTTTCGACCGGCAGCCCGGTGGCGCTGTCCACGGCGCTCGCCACGCTGGCCCCGGCCGGTGCATCGCCGCGCACGCCGTGCTCGGGCGAAAAGAGCTGGACCAGGGTCCAGCGCTTGTCGCGGGCGAGCAGGTCAGCCGTGGCGACGAGCTTCGAGTCCACGCCCGAAGGGTTGGTCACGAGTCCCAATCGCTTTCCAGCCAGGCCCGGCGCGCCATCGGCCAGCAGCACCTCGATCCCCAGGGTCACGCGCGTCGTCGCCGCGCCGCGGGCGGGGAGTCGAGCCGGCTCCTGAGCCGAAGCGTCACAGGCCGCCAGAGCCAGGCCGAGCAGTCCCGCGGCGGCGAAGCTGCGCGCGAGGCTCACGCGCTCTCGTCCAGGACCTCGGCGATCACATACGTGCCGCTCTTGGGGTCGCGGCGCAGGGTGAGCAGCTGGTTGGCCTGGGCATCCTCGAGCAGGCGCGAGAAGGAGGCGTAGCCGTGGTACTCCTCGCTGAACTGCGGCTGCTTGCGCTTCATCGTGTCCTTGACCAGCGAGCTGTGCAGCTCGCGGTTCTCGCGCTGCAGGGCCGAGACCGAGTCGAGCAGCTGCTGGAAGGCCTCGCGCTTCTTCTGCGGCAGGGCCGACAGCCCGCGCCGCTCGACGCGCCGCGGCTTCTCGACCAGGTCCTCGTAGAAAATGAACTCGTCGCAGTTGTCGATGAGCAGCGGGCTGGTCGAGCTCTTCACGCCGACGCCGATGATGTGCTTGTTGTTCTCGCGCAGCTTGGAGACCAGCGGCGAGAAATCGCTGTCGCCCGAGACCAGGGCGAAGGCGTCGACGTGCGGCTTCGTGTAGCACAGCTCCAGGGCGTCGACGACCATCTTGATGTCGGAGCTGTTCTTGCCCGTGAGCTTGGAGCCCGGCATCTCGATCAGCTCGATGACCGCCTCGTGCAGCGCGCGCTTGTAGGCCTGGTAGACCCCCCAGTCGGCGTAGGCCTTCTTGACCACCACGTCGCCCTTCTCGATCAGGCGGTTGAGCACGAGCCGGATGTCGAACTTGGCGTTCTTGGCGTCGCCGACGCCGACCGCCAGGTTCTCCAGGTCGATGAACACGGCGATCTTCAGCGAGCCGTCGCTGGTGGTGGGGTTGGGCATTGCCGGAATTGTAGTCACCGGCGCTCGCCCTTCCTGCCCATTCTCCGCCTCGTTCCTGGACGGTCCTGGATTTCCGGTGCCCGGACTCGCGAAGATCGCCGCAAAGCCTTTGGGTTCCGAGCCCTCGTTCCCTAATCTGATGAGCTTGCGAGACCCGTTGGAGAGGCCAGAAGCCGTCATGACACCTGATACCACCCTGAAGAGCGCCCCGCAGAGCGTGCAGCTCGTTTACCAAGGCAAGTCGATCCAGATGCCGATCGTGCGCGGCACCGAGGGCGAGATCGGCATCGACATCTCGAAGCTGCGTCAGGAGACGGGCTTGATCACGTTGGATCCGGGCTACGGAAACACCGGCTCGTGCCAGAGCTCGATCACGTTCATCGACGGCGAGCAGGGCATCCTGCGCTACCGCGGCTACCCGATCGAAGAGCTCGCCGAGAAGAGCACCTTCCTCGAGGTCTCGTACCTGCTCTTGTTCGGCGACCTGCCGACCAAGGACCAGCTCGAGAAGTTCTCGGCGGAGATCACGCACCACACGATGCTGCACGAGAACTTCGGGCGCTTCTTCGGCGCGCTGCCGAAGGATGCTCACCCGATGCCCGTGTGCGCGGCGGCGGTCGCGGCCTTGACGACGTTCTATCAGGACGCGGAGGGCGAGGACTCG
>DATHET010000332.1:0-12653 GCA_035490315.1 Planctomycetota bacterium
GGCACGCTCGAGGACCGTTCGGCGCACCACGCGGCGATCGTCTGGACCGCGGTTGCGATGGGAGCCGCCTGCGTGCCCTTCCTCGCCACCGAGCTCGATCTGTTCCGCGGCGGTGAAGCCGATGCGGCCGCGCTCGGCGTGCGGACGTCGCGTGTGAAACTCTTGACGCTGGTCTGCTCGGCCCTGACGGCTTCGGCGGCGGTCGCGGTCGCGGGTCAGATCGCTTTCGTCGGATTGATCGTGCCGCACCTCGTGCGCCTGCTCGCCGGCGCGAGCCACCGCAGGCTCCTGCCCCTGTGCATCCTCGTCGGCCCGATCTTCCTGCTTGGCGCGGATCTCGCTCAGCGCGCGCTGTTCGGCAGCGCGACCCTGCAGCCCGGGGTCTTGATGTCCCTCTTCGGCGGGCCATTCTTCATCCTGCTCCTGGTGCGCCACAGGCGCGAAGTGGGGGCGTGGTGATTTCCCTCGAAGCGCGCAAGCTCGCCCACACCTACCGCGACGGCCCGCGCGCGCTCGACGGCGTCGATTTCGGATTGTCGCAGGGCGAGCTGTGCGTGGTCATCGGGCCCAACGGCTCGGGGAAATCCACGCTGCTGCAGCTGCTCGCCGGCCTCCTGCCCGTCAGCGAGGGCGAGGTGCGCCTGCAGGGTCGGCCGATCGCGCAATGGCCGGCGCGCGAGCGCGCTCGCCACATCGCGATCGTGCCGCAATTCCTGCCGGCCCTGCCCGATCTGCTGGTCTCGGATTTCGTGCTCGGCGGCCGCTACGCGCACTTCCAGCGCTGGCGCCAGGCCGTGCAGCACGACCACGAGGTGGTCGCCGAATCCCTGGCGCGCTGCGACGCGAGCGACATCGCCTGCCGCTCGATGCAGGAGATCTCCGGCGGCCAGCGCCAGCGCGTGCTCTTCGCGCGGGCCCTGGCGCAAGAAGCGGACGTGCTGCTCGTCGACGAGCCGACCAACAGCCTGGATCCAGAGCACCAGGTGCGCGTCTTCGCCTTGCTCTCCGACCTGGTGCGCGGCGGTCGCAGCGCCTTCGTCGTCACCCACGATCTCAACCTCGCCAGCCAGTTCGCCACGCGCATCTGCCTGCTCTCCGCCGGCCGCGTGGTCAGCGACGGGCCCGTCGCGAGCGTGCTGCGGCGCGAAGTCCTCGAGCCGGTCTACGGCGAGCACTTGTATTACGGCCGCTTCGACGACGGCCGCGGCGGGGGACTGCCCTTCGTGCTGCCGTGGATGGAGAAGCGCGCGGGCCCTTGATGGCGCGGGCCGGCCGCGCAATCCTGGGCCCATGTCCGCAGGAGCTTCGCCCGTCACCGCCGCGCACCACCGCTACATCCGCGAGCACGTCCCGCCCGAGGACGCCTTCCTGGCCAGCCTGCGCGCCGCGGCGCTCGACGCGAAGATTCCGCCGATCTGGATTGCCCACGAGGAAGCCCATTTTCTCGCTGTACTGTTGCGGCTGATCGGCGCGCAGCGCGTGATCGAGGTCGGAACCCTCGCGGGCTACTCGGCGATCGCGCTCGCGCGCGGCCTTCCGCCCGACGGCAAGCTCGACACGATCGAGCTCATGGCGCACCACGCCGATTTCGCCGAGCAATGGATCGCGAAGAGCGACGTCGCCGCGAAGATCCGCGTGCACCGCGGCGCGGGCATCGACGTCCTGCCGCACTTCGGCGCCAATTTCGCGGATGCGATGTTCCTGGACGCGGACAAGTCGAGCTACGGTCTGTACCTGGAGCAGGCGCTGCGCATCGTGCGGCCTGGCGGGCTGATCCTCGCGGACAATGCTCTGGCCTTCGGCCAGCTGCTCGATCCGAAAGCCACCGACCGCGAAGTCCCCGCCGTGCGCGCGTTCAACGACACCGTAGCGCGCCATCCGCGCGTCGAGGGCGTGATCGTGCCGCTCGGCGACGGCGTGTGGGTGCTGCGCAAACGCTAGAGTTTTTTCCTCGCGCTCGCGTCTGTCCCCTTCGGAGAGCAGGCGAGCGCGAATTCTCCCTGACGGAATTCCCATGGCCTCGTCGATTCAAGTTGGAAGCGTCGCCCCGGACATCGCACTCCCTGACCAGGACGGCGTGAGCAGGAAGCTCTCCGAGCTGCGCGGCAAGTGGGTGCTCGTCTACTTCTATCCACGCGACGACACGCCGGGTTGCACGATCGAGGCCTGTGCGCTGCGCGACAGCTCCGCGCAGTACGCGAAGCAAGGGATCGAGGTGCTCGGCATCAGCGCTGACCCGGTCCAGAAGCACCGCAAGTTCGCGGACAAGTTCAAGCTCCCGTTCACGCTGCTCGCCGACGAAGACAAACGCGCGATCAAGACCTACGGCGCCTGGGGCAGGAAGAAATTCATGGGCCGCGAGTTCGACGGCATCCTGCGCCAGTCCTTCCTGATCGATCCCAAGGGCAGGATCGCCAAGGTCTACGAGAAGGTGAAGCCCTCGGACCACGCCGAGGAAGTGCTGGCGGATGTCGCTGCCCTGAGCGCGGCGAAGTCGCCGGAAAAGGCTGCCGCGAAGAAGGCCGCGAAAAAAACCGCGGCCCGGAAGGCGCCGAGCAAGGCCACGAAGCCGAAGCGCCCGGCGCGAAGCCGCTGAACCCGGCCCAGCCGGTATAGTGGCGGCAGACCTCTTACCCCAGCGAGGACACCATGAACGAGATGATCCGGAGAGCGGCGTGGCTCACTCTGGTGCTGGCGCTCGCGTTCGGACTGACTCCGACGCAGGCGCAGCAGAAGGGCACGCCCGCGGAGCGATTGGAAGCGTTGATCGAGCGCGTGCACACGACGACCAACGATTACTACAGGAAGAACCTGAAGAAAGACCTCACCGAGGAAGAGCGCGACGAGGTCATGAAGCATCGTCCCGGCCTGGAATTCCTGGCCGAGTTCGAGGCCCTGGCCGTCGAGGCCAAGGGCAGCGACGTGTCGGCCAAGGCGCGGATCGAGGAACTGTCGATCTATTGCGATTTCCAGAAGAAGGAAGACGCGCAGAAGACGCTCGACCTGCTGCTGACCGAGACGATGCAGTCGAAGGCGCTCGAGGATCTGCCCCCGACCCTGGTGTACGCCTACGGCCCGATGGCGGGCGCGGATCGCGCGAAGGCCGCGTTGCAGACCATGCTCGACAAGTCGGAGCACAAGGAGGTCAAGGCCTCCGCCTTGTTCTCGCTGGCCACGATGAGCTGCGGCCGCCGGTCCACCGCCGAGCAGAAGGTCGAGGGGCGCAAGTACTTCGAGCGCCTGATCGAGGAGTTCGGCGACCTCGCGCCGCACGGGCGGACCTACAGGGAGTCGGCCGAGGCTTTCCTGTTCGAGCTCGACCACCTGCAGATCGGCATGGTCGCGCCCGATTTCGAATCGATCGACGAGAACGGAACGAAGTTCAAGCTCTCCGACTACCGCGGCAAGGTGCTGGTGATCGATTTCTGGGGCAATTGGTGAGGCCCCTGCGTGGCGATGATTCCCCACGAAAAAGCGCTCGTGAAGCGCCTCGAAAAAGAGCCCTTTGCACTGATCGGCATCAACAGCGACGGCAGCGTCGAGAAGCTGCGCGAAATCCTGAAGACGCGCGAGATCAACTGGCGTCAAGCCGTCGATGAATCGACCGAAGGTCCGCTGGCCACGCGCTGGAACGTTTCGGGCTGGCCGACGATCTACGTGATCGACGCCAAAGGCGTGATCCGCTACCGCGACGTCCGCGAAGCGCAGATGGACGAGGCCGTCGATGCCCTGCTCGCCGAGCTGAAAACAGCGAAGTAGCTCTGGCTCGCCCATTACCGAAGACAGCAGCGGCCGCGATCGATCCTTCGCTCGCGGCCGCTGCTTTGCGATGCAGCGCTCGGTCTGGATACGGGCTCGACGGGGCCGAGCGCGATTGCGTGGACTCGGTACGATGGAACGGTCCCAAGCGCGCGTCCCGCGGCGCTGGCTCTCAACCGTCCCAAGCCCTTCCCTCGCGCCGTCCGACGGCGCCACTCACGCCATGAAATTCACGACCAGCCTCACCGTCCTCGCGAGCCTCGGCCTGGCTTCGACCGCGAGCGCTCAGAGTTTCAGCTTCCCGAATTTCAACAACACGGCCGGGCTGACGGTCAACGCCAATGCAGGCCCGGTCGCGGGCGCGCTGCGCGTGGCACCGGCGCTCGGCGGCATGAAGGGCTCGGTCCTGACCTCGGTGCCCTTCGGCGTCAGCGGCACGTTCACGACCACGTTCAACTTCCAGATCTCCGCCCAGGCCGCCGGCGGCGCGGACGGGCTGGCCTTCGTGATCGAGAACGACCCGCGCGGGCCGCTGGCCTTCGGCGACGGCGGCACCGAGATGGGCTATGGCCACGAGCTGATCAATCCGCCCTCGAACGCGATCAACAATTCCCTCGTGGTCGAGATCGACACCTGGCTCAGCGCCGGGGACCTCAGCGACAACGAGATCAGCGTCCAGACCGGCGGCAGCGGAGTGAACCGCGCCGACGCCGGATACTCGCTCGGCCGCGTCATCCCCGCGATCAATATGAGCAACGGCGCGGTGCACGTGATGCGCATCAACTACGTGCCCGGCACGCTCGACGTGTTCCTCGACAACATGTTGACGCCGGTGCTCAGCGTGCCCTGGGACTTCAACAGCGGCGGGACCTGGGTCGTCAGCGGCACTCCCGTCGGCGGCATGAACCTGATCGGCGGCTCGTCGGCCTACATCGGCTTCAGCAGCGCGACCGGCGGAGCCTGGGAGAACCACGACGTGCTGTCCTGGGATTGGAGCTCCTGCCCGGCGGCAGTCGTCTACTGCACCGCGAAGATCAACAGCCTCGGTTGCACTCCGGCGATCGCCGCCCAGGGCTCGCCGAGCGCGAGCGCCGGCTCGGGCTTCACGGTCAGCGGATCCTTCGTGATCAACAACAAGCCGGGTCTCTTGATCTACACCAACGGCGGCCGCGCATCCGTGCCGTTCCAGGGCGGGGTGCGCTGCATCAACTCGCCGATCAAGCGCTCCGTGCCGCTGAGCTCCGGCGGGAATCCTCCGCCGAACGATTGCTCGGGCGTCTATTCGATCGACATGAATGCCTTCGCGGTCGGCTCGCTCGGCGGAGTGCCCGCGGCGTATCTCCAAGGCCCCGGCACGACCGTCGACTGTCAATTCTGGGGCCGCGACAACGGCTTCCCGGCCCCGAACAATTCGACCCTGTCCGACGGATTGGAATACATCGTCTGTCCCTGAGCGATCGGGAAGCGTCAATTCCCATCACGCTGCTCTCTTTTGCCTCCGGCGCGCTCGGAGGCACGCCGGCGTCCTACCTGCTCGTGCCCGGCACGCTGGTGGACACGCAGTTCTGGGGTCGCGACAACGGCTTCCCGCCGCCGAACGGATCGACGCTCTCGGACGGCTTGGAATACGTGGTGTGCCAATGAGATTGTCCGAGCGCCGGACTCCGTACGTGGAAATTCAACTCTCCTGAGCATCCGAACGAAGCGGCGGCACTCTGGGGCTAGAGGACCCTTGAGCAACCAGCAAGCACCGCCGATCGCCGATCTCCTGGCGCACGCCGATTGGGTGCGCGCGCTGGCCGGCCGGCTGGTGTCCGACCCCGGGCACGCGGACGACGTCGCGCAGGAGACCTGGGTCGAGGTCATCGAATCGCCCGCGCGCGATGCGAGGAACGTGAAGGGTTGGCTGGCTTCGATCGCGCGCAATGCCGCGCGCGAGCTCGGCCGCAAGGACTCGAGACGAGAGCAGCGTGAGCGGGCCGCCGCCAGACTCGAGTCGTCCGTTCCGTCGAGCGAGGAGCTGGTCCAGCGCGCGAATCTGCAACGCGAGATCGCAGGTCATGTCGTGGCGCTCCCGGAGCCGTACCGCACGGTGGTGCTGCTGCGCTGGTACGAGGGCTTGCTGCCGCGCGAGATCGCGGAGCGCCTGGGTCGGCCGGTCGAAACGGTCAACACGCAGCTGACTCGAGCTCACGAACGTTTGCGCGCGAAACTCGATCGCGAGCACGGGAATCGCTCGACCTGGCGCGCGCTGCTCGTCGGTCTGCGCGTGCCACGCACACCGGTTGCAGTCGGCGCAGGAACCCTTGGAGGTCTTCTCGTGGCAACAGGATGGAAGATCGGTCTGTGTGCACTCATGCTCGTGGCGCTCGGGCTCTCGCTCTGGCGCGATGCTTCCACGATGGCGTCGGATGGCGTCGCGCGCTCCTCAGCGAGTCCACGGGAGGTCGAGCCTGCTGCTGTCGCCGCGATTGCGGATCAGAGTTCGGTTCTGGATGCTGGCTCCGAGCGCAAGCTGGTCGTCGGGGCGGACACTCGGGGCACGCCCGTCGTCCCGAGTGGACCGGACTTCGCCCAGCTCGAAACTCACGGACGCGTCGTCGACGAGCGCGGAGTTCCGATGCCTGGTTTCCGTCTCGTGGCCTCCGACAGCAGCCTTCCGCGTCGCGAGCCCGATGGGATCCTCGATGCAAGGGGTCGAACGATCCTCGACAGTTCCGAGGTCGAGCGCCTGCGAGAACACCCCAGCGACCTGGACGATGTCATTCGCGCCAAGGCGCTTCCAGGCCTGCGCGAGGCGATTCTCGGCGTGGATCTGGCCGTCGAGTCATCGACCGATGCGGAGGGTCGCTATGCGATCGTCGTCCAAGGAAACCCGGACGGTCGGGTCCAGGTCGAGAGCGCGGATGCGGCCTGGGTATTGTTCACGGACGGGTATGAAAAACCATCCCGCGGGATCGTGCAGATCGCTGCGCCCGCGATCGTGCTCGCTGGCGAAGTCGTGGATGCGGACGGCACGCCCCTCGAGGCAGCGCAGCTGTCGATGGGGATCTTTCTGCAGAACCTTCGCGAGCTCGCGATCGAGCTCGATACGCGCACAACCTCGATGGCAGGGCCGCAACTCCAAAATGGCGGCCACTTCCGTTGGGAGCATGTGCCCCAGGTCGCGGGTTGGAGTTTCGCGGCGAGGTGCCCGGGCTGGGAGACTCGCTTCGTGGGGCTGCCTTCTGCTTCCGACGAGCACATGCGGATCGTGCTCCAACGCAAGCGGCCGACGCCGAAATTGTCCGGGGTGGTTTTCGACGAGCAGGGCCAGCCTGCGGCAGGCGCGCGCGTCCTCTTCGGCGACGCGTCCACTCAGGCGGACTCGAGCGGACGATTCACGCTGGCCTCGCTCGAGTGGCGCGAGCAGTCCGATCTCATCGCCGCGAAACAGGGGGCCATCGCCGCCATCCTGCCGGAATTCGGCCGTCAGATTCCCCAGGACTCGAGCGACGTCACCGGTCTCGTGCTGCAACTCGGTGGCAAGCCGCTCGCGATCGAAGGGCACGTCGTCTCGGCCAGCGGTGAACCCTGCGTCGGCTGGGAAGTGGACCTGTACGACGGCACGCCGGCCGGCGGAAGTGTCTCCGCGGTCGAGCGGCTTTCCGCGGGCCGCGACAGGGATTCTCGCGGACCGCTGACGGACGCTTCCGGCGCCTTCCGCCTCGCGGGTCTCGCGACCCGCGCTTACCGGGTTCGAGCGCTTTCACCAGGCCAGCGCATGATGGTCTTGAGCGATCCAGTGGTTCCAGGATCCGGCGATCTCGTGATGCAAGTCCCCGCGGACGCTATCCGAGCTCGAGTCTCTGGACGCGTGGTCAACACGAAGGGCGAGGCGATTGGCGGCGCGAGGATCTCGATCGACGCACGCACGGCTGAGAACAAGCAAGGCTGGGACATAGGGCTGCAAGGCGGTTCGATCGCAACGGACGACCAGGGCCGATTCGAGCTCCTGAACGTGCCTCGGTACCACGTGACGATGAACGTGGACGTAGGCAAGACGAGGGTCAAGACCTTCGTGCTCGCGCCGGACATGTCGAGCGAGAACCTGGAGATCGCCGTCGCTCGCAGATCGCGATTGCACGTCGAGCTCGATCCCGCTGATGCCGCTGACGCATTCGAGATCGTCGACGCTCGTGGCGAGCGTCTGTCCATGACCGTCTACGATTCGTCCGATTGGCAGCACTCGACCCGCGTGCTCCGCGACGATGCGGGGTTTCCAGCCTGCGAGGCGAGCGAGGAAGCGGTCGCATGCGTGCTGTTGCGAAACGGAATCGAGCTGCGGCGCATTCCGATCGAGCTGATGCCGGATCGGAAGAACGTGATCCGGCCGTGAGTACGGAGTCAGGTGAATTCGTCCGGAGTGGTGCGTGGTATCGGCGCGCCGCGCAAGGGCGCGCCGATACCCCGCACCACTCTGGACGAATTCACCTGACTCCCTCTTCGCGACCTTGCGCTTTCAAGGATCGCGCGAGTCCTTCCCGCGCGGGAGCGAGGCCAGGGGCGAGGCGGATCGCGGCGCGATAATTCTCCTCGGCGCGCACCCAATCGCGGACGGCCATGCGAGCGCTGCCGAGATTCAAGTGCGCGATCGCGTTCTTCGGTCCTTCCTGGACGGCGCGCTCGAGCAGGGCGAGCGCTGCTTCGGGGTGGCCGAGACCCAGCTCGACGCGGCCGAGGTTCGACCAGGCGCGGCTGTAGTGCGGATCGAGCGTTGTCGCGTGCAGCCAGGACTCGCGAGCTCGCGCGAGATCGCCGTTCTCCTCGTGGAACAATCCGAGATCGTTCCACGAAGGCACGTCGTCCGGCCGCTGGGTGAGCACGGCGTGGCGAAAAGCACCGCGGCTCGAGTAGACGCGACCGCGCGACCACGCTGCTGCGAGTGCGAGGAGCACCGCGAGTCCCGCGACGAGCGTCGCTCGGCGGCCGAAGGCCAACACCGCCCCGGCGTGCACGAGGGGAATCGCGAACAAGAGCGGCAGATAGAGGAAGCGAGGCGCGAAGATTTCTCCGGCAGGCACGATCCCGAGGAAGGGGATCCAGGCGATCAGGGCCAGGCAGGCCGAGACGGACGCGATTCCGCGGCTTCGCCTTGCGCTCACGATCGCGACGCCGAGCATCGCGACCCACGCGACGAGTCCCAGGATTCCAAGCCACGGCGCAGCGCGCATCGCGGCCACGCTGAAAACGGGATCGCCGCTGTACGAAGGCGCATAGCTCGCCGGCCAGACCGCGAGTCGCAGGGCTTCGAGAAACACTCTGCCACCGACGAGCAGCCGATCTTCGATAGCGGCCGCGGCGAGTGGCGCATTCGGCGCGTTGATGCCGATCGAGCCGAGCGCCTCGCCGCGCAAGGCGAACATCGCCAAGGCTCCGCACACACAACCCATCGCAGTCGCCACCACGGCTGAGCGACCGCGCCGAGCCGCCAGGCATGGCAGTGCGAAGATCCAAAGCAGTCCGTCCTCCTTGCCCAGCGACGCGAGCCCGGTGCCCACGAACCCGAGGGCGAAGAGTCCGAACCATTTCCCGCGTGGCGCTGACTCGCTCGCATCGCTGCGCGCGATGAATAGAGCCGCGCACAATCCCGGCAGCGCCGCAAGCATCGACGAGCGGCCGGAAATCCACGCGACGGAATCCGCGAGCACGGGATGGACCGCGAAGAGCGCCAGCCCGACCCACGGCCAGGACCGCTCGCGTCCGAACCATCGCCTGGCGAGCATCGCCGCGGCGAATACGACCAGCGCGTGCAGGATCACATTCGTCGCATGGAAACCCGCGCCCTGCTCACCCCACGCCGCGCGGTCGAAGCGCAGGCTCAGACTTGCGAGCGGCCGGAAGTGTCCCGCCGCGCCACGGTGCTCCCAGTAATCCTGTTGAAACGCGGCGGTCCATGGCAGACCGCCTTCGACGACCGGATTGCCCTCGATCGCCTCGCGATCATCGAACGAGAAGCCTCCGCCGACCGCCGACGGCAGCCAGGCCAGCAGCGACAGCGCAACGAGCACCAGGGCCTGCCCGATTCCATCCCACGCGCGGGGCGCAGAAGGATCGCGGGCGGGCGGCGCGGTCATCGGCCCATTCTGCCGCGCAAAGCTCGTCCAACGGCAACAAGCCGTCGCGCGAGCGCGAGGATCGCGGGCCTCTCGCTGCTAAACTCCCGGGGATGAAAGGTCCCACGATCCAATCCGGCGGCCAACCCGGCGGCGAGTCTGCCGGCGCCAGGCAGCCGAGCTTCGACGAGAACCTGGCGGCCTTGGAGGCCATCGTCGTGCTGCTCGACCAGCAGGCCCTGGGCCTGGAGCCCGCGCTGGAGAAGTACCGCGAGGGCGTGGCGCTGGTGAAGAAGTGCCAGACGATCCTGACCTCGTTCCAGAAGCAGGTCGAGGAATTGTCCGCCGAGGACGGCAGCACGCGGCCCTACCCCAACGATCCGGATCTGCGTGCTTCCGCGAGCTGAGCAGCCGGGCAGCGTGGAATCACTCCCCGGGCAGCACGAGAAGCTCGCGGCCTGGCTCGAGGATTCGCGGCGCTGGGCCGAGAGTGCCCTGGACCGCCACATCGTCGCGGCGGTGGCTCGCGAGGGCGAGGCGCGGATCCACGAGGTCATGCGCTACGCGCTGCTCGGCGGCGGCAAGCGCATGCGGCCGGCGCTGGTGCGCCTTGTGTGCCGCGAGCTCGGCGGCAGCGATCTCGATGCCGAGCGGCCTGCGGCCGCGGTCGAGGCGATCCACGCTTACAGTCTGGCTCACGACGATCTGCCCTGCATGGACGACGACGACATGCGCCGCGGGCGGCCGAGCTGCCACAAGGTCTTCGGCGAGGCCCTGGCCCTGCTCGCTGGCGACGCTCTGCAGACCGCGGCCTTCGAGTGCCTCGCCGGCGACTCGAAGCCGCGCGCGATCGAGTGGATCCGCGTGCTGGCGGCTGCGGCCGGAGCGCGCGGCATGGTCGGCGGGCAGGTGCTCGACATGACGCTGTCGGGCGCGGAGCTGCGCCTGGAATCGGTGCGCGAGATGCAGCGCGGCAAGACCGGCGCCCTGATCGCCGCGGCGGCCGAGATGGGAGCGATCGCGGCCGAGGCGAGCCCGGCGCGCCGCGAGGAAGCGCGGGCTTTCGGAGCGGCCCTAGGCGCGCTGTTCCAGGTGGTCGACGACATCCTCGACGTGGTCGGCGTGGCGGCCGAGCTGGGCAAGACTCCGGGCAAGGACGCGCGCCACGAGAAGCCGACCATCGTCGCCGTGCTCGGCCTCGACGGGGCCTGGGCCGAGGCCCAGCGGACCGCGGAGGAGTCGCGGCGAGCCGCGCGCAGGCTGGGTCTTGGCCCCGATAGCCTCGGGCCGGAGCTCGTCGACTGGCTGCTCGAGCGCCGGCGCTGAGCGGCGCGTTCCGCGGGATACAATCTCACCCTCCAGCTGCCCTGGCCGGACCCCATGCGCCCACCTCCGTCGTCGATGTCCATGGGCCAGGGCCCCCGAGCCTGGGCTCCAGCCCCGGCCTCGCTTGCAATCGCCGCCGCGAAGCCGATCCTGGGTCGGGGCGCCCTGGCTGGATTTGAGTCGCCCGCGCCCTCCGACGATCCACAGGCATGAACGAGGTCCCCAACCACTCATCGAGCGCCCGGCCCTCGCGCCTGCTTGATTCCGTGAATCTGCCCCAGGACCTGCAGCGCCTGCCGCTCGCCGACCTGCCGCAGCTGTGCGCGGAGATGCGCGCCTTCCTGCTGGAGACCGTGCCGGTGACCGGGGGCCACCTCGGATCCAACCTCGGCGTGGTCGAGCTCACGGTCGCGCTGCACCGCGTGTTCGACCTGCGCCGCGACCGCTGCGTGTGGGACGTCAGCCACCAGGCCTATCCGCACAAGATGCTCACCGGGCGCCGCGAGCGCTTCGGCAGCCTGCGCCAGACCGGCGGACTGTGCGGCTTCACGCACCCCGACGAGTCGGAATACGACTTGTTTCACACGGGGCATGCGGGCACGAGCATTTCGCTCGCCCTGGGGATGGCCCACGGACTGGGTTCCGAGAAGGACGCGCCGCACGCGATCGCGGTGATCGGCGATGCTTCGCTCGGCGCGGGAGTCGCGTTCGAGGCGCTGAACAACGCGGGCGCGGCGCAGAAGCGCTTGCTCGTGATCCTCAACGACAACGAGTGGTCGATCTCGAAGTCGGTCGGCTCGCTCGCCAAGTACTTGTCGCGCATCCGCTCCGCGCGCGTGGTGCAGCGCGCCGGGCAGGAAATCCACGGCCTGTTGAGCGCGATCCCCGTGATCGGCCCGCGCGTCGACCGCGCTCTCGACGACCTCGGCGAAGTCATGCGCCACGCCGTGGTGCCCGGACACATCTTCGAGGAGCTGGGCGTCACCTACGTCGGCCCGGTCAACGGCCACAACGTGCTCGATCTCGTCGAGCAATTGCAGCGCGTCAAGGATCTCGAGGGTTGCGTGCTGCTGCACCTGCTCACCGAGAAGGGCAAGGGACATCCCAACGCGCCGACGCATCCCGAGCGCGTCCACGGCGTCAAGCCGGGCTCCGGTCCGCGCACCGCGGGAGCGGAATCGAGCAAGCTCCCCGCGCGCGAGCAGTTTGCGATCAAGAAGCCCCAGGGGCCGGCTTACACCAGCGCGTTCGCCGACAGTCTGCTGCGCCTGGCCGAGAACGACGTGCGCGTGCACGTGGTCACCGCCGGCATGCCTTCGGGAACCGGTCTCGAGACTTTTGCCGAGCGATTGCCCGCGCGCTTCCACGACACGGGTATCACCGAGCAGCACGCAGTCGCTTTCTGCGCGGGCATGGCCAAGTCGGGATTGCGGCCGGTGGCAGCGATCTACTCGACTTTCCTCCAGCGCGCTT
>DATHET010000333.1:0-8578 GCA_035490315.1 Planctomycetota bacterium
ATGAATTCCGCGGGCCGCTGGTCCTCGTGCAGGATCGCGTGGGCGATGCTGAACGGACCGTTCAGCGTCAGATAGCCCGCCGACACCGAGCCCGAGGCGAAGGCGTCGACCACGCTGATCGGCTTTCCGCTGGCGTTGCCGCGGATGCCGAAGAAGAGCAGCGGCAGGAAGGCCACGGCGGCCCAAGCCGGCGCGCGCAGCATGGACCAGCGCTCGTCCCAGCTCATGACGCGCCGCCACAGCGCGCCGAGCAGCACCAAGCCCAGCAGCACGCCGCAGAACGCGAGCCGGTAGGATTCCCAGACGATCGAATTGATCAGCGCCGGGTCGTCGATCATCGCGACGAACTCAGGCCCCGCGTGACGGCCGACGGTCCCGAAGTACGCGACGTCGCCGGCGAGCAGCAGCAGCACGATGCACAGGTGCGCGAAGGCGTACCAGGACCAGGCCGTGCGCCAGCGCCGTCCGCGCGCGAATTCGAAGGGCAGTGCGAAGGCCACGATCAAGGGCGAGAGCCCCAGGGCGATGATCGATGCGTCGAACAGGAGGCCTCGGCTCGCGGCGCGCAGCAGCTCCCCCGTGGACAGCTCCTCGAAGCTCGTGCGCCAGATCCAGTACAGACCGATGCGCGCGGCGCTGAACACGACGAAGTGCGCCGCGACGATCCACGCGAGTCGCGCCAGGTCGAGCGAGCGCTTCAAACCGGCTTCGGGTGGCTGCGTCCAGGCATCATGGTGCGCTCACAAGGCAAACACAGCCAGGCGCCTTGATCAAGCGCGGGCTGGTTGCGAATCGCGAATCAGGGCCGGAATGGCCGGCATTCGCGATCCGCGGGGTCCGGCCTCAGCGTGAAGCGGCCGAGCAATTGGTCTGACAGTCCATCGGACAGACTGTCGGGCAGGCTTGAGGAGCGCTGCAGCCAGCCGGCTGGCAGGCCGATCCATCGCAGGGAATCTCGACCGAGCAGGTCTCGCCGCCGGGCCCCTCGCAGGTCACCTGACAGTTGCCTTCGGGCGTGCAGGTCACGCTGACGTCACAAGCGTTCGCGACCGGCGCGAGCGGCGCGGCCTGCGGGGAATCAGCCTTCGCGAAGTGCAGCGAGCCGGCGCCGAGCGCGCCGAGCAACAGAGTGGCGATCAGGATCTTCATCGATGTCCTTGGAGCAGTGGGTTGTTCGCGCCTCGCGCACCATGCGCGCTCGCGGCTGCGACTTGAGATCCGAGAGGGACATCGGAAATTCCATCAAGGCTTGGAAAGCGCTTCGCCGCCGCAGCAGCCCATCAAGCGCTCGAGCTGCTCCGGGGTCAGGACGCGCCGCACCTCGAGGATCGAATCGATGCACACCTCGAGCGACTGGGCGCGCAGGTCGTTGATTTTCGTCGCCAGCTCGTGGAGCGATTCCGCGGTCGCGCTTGGATCGCGCAAGGCCGCGTGGAGCTGCGCCAATCCGGCCTCCGCCTCGCTCTGCATGAGACATCCCGGACCGCAGGAATTCGCGCGCCAGGACTCGAGGGCACGCTGCTGATCGGGGCTGAGCTCGAGTCCGCTCAGATCCGGCTCCGCCAGGCAGGTCGTCGCCGGAACTGGGGCCACTTGCGCGTTCGGCAGGATCCAGGGCTTCGCGTTCCAGGCCAGGCTTGCCGCGAGCGCGCCGGCGAGCAGCCAGGTCGTCGTGGAGTTGTTCATCGTTGTGTTCCAGGTGTGCGGTCGAAGGAAGCCAGCAGTCGTTGCTCGGGAGCCGTGCGCAAAGCCTCGGCGTCCGTCGGGTCTTCGTGCAGGGCCGCGGGCCAGCGGGGCGAAGATTCCGCGAAGCGTTTCTGCTCGGGGTGGTTCCAGCGTGAAGCAAGCTCCAGAAGTCCCGCGGTGACCGCGAAGCCGACGAAGAGCGCTGCTGCGTAGCGCAGGCGCAGACTCCAGCCTCTCGCGGCCGGCGCCGTGCTCGCTGCGCGTGCGGCGATGCGCGGCCACAGGTCGGCGACGGGCTCGCAGGCTCGCAGCGGCTCGAGTCGCTCGCGCAGGACGCGCAATTGCTCCGCGTGGTCGCGGCAAGCGCCGCAGGTTTCCAGGTGCGTCAAAAACTCGCTCGCGTCCGGCAGCTCGCCGTCGATCCAGGCGGAAGCCTCGAGCCGCGCGCGGCTGCACGCAGAGGCCTCGCTCGAACGGTCCGGGGAATCGGGTTGGTGCTTCATGTGGGCAGGACCTTCACGTGAGGCGAGGCCAGGCGCGGCGGATTCACGACCAGGGTCAGCTTCTCGCGCGCGCGGGAGAGCCGCGACATCACCGTGCCGATCGGTACGCCGAGGACCTCGGCGATCTCGCGGTAATCGAGGCCTTCCAGCTCGCGCAGGACGATCACGGCGCGCTGCTCGTCGCACAGCTGCGCGATCCAGCTCTCGACCTGGTCGCGGTCGTCGACCGCGCGCATCGGCGCCTCGGCCCAGGGAGCAACCTGGTCGAGCGGCAGGGGCAGGGTCTTGCGCCGGCGTTCACGCTCCGAGCGCTGCAGGCAATGGTTCAGCGTGATCTGGTAGAGCCAGGTGGAGAAGCGGGACTTGCCGCTGAACTGCGCTGCGCGCTCGAACACTTTCACGAAGACTTCCTGGGCAGCGTCCTCGGCCTGGTCGCGGCCGACGAGCCGGCGGCACAGCCGCTGCACGCGCGGACCGAAGCTTCGGTAGCAGAGCTCGAGGGCATCGACGTCGCCGGCTCGCAGGCGCGCAATGACCGAGGCGTCGAGGTCCATGGATGGTTGTTGAAGCGTCGCGGGCCGGCCGAACCGCTTGGGACCGGCGGCGCCCGTTGGAAATTCCATCAAAATCGAAGCAGGCCGATCGTGAGCCAGCACCAGCCAGCCGCCAGGAGCGCGGCGGCGAGGTCCAGAACCACGCCGGTGCGCGCCATGCGCGGGATGGACACGTAACCGCTGCCAAACACGATCGCGTTGGGAGGCGTCCCGGCGGGCAGGGCGAAGTCGCAGGAGGAGGCGATGGTCGCGGCGAACAGGATGCTGGTCGCGTCCGCGCGCGCCACCGAGCCCCAGAGCACCGGCAGCATCACGCCGATGGTCGCCGTGTTCGAAGCGACCGACGAAAGGGCGACCGTGACGGTGCTCGCGATCAGGATCTGCGCGAAGAGCGACATCCCGCCCAGCCCCTGCATCTGCGTGCCGATCCAATCGGACAGGCCGCTCTCCGCCACTCCGGCCGCCATGGAAAATCCGCCGCCGAGCAGGAGCAGCGTCGCCCAGGGAACCCAGCGCAGCGATCTCAACTCCAGCGCGGCGCGGCCCTCGACGCGCACGAGCAGCAGCACCAGGGCGCCGAGCATGGCGATCGCGCCTTCGACGTGGGCCGAGCGCAGCTCGAACAGCTGCACGCGCGGCTTGAGGAACTCCGTCAAGGGCTTGCCGGCGATCCAAAGCACCGCCGCGGTCAGGAACACGCAGGCGACGACCAATTCCCCGCGGCGCAAGGGCCCGAGCTTTTCTTTTTCCTCGCGCAGCACCGCGGCGCCGATCTCCGCGCCCGGCGCATCCGCGCGTCCGACGCGCCACAGCGCCAGCCAGGCCACGGGCAGGAACAGGACGACGAAGCCGCTGCCGATCGCCAGGAAATACAGGAAGGAGATCTCGATGCCCTGGCGTCCGAGGAATCCGCACAGCTGCGAATTCGGCGCCGTGCCGATCTTCGTCCCGATTCCGCCGATGTTCGCGCCGTAGGCGATCGCGAGCATGATCGCCGCGCCGTAGTGCACGAGCCGTTTGCCGCCCATGCGCAATTCCAGCTCGACGATCACGGCGAGACCGATCGGCACCATCATCGTCGCCGTCGCCGTGTTGGAGATCCACATCGAGATCGCCGCGGTGGCGAGCAGCACGCCGAGCAGGAGCCGGCGCGGCTCGGTGCCCGTGAAGCCCATGATCGCGAGGGCGATGCGCCGGTGCAGACTCCACTGCTGCATCGCCGCGGCGATGCACATGCCGCCCATGAACAGCCAGATGTACGCGTCGACGTAAGGCGCGGCCGAGGCGCCGCCGGGAAACACGCGCAGCAGCGGGAAAACGATCAAGGGTAGGCAAGCCGTCGCGTAGATCGGGAGGGCCTCGGTCAGCCACCAGATCGCCATCAACGAGGTCAGCGCCAAGGCCTTGGCGGGCCGCGAGCCGAAGTCGCCGTGGTGTTGCAGCGGCGAGTCCAGCGTCCAGATCAACACGAAAGCGATCAGTCCGCCGAACAGACCGACGAGCTTCCACGCGCTGAATTTCACCCGCGGAGTCTGCGGGAGATTGGCGGACAGAACAATCTTGTTAGGCTCGGGTGATGCTGCTCGGAAACCTGCTCTTCGCGTTGCTGCTCCAGGACGTGGTCGGTCTGCGCGAGGGCGAGAGCGCGAACCCCGGCGCGAAGGACAGCGCGCTGCTGCTCGGCAATTGCGCGATCGGCCGTCTGATCGATGGCACGAGCGGCCTGCCCGTCGCCGGCGCCGCGCTCGAGCTGTGGACCGAGGGCGACGCGTCCGCGCCGCAGGTCGAGGCACGCGACACGAGTCGCAGCGACGGCTCGTTCCGCCTCGAAGGAGGCCGCGGAGACAAGGTCTTGATCCGCGCCGCGGGGTATCGCAGCAACCTGATCCCGGTCAGCGATTGCGGCGAGATCCTGCTCCTGCCCGCCGCGAAGCACCTCGGCCTGCGCGTCACCGACCTCGATGGCAAGCCGATCGCCGGAGCGCGGGCGGAGTCGCGCCAGACCTGCGCCCACGCGCCGCCCGCCTTCGTCAGCGTCAGCAGCGAGTCAGGCGCCTTCGACTTCTTGATGTTCCCGCCGCTCGACGACAACCCCGAGATCGTCGTGACCGCCCACGGCTACGGCGCCGTATTCCTCGGGGACCCCGATCTCCTGCTGGCTCCGAACGGACTCGAGCTGCGCCTGCCGCGGCGGCGACCGATCCGATTCCAGGTGGTCGACGAGCAGGGCAAGCCGATCGCGGATCGGGGCGTTTCCCTGGGAGGCGAGCCGCGCTGGAACTTGACTCGCACGGACAGCTCGGGGCGCGCCGTGTTCGAATCGCCGTTCCTCGGCCGCGACGAGCTGCTCGAGATCGAATGCGAGGGCAAGCCCGTTCACCTCGCTTCCGGCCGGATCCCGAGCACGATCGAGCCCGTCTTCACCTTCCGACCGCCCGACTTCACGAAGCCCGCGCCGGCTCTGGACGAATCGAAGCGCGTGCCGCTGCACGTGGTCGACGCGCAAGGCAAGCCGGTCGCGATGCGGGTCGGGGTCGTCAACGCGAGCTCGAACCTCGACACCTTTGAATTCCTGAGCAAGGACTGGGGCCCTTCCACTCTGGTCGCCGGCGGCGCCTTCAGCGGCTGGACCGAGACCGTGAAAACCCTCGATGCTCCCGTCGAAACGACGCTGGCGGTCAAGCGCGAGCCCGTGATCGAGATCCGGCTTCCCGAAGGTGAATCCTGGCTGCTCCACGTGCAGGTCGGCGACGATTCGCTGACCCTGGAAAACCCCGAGCTCCCGCTGCGCCAGAGCGTCCCCGCGGGCAAGCCGATCACCGTCTGCGCCGTGAGCAACAAGGAAACGCGGCTGGCGCACCTGGGCCACATCGAGGACGACTGCGGACTCGACATGACCCGCGCGGGTTGCGTGGCCCACGTCCCGAGCGCGGGGGGCACGAGCGTCGCGCACCGCATCTCGGCCCCGGGCATCGCATTTTCCGGTCATGTGCGCACGCAGTCGGGCCAGACGAAATTGAACGCAGTCGACGGCGCGGTCGAGTTCGAGATCGACTCGAAGGCGGGCTTCGAGTGCCTGCTCGGCGCCGATGCCGCAGTTCCGCGCGTCGTCGGTCCCTGGGACGCGGCGGTGACCACGGTGCATTTCGCGCGACGGGGCTCGCTGCGCGTCCGCGGAGACGCTCGCGCCCTGTTCGCCGGCGGAGACGAGGGCTCGAGCTCCGGGGACGGCGGCTTCCTGGTCGAGAGCCTCGCTCCGGGCCCCCTGATCGCCGAGATCGTGCGCCAGAACGGCGAGGTGGTCGAGGTTTCGCTCACCCTCGCCGAGGGCGAGCAGCGCGAATTGACCCTGCGCTAGCGAAGCGCCCGCCGCGCTTCCGCGGTGATCGATTTCTGCGCTAACCTGGAGCGATGAGCACCTCCATTTTCCCCACGCTCCTCGCCCTCGCCGCCCTGGCCGCGCCGCTTCGCGCTCAACAGACTCTCGAGGCGGCGCCGCCCTCGATGGAGCTCGTCTTCGGACACGACAGCGGGCCGGTGGCGAACAACACGGGCCTCGCGCAGGTCGTGATCTCCTTCCCGGTGAACGTGCACAGCACACCGTGGATGCGCTTGTTCTTCTCCCGGATTGAGCTCGCCGGCGATCCGGACGCGGGCACGGGATCGATCCTGCGCTTGACCTCGATCTACGACGCCGAAGTGCAGGAGCTCGACGCGCGCGGAGTTGCGCGCTGGTCGAATACGTCGGCCTACTTCAACGGAGACACGGTGCTCGTCGAAGTCCTCGCGCAACCCGGCACGGGTGCGAACCGGATCGTGCTCGATCGCGTCACCGCGGGTAAATCGATGCAGGGCACGGACTTCGTTTGCGGAGCCGACCCGCGCGTCGCTTCCTTCGACGGGCGCGGGGCCAGGCTTCTGCCTCCCGGCTGCACGGCCTGGATGATCTCCGATTGCGCCACCTGCTTCCTTTCCGCGGGGCACTGCGCGGCGCCCAACATGATCGCGCAATTCAACGTGCCTCCCTCGCAGGCCAATGGAAACCTGGTCCATCCCCCGATCGAGGATCAATTCTGGATCGACTCGGCCTCAGTCCAATCGCAAAGCACCGGCCCTGGGCAGGATTGGATGTACCTGGGTGCCGGGGTGAACAACCTCGGCGAGACTCCCATGCAGCACCAGCTCGCGCGCTGGGGCACCATGGGCCCGCCGCCGTTCAGCAACCAGGACGTGACGCGGGTCACGGGCTATGGCACCGACATCGGCGCGGACAATCAGATCCAGCAGACGCTCCTGGGCAATTGGATCAACCTGTTCGCGAACTACTCGCTCTTCAGCAATTACGTCGAAGGCGGAAATTCCGGCTCGCCGCTGATCCACGAATCGAATGGTCGCGCGATCGGCATCGTCACCCACACGTCCTGCATCGGGGGCGCGCAGCAGAATTACGCGACGCGCCTGGACCAGCCGAACCTGGTGGCGGCACTGGCCAATCCGCAGGGCGTGTGCGTGGCGGCAGTGTGCAACGCCGTCGGCAGCGGGTACTGCCCGACCGGGCCTTTGATGTCCGTGATCGCCGGGACCGGCTCGGCGAGCGTCGCGGCGAACGATCTGGTGCTGCACGCGAACAACGTTCCGAGCAACAAGCTCGGGTTGTTCCTCTACTCGCGGGGCAAGCAATCGCTGCCCTTCGGCAACTCCCGGCTGTGCGTCGGCGGTGGCGGATTCCCGGTGCGGCGTCTGCCGACCGTGAATTCCGGAGCTGGCACCACGCTCACCTTTGCGCTGGACCAGAACGCCTTGCCTGGCGGCGATGTGTTCAACGCAGGCGAGGTGATCTACTTCCAGGCCTGGTTCCGCGTCTCGACGATCGCGAACGAGACATCGAACGGTCTCGAACTGCTCTTCGGAGCTTGAACGTCGCCCCGCACTCGACCTGCCGCCGGAAGCACGGGTCTTGCTCCGCGGGAAATGGTTCCGGCGCTAACCTGGGGCGATGAGCAGCTTCGTTTCCACCACGCTCCTCGCCCTTGCCGCCCTTGCCGCTCCGCTTCGCGCGCAACAGACCCTCGAGGCGCCGCCGCCTTCGATGGAGCTCGTCTTCGGACACGACAGCGGGCCGGTGGCGAACAACACAGGCCTCGCGCAGGTCGTGATCTCCTTTCCGGTGAACGTGCACAACGCACCTTGGATGCGCTTGTTCTTCTCCCGGATCGAGCTGGCCGGCGATCCGGACGCGGGCACGGGATCGATCCTGCGCTTGACCTCGATCTACGACGCCGAAGTGCAGGAGCTCGACGCCCGCGGAGTTGCGCGCTGGTTGAGCACGTCGGCCTACTTCAACGGAGACACGGTTCTCGTCGAAGTCCTCGCGCAACCCGGCACGGGTGCGAACCGGATCGTGCTCGATCGCGTCACCGCGGGAAAACCGATGCAGGGCACCACGGACTTCATTTGCGCAATCGACCTGCGCGTCCCCTCCTTCGATGGCCGCGGGGCGCGGCTCCTGCCTCCGGGCTGCTCGACCTGGATGATCTCGGATTGCGCCACCTGCTTTCTCTCCGCGGGCCACTGCGCCACCGCGAACATGGTCGTCCAATTCAACGTGCCGCCTTCGCAGGCGAACGGAACGCTGGTCAACCCTCCGATCGAGGATCAATTCCCGGTCGATCCGATCTCGACGCGGGCGCAGAGCCTCGGCGTCGGAGTCGACTGGATGTACTTCGGCGCGATGGTGAACAACCTCGGTGAGACTCCGATGCAGCACCAGCTCGCGCGCTGGGGCACCATGGCCATGCCGCCTTTCAACAACCAGGACGTGACACGCGTCACAGG
>DATHET010000334.1:0-68709 GCA_035490315.1 Planctomycetota bacterium
AGCGCGGCCGCCGCAGGGAAAGGGCGACGGCGCGATTTCACCACATTCTCACGCTCCACGATCCGTTACGGAAGCGTTCGACAGCGCCGGCGCGCGCGCGCTACCCTGCGAGCTTCCACACCGACGGAGCGCACCACCCATGACCCACGGAAACTTCCAGGTTCCCACCCCCGCCAACGAGCGCGTCCAGGACTACGGCCCGGGCTCGCCGGAGAAAGCGCGGCTCAAGGCCGAGCTCGCGCGCCAGGTGAGCGAAGTGATCGAGATCCCGCTGGTGATCGACGGCCAGGAGGTGCGCACCGGAAAGATCGAGCCCGTGGTCCTGCCCCACGCGCACCAGAAACGCGTCGCCATGGTGCACCTGGCCGGCGCCAAGGAAGCCGCGGCGGCCTGCGAAGCCGCGTCGCGCGCGCGCCACGACTGGGAGCGCCTGCCCTGGCAGGAACGCGCCGCCGTCATGCTGCGCGCGGGCGAGCTGCTCGCGACCACCTGGCGCGACAGGATCAACGCCGCGACCATGCTCGGGCAATCGAAGACCGTGCACCAGGCGGAGATCGACTCGGCCTGCGAAGCGATCGATTTCCTGCGCTTCAACGCCCACTTCGCGGCGCGGCTCTACGCCGAGCAGCCGATGTCCTCGCCCGGCGTCTGGAACCGCCTGGAGCACCGGCCGCTCGACGGCTTTGTGTTCGCGATCACGCCGTTCAATTTCACGTCGATCGCGATCAACCTGCCGACCGCGCCGGTCCTGATGGGCAACACCTGCGTGTGGAAGCCAGCGACGACTTCGGTGCTCTCCAACTGGCACTTGATGAAATTGATGGAGGCCGCGGGCCTGCCGCGCGGCGTGATCAATTTCCTGCCGGGTCCCGGACCGGTGGTCGGCGACGTGGTGCTCGCGGACCGAAGACTCGGCGGCGTGCACTTCACCGGCTCGACGGGCACCTTCAACGGCCTGTGGAACACGGTCGCGAAGAACCTCGGCCATTACGGCCAGTACCCGCGCCTGGTCGGCGAGACCGGCGGCAAGGATTTCGTGTTCGCTCATCCCTCGGCGGACGTCCAGGCCCTGTGCGTCGCGCTGCTGCGCGGCTCCTTCGAGTACCAGGGCCAGAAGTGCTCGGCGGTCAGCCGCGCCTACATTCCGAAGAGCCTGTGGAAGGACGTGCGCGAGCGGCTGGAAGCGATGCTCGCCGAGGTCAAGTACGGCGACATCGCCGACTTCACGAATTTCATGGGCGCCGTGATCGACCGCAAGTCGTACGAGAAGCAGAAGAACGCGATCGGGGCGGCGAGCCAGTCCTCCGACGCGAAAATCGTGTTCGGCGGCAAGTGCGACGACTCCGTCGGCTGGTTCGTCGAGCCGACCGTGATCGAGGCCAAGGATCCGAACTACGTCACGATGTGCGACGAGCTGTTCGGGCCCGTGCTCACCCTGCACGTCTACACCGACGAGAAGCTGGCCGAAGCCCTGGAGAGCGCCGCGACCGGATCGGAGTATGCGCTGACCGGCGCGGTCTTCTGCGAGGACCGCCTCGCGCTGACGCCGATGATCGACAAGCTGCGCTTCGCCGCCGGCAATTTCTACGTCAACGACAAGCCCACGGGAGCCGTGGTCGGCCAGCAGCCCTTCGGCGGCTCGCGCCTCTCGGGAACCAACGACAAGGCCGGCTCGATCCTGAATCTGATGCGCTGGGTGTCGCCGCGCACGATCAAGGAGACCTTCGTGCCGCCGCGCGACTGGAAATACCGCTTCCTGGACGAGAAGTAATCTTTCCCCTTCCGCGAGCGGTTTCTGCTGCAGCGCGGCACCAGGCGGCGCATGGGGAAAAAAATGCCTCCGGGATCGCAATCTCCGCGTGTGCGCGGCTTTTGGCGTCACGCTCCGTCCACCTGGGTCAAGATGAAGGCACATGAAGCCCGATTCGGTCGAAGCGGCTTTCGCGCGTTTTTGCGAGGGATGTGACCCGGCTGACATGGCCGAGGTCTTCGACCGCTCGGCGGGCGAGCTCCTGCCCCTGGCGCGCCGGTTGACCCACGGCCGCGGCGAGGCCGACGACCTGATCCAGGAGACGTTTCTCGCCGCGATCGAGCACCGCGAGAGCTACGATCCCGCCCGACCGCTGATGCCCTGGCTGATCGGCATCCTCGTGCGCCAGGCCAGCGCCGCGCGCCGTCGCTCCCGCCGCGAAGTCGATCCCGAGCGGCTCGACAGCCGCAACCAGACCGCGCCCGACGACGACGTCCAGGCGAACGAGTTCCAGACCATCGTCATGGAGGCGCTTTCTCGCCTCTCGCGCCATGACCGCGACGTGCTGATGCCGCTGCTCTTCGACGGCAAGCGCGCGGCGCAGATCGCGCGCGAGCTGGGCTCGCGGCCCGACACGATCCGCATGCGCATCCACCGCGGGCTCGATCGCCTGCGCCGCATCCTGCCGGCGGGCCTGGCCATGCCGGCGATGTTCAGCTTCGGCCGCGGTTGGAGCGACGTGCGCGCCAACGTGCTCTCGCGGGCGGCGCAGCTGAAGCACGGGCCGGTCCCGATCCCTGTCGCGACCGGCGCGGGCAGCGCCACGGGCCTGTGGGTCGCGCTCGCCCTCGCCGGCTCGCTGGCCTTGATCTGGAGCGTCGCCGGACCTTCGTCGCCGTCGACGGAACCCGGCGAGACTCCGCCGCTCTCGAGCGTCCTCACGCAGGGGCGAAGCTCGACGCCGAGCGAAGTGCGCCGTGTCGAGGACGGGGCCGCGCGCGAACGCGTCGCCGATGTGGCGAGCGTCCCGGCGAGCACGGCGACCGCTCGAGAGTCCATCCGCTTGTCCGGCTCGATCCGCGGGCTGGATCCCAGCGAATTCGCGGGAGCTCACATCGAGGTCGCCGGCCTGGGCCCCGACCCGATCGACTGGCGCGAAACGGCCGTGCTGCAGGGCAACTCCGAGTTCGAGGTCGACGTCACGCGGCTCGCGGCCCTCGGCGCACGCCGACTCCTGGTGCGCGCCGACCACCCGGACCACGCGCCGGCGGAAGTGCGCATCGAGCTCGGGAACGAGCCGCGCCTGTCCGCGGGCACGCTCGATCTGCTCGCGGCGCGCATCGTCACGGGCCGCGTGGTCGCGCTGGACGGCGCGCCGCTCGGCGCCGCCACCGTCGGCTTGTTCTCGATCCGCGCGGGCAGCCAGGACGTGCTGCCGCTCGAGGTCGCGCAGACCGGGACCGATGGAAGCTTCCGCCTGCGCTCGCCCTCGAATGGGCCCCACGCCGTGATCGCTTTCCGCGGGGACCTGCGGCCGGCGTCGCATCTCGTCGACTTGAGCGCGGGGACTTCCGATGCAGGCAGCCTGCGGCTCGAGCCCGGCCTGACCATCGCGGGCCGCGTGCAGGCTCCCGCCGCGATGGATCTGACCGGGACCAGGGTTCGCTGCGAAGCCGCGCCCACGCCAGGCGAGCGCCGGCTGCGGCTCGTCGATCGGCGCTTCGTGCGCATCGACAACCGCTTCGAGTGCGCGACGGTGCTGGTCAGCTGCGATGCTCAGGGTCGCTTCGCGGTCAACGGTCTGGGATCCCAGGCCTGCGATCTCTCCGTGCTCGAGCTCGGAGGAGTCGAGGCCATCGCACCCGGCATGTCGCTGCCCAATGTCGCTCCCGGCGCGAGCGGCGTGCGCGCGCCGCGCTTCGATGTGAAGCTCGAGCTGCCCTGGTCCGAGCTTCGGTTCGAGCTCGCCGCTGGAGAAGAATCCGTGGCGCAGGAAGTCATCGCCGTGGACATCGCCCAGGAACTCGGCGCCTCGGCTTCCGGCATGAAGCCGGCGAGCCTGCGCCTGCGGCCCCACGCGGGAGTCCCCGTGCGTCTCCAGGTTCGCCCTGGCTTGCGCTACCAGATCGCGCTGCTCGGCTGCACGCACCTGTCGGACACGTCGTTCTCGCTCGAAGCCCCTTCGAGCGGACAGTCCCTGGCCATCGCCTTGGATCCGCGCCCGATCGGCGCGCGTTCCACGCTCGTGCTCGATCTGCTCGGCCTGGATCACACCCCGGGCGATCGCATCGGCCTTGGGTTCTTCCCCTCGCGCGACGACACGGGCCCGCCGTTGTTCGAGCGCAACGCCAGGCTGGGCAGCGACAACCAGGCGAGATTCGCCGACCTGCCGCCCGGCGCCTGGCACACGCGTGTGCGGCTCGGCGGAACCTACGCGCGCTCCTTCGGCTTCGGTCTACCCGCGGTGCTCGAGCTCGACCTCGCGCCCGGTCAGACCAGCGAGCGCTCGCTTCGCAGCGAGCGCGGCGGGCGCGCGCGCTTGATCGTGCGCTCCGCCACGGGCGCACCGGTGAGCACCGAGGCGCGCCTGTTCGATGCCGCGGGCCGCGAGCACGCCCTCGATTGCATCGCGGTCGAGCCGGAGTCGGCTCACGAGATCACCGGGCGGATCGTGTTCAACAGCCCCAACGAGCTGGGTCCCCTGCCCGTGGGCTCGTGGCGACTCGAGCTGAATGCCCTGTGGCACGAGCCGCTCACGATTCCGTTCCAGATCGAGCTGGATCGCGTCAGCGAGCTGAGCGCCCAGTTGCGAGCGCGCTGAGGGAGTGCGCGGCGCTACCCTGGCGCCATGGCACAGACCTCCCCTCGCTGGCCCAGGCGCCAGTTCCTGATCGGCTCGGCCGCCTTGCCCCTCGCCAGCGCCTGCGCCGCGCCGCCGCGAGCCGCCAGCGCCGCGGCCAGCGACGAACGCGCCCGACTCGACGAACTCCTGGCGGATCTGCGCGACCAGAGCGCCAACGTCAGCCCCATCTCCGAACCCGAGCGAGCCCAGCGCCGAATTCGACTGGGTGCCGCCCTCGCGCGAGCGGGCTTCCAGGCCCTGATCTGTGAAGGCGGCGCGACGATGACCTGGCTCAGCGGCGTCTCCTGGGGCCACTCCGAGCGCGTGTTCGCGCTGGTCGTGTTCGCCGACGGCACCCACGCCTGGATCTGTCCCGCCTTCGAAGCCGACAAGGCGCGCCTGCGCATCGACGGTGAAGGACGGCCCGGCGGCCCGATCGCGACCTGGAACGAGCACGAGTACGCCTTCGCGCCCCTGGCCGCCCTGCTGCGCGAGAACCGCGTCGAGCGCGCAGCCGTCGATCCACAGGCGCGCTTCTTCATCGCCGATTGCCTCGGCGGCGAATTCGGCCGCGAGCGCGTGCACAGCGGCGCAGGCGTCATCGCGGGCCTGCGCATGGTCAAGGAAGCCCGCGAGCTGGCGCTGCTGCGCAAGGCCAACGAGCTGACCAAGCAGGCGATCGCCGCCGCGGCGAAGCACATCCACACGGGCCAGTCCAGCGCCGAGATTGCCGCGCTGATCACGCGCGCCGAAGAGCGCGTCGGCCTGGACTCGCCCTGGAACCTGTCGCTCCCCGGCGCCGCGGCCGCTTACCCCCACGGTGAAACCGCGAACCAGAAACTCGAAGCCGGCGACCTGCTGCTCGTCGACACCGGCGGCACGCTGCACGGCTATCAGAGCGACATCACGCGCACCTGGGCTCCCGACGGCGCGCCGCGTGCGCGGGAGTTGCGCGCCTGGCATTCCGTGCGCTCGGCGCAGAGCAAGGCCTTCGACGCGATCCGGCCCGGCGCGGAATGCCGTTCGATCGACCGCGCGGCGCGCGAATCGATCGCGGCCGACGGCTGGGGCAGCGGCTATGCGGCTCTGACCCATCGACTCGGCCACGGCATCGGCGTCGAGGGCCACGAGGACCCCTACTTCGACGGCAACAACACGGTCGCCCTGCGCGCGGGCATGACGCTTTCCAACGAGCCCGGGATCTACGTCCTGGGCGAGTTCGGCGTGCGCATCGAGGACATCGTCGCGGTCACCGACAACGGGGCCGAAGTCTTCGGGCCCTGGCAGCAGAGCGCGCTGGCGCCCGACTGATCGCTCTCTACGAGCGGCCCTTGCCGCGCTTGGGCTTCTTCACGCGGCCCTTGGCCAGGATCTTGCCGGAGCCCATGCCCATCTTGAGAACGCGCAGGCGACCGCGGGTGGGACCGCCGCTTTTGATACGGGAACGTGCCATGGAATCGTCGAGGTCGAGAGTCGGCCGGGTGAATCTCTTCCCCGGATGGAGCGGTCGCGCGGGATTTCCCATGCGCCGTGGAAGCCCTGGAGCGTAACGCGGCCGCGATTCCACGGCAAGGGAGCCGCGCCGCGCGGGATCAATTGCCCGCGTAGCCCGTGCCCCGCAACGCGTCGGCATTGGTGTAGCCCGTCCCCTCCTGGTCCTTCCGGTCGTCGGCATGCCAGCTCGCGCGCAGGCGATCGAGCTCGGTCTGCATGCGCATCACGATCTCCGGCTGCTCGGCGGAGACGTCGATCAGGCCGGTCCGATCCTGCTCGAGATCGAAGAGTTGATAGCGCAGCTTGGTGCCGATCCCGCGGCGCACGAGCTTCCATTTCCCGTCGTACAGCGCGAGCCGGACATCGGCGGCGTCCAGCTGGTCGCGATCCTCGACCAGGATCGAACGCTCGGCCGGCGCCGGCGCCAGGGCGCTGACGCCCGTGTACTGCGCCGGGATCGCGATGCCTGCGATCTCGAGCAGCGTCGGCGCGACGTCGACGCCGCTGATCGGTGTGCTCACGCGCCGCGCGGAGCCCTGCGCCGAGCCGGGCAGGCGCAGCAGGAAAGGAATGTGCACCTGAGGCTCGAGGATGTCTCCGTGCTCGTACCGGCCGCCTTCGCCGAAAGCTTCGCCGTGGTCGGCGCACATGAGAACAGCCGTGTTGCTCTTCGCGAGCTCGAGCGCGGCGAGGAAGCGATCGACGGCTGCGTCGAGCTCGAACAGCTCCGCGTCGTACAGCTCGCGCAGGTGCACATCGTCGCGCGCCTGCATCTTGTAATCGCGGGGATAGCGATCGGAGCGCATGTGAAAACCGTCGACGAGACCGTCGTAGGGCTCGACCCACTTCTGGCTGGACTGGGCGTCGGGCCGGTAAGGCCAGTGAGCGTCGTACAGGTTGATCATGCAGAACCAGGGACGCGCGTCGCCGTTCTCGATCCACTGCGAGGCGTGGGCCAGGACCTCGTTCGCCGGGCGCAGGAAGTCCTGGAACCAGTGCGGTTGACCGTTGTGCGAGAAGGGCGGGCCGAGGCTGGCGACAACCGATTGCAGATCGTGGACGAGGGCCCAGGCGCGTGTGTCGCAGACCAGGGGATCGACCTGGTCGTCGAAGTGCTCGAAGCCGAAGGCGACACCCGTCGGCGCGGTGAGCACGCCCGTGCCGACGAAGGCCGCGGTGCGGTAGCCATGCTCGCGCAGCGTCGCGGCGATCGACGGCGTGTCGCGCGGCGAGATGCGCTGGCGGGTCATGCGCGCTCCATGGTGCGACGGATAGACGCCGGTCAGCATCGACAGGTGCGAGGTCAAGGTGTAGCGCGAAGCCGAGCGCGCCATGTCGAAGACCATCGACTCGCGGGCGAGCTGCTCGAGGTGGGGCGTGGTCGCCTTGTCGTAGCCGTAGAACGAAAGCGACTCGGCGCGCGTCGTGTCCCAGATCAAGAGCAGCAGGTTGGGCTTGCCCGCCGCGGCCGCGGTGGAGTCATCCTTGCCTTCGTGCCAGGGGTTCGCGAAAAGTCCCAGCGCGATCGAAGCGACCGAGACCGCAACGCCGACCCACACAGGACGCACGCGTGTCGCGAGCTTCCCAAGACACCACAGGACGAGCCACAAGGCCGAGATCACGCCGCCCACTTCGAGCCACGGCCGGGCCGTCTTCAAGCCGGCGAGACCGCCGCCGAGGTCGCTGAAGGCATCCAGGCGCCAGTGCGCGAGCACGGGCGCGATGCTGACGAAAGCCAGGCTGACCGCGGCCATCGTCGCGTCGACCGCCCGACCTGCTCGCTCGCGGCGCGCCAACCACCAACGGACGGGCAGCAGTGCGATCAGCGCGAACACGAGCCACAGCAGCGCGCTCTCCAGAAAAAGCGCCGGATCGAGCTCGCGGTGCGCCAGGCGCTCGCGCACGAACAGGGTGTCCGCTGCGGCCGCGGCGAGGACGACCACGGGCAGGGCGAGAAACAGGCGGCGCATGGACGTCAGGGTTCTACGGAATGAAACGCGCGCCTCCAAGGCTCGCGATCCCTGCATTAGACTCCCGGCGATGGCGCGGCGCATCTTCATCGGAGACATTCAGGGCTGCCGCGAGGAGCTGGAGCAGCTGCTCGAGCTGCTGCGTTTCGATCCAGCCGCGGACGAGCTCCAGCCCGTCGGCGACCTGGTCAACCGCGGCCCCGATTCGCTGGGGACCCTGCGCCTGCTCAAGTCCCTGGAGGCGCAAGGCGTGCTCGGAAACCATGACCTGCACCTGCTGCGCGCCGCCAAGGGCCAGCGCGCCCTGCGCAAGACCGATACTTTCGGCGACGTGCTCGGATCGGACGAGCGCGAGCCGCTGCTCGCCTGGCTGGCGCAGCGCCCTTTCCTGCGGGCCTGGGACGACATCCTGATGGTCCACGCCGGCATCTCGCCGCTGTGGAAAGACCCGGTGACGCTGCTCGCCGGACGCAATCCTCTGCGCCCGGACGCCGAGACCGATTTCGTGACGCGCGTGCGCTACTGCGACCGCGAAGGAACGCGGCCTGACTTCGACGACCCGCCGCCGCCCGCGCCCTTCCGGCCCTGGTACGACTGGCCGCGCCAGCCGGCGCTGCGCGAGCGCACGCTCGTTTTCGGACACTGGGCGGTGCGCGGACTGGTGATCGAGAAGAGCCTGCGCGGCCTCGATTCGGGCTGCGTGTGGGGCAAGTCGCTCAGCGCCTGGATCGCCGAGGAGGACCGCGTCGTCTCGGTCCCCGCGCGCCGCGCCTACGCCTCGGTCGGCGAGTGAGCGCCGCTCACTTGCGCGGCGCGAAGGCGCGCCGCCACAGGTTGGTCTCGAACAAGCCTTCGGGATCCAACTCGTTTTTCAGCGCGCGGAACGCGGCGAGATTCTGGGCCGGGAAGAAACGCTCCGGATCTCCCGCGCCGAGCACCAGGTCCTTGGCGAAGTAGAAACGCCCGCCGGCCGCGAGCACGACCTCGGTCAGCTCCGCGCAGTGCCGCCACAGGCGCTCGCGGTTCGCTGGCGTGACCTTGAAGTCCATCGCGAAGCTCCAGCCGTCGACGGCGTGGGTCAGCCAGAAGGGATCGGGGCGGTGGCGCTTGAACACGCCGAGGTAGGGCACGAGCCCGGCGCGCTGGCAGCGCGTGAGCAGCTCGCGGAAGACCGCCGGCGCGGTCTCCTTGGGCACGAAAGTCTGGTACTGGATCAGACCGCGCCGCAATCGCTCGCGACCGTAGGCCCACTTCCAGTTCGGCACGTAGTCGAGCAGGAAGGCGAAGCCCGCGTGGGATTGCAGATGCGGTTCGCCGTGGGCTTCGAGCCGGCCCGCGTTGTACTTGGCCAGGTTGATCAGCCGCACGCCCGCGTCGTGGCCGAACCAGCGCAGGATGCGCCACACCTCGGCCTTGGGGAAAAGCCCCATGATGTTCGCTGGCAATTCCTGGTGCTCGAGGGCCAGGCTGCGCGCCGGATCCGGATCCTCGCCCTCGTGCAGATAGTTCGCGTGGTGGATCAGCCCGCGGCCCTGGGCATCGCCGCCGGGAAAGCAATCGATCCAGCCGACGAGGTAATCGGCGCTGGCGCGATTCGCCTCCATGTACTCGATCATCTCGCCGAGATTGCGCGTGGAGATCGCGCGCACGGAGACGTTGCCGCTGTGCACGCGCTTGGTTTCCAGTTGGATGCGCGTGAACACGCCGAGCATCCCCAGGCCGCCGATCGCCGCATGGAACAGCTGCGAATTCTGGGTCCTGCTGCAGCGGCGCAGCTCGCCGTTCGCCAGCAGGATGTCGAACTCGAGGATCGCGTCGCCGAAAGTTCCGACGGCGAAATTGTTCTTGCCATGGATGTTCATTGCCGCCGCGCCGCCGACGGTCGGGAACATCGTGCCCGAGACCACGCGCGGCCAGAATCCGCGCGGCAGGCTGTGCTTCCACAATTGCTCGATGGTCACGCCGGCTTCGAGGTCGGCGACGCCGCTCGTCGAATCGAAGCCCCGGATCCGGTTCATGCGCGAGCAGTCCAGCGTGTGGCCGCGCTCGTTGACGCTCGCGTCGCCATACGAATTGCCGCCGCCGCGCAGGCCGAGCGTGCGTCCATCGCGGCGCGCGACTTCGAAGCACTGCGCCAGTTCCTCGACCGAGCGCGGCCGCAGCACGCGGGCGTGGGCACCGACCGTCATGCCCCAGCCCTCGACGAACTCGAAGGCCCGCTCTGGGCCCGCTGCTTTCGCCCGCGCCCGTTTCATCAGAAGTTGAGCTTGCGGAACAGGAAAGACGGCACCGACTTGAGCGCCATGCCGACCAGCTTCCAGCGCCAGGGCACGTAGCGCACGTTCGCGCCCGAGCGCGCCGCGGACAGGATGCGCTTCGCGGCTTCGTCGGCGCTGATCAGCCAGAAGACTTTCATGCCCTGGGTCATCACCGTGTCGATGTAGCCGGGCTTGATCGTGCACACGTGCACGCCGGATTCGGAGAGCCGGTTGCGCAGAGCCTCGAGGTAGTGGTCCATCGCGGCCTTGGTCGCGCCGTACATCGGGTTGGGCTTGCGGCCGCGGTCGCCGGCGATCGACGAGATCCCGATCAGGATCCCGGAGCGCTGGCTCTTGAACAGTCCGGCCAGGGCGTTGCACCAGGCGACGCAGCCGCCGAAGTTGATCGCGAGCATGTCGAGGTCGAGATTCGTGTCGTAGGTCTGCTTGTCGATCTTCGGCATCACGCCGGCGGCGTACACCGCGAGATCGACGCGCCCCAGCTCGCGCGCGATGGTTTCCAGGAGCTCGGGGACGAGCTCGGTGTCGCGCGTGTCGTGCACGTGGACGAAGACCCGGCCCTTGGCGCCCTTGGCAGCGCAGTCGCGAGCAAGAGCCTCGAGCTCCTCGCCGCGCCGCGCCAGGGCAGCGACGTTCGCCCCCTCCTGGGCCAGGCGGCGGACCAGGGCGGCGCCGATGCCGGAGCTCGCGCCGATGACGATGGCCCCCTGGGGCGATCCGGCTCGGGCGGATTCGGGGGCGGAGGTCTGGGAGATCGGGGAAGCCGTGGAACTTGCCATGTGAAGCCCATTCCATCGGTTGACGGCCGCAAAATCCAAAGCCGCGTCGATTCCCGCTCGCGCGCGGCGCCTCGGACCGCTCGAGCAGGCGATTTTCCGCGAGCGCGACCAGACGCTGTTGACGCGCGGGGGATTTTGGTCTGATCGCGAGCCGCATGCCGCTCCCCCGTCGCTCCCCTCTCGAAATGACTCGATCGGTCCGCTCCGAAAGGGCTGCGACCCAGGCCTGTGACCGCGGCGGCGTGCTGGTGGTGATGCTGATCGTCGCCGCCGCCCTGGCCCTGGTCGCGCTGCTGTGGATCGTGAGCCAGCGTCCGAAGACTTCCGAGTCGGAGCAGAGCGGGGGCAATCCCGCCGCCGACCAGCTCGCGCGCGAAAAAACGGCGGCCTGGTTCGCGAAAAGCGCCGCGAACGATACGGCGGGAGCTCTCGACGAGGCCGAGAAGGCCCTCGCGCCGCTGCTCGCGCGCAAAACTCCCGCGATCGAGGATCTGATCTCGGGCGCGATCCTCGCGCGCACGCGCTACCACGATCGGGTCCAGGACCACGACGCGGAAGCTCGCAAGCTGCTCGCGCGCGTGCTCGAGCGCGAGCCCGACAATGCGCGGGCCCATTACATGCTGGGCTACCTCGAGCGGCTCGAGGGCAAGTTCGCCCTGGCCGAGGAACACCTGCGCGCCGTGCTCAAGAGCCAGCCCGACGACCTGCCGACGAAGCTCGCCCTGGCTCAGGTGATCGAGGAGAAGACTCCGAAGGAAGCCGATGCCCTGTACCGCTCCGTGATCGGCCGCGGCGTCGACAACGCGGGCAGCTGGTACGTGACCGCCGTGTTCCGCCTGGCCGGCCTGATGCGCGACCTCGGTCGCGACGACGAATCGGAGCGATTCCTAGGCGAGTTCCAGACCCTGCTCGACCGCGGGCTCAACGCGCCCAAGCAGATCGACGAGGAGCGCGGCAATCTGGGCAACCTCGGCGCGCCGCCGCCGCTGCCGATCGACGTCGCGGTGGTGGTCAGCGTGCCGGCGCTCGGTTTCCAGGAGACGATCCTGCCCGAGCTCGCGGGCTTCGAGCGCCTGCGGGCCTGCGACCTAGACGGCGACGAAATCATGGACCTCGTCGGCTTCGGAGCGCGCGGCATCACGGCCGCTGTCCATGGACGCGACGGAACCTGGCGCGCCCAGGTGCTCGTCACCGGCCAGGTCGACTGGCTGATCACCGCCGACCTCACGCCGCTGAGCGCGAAGGCCGCTGGAGAGCCGCCGAGCCTGCAGGACGTGATCGCTTCGCGCGGGAAGGACCTGGTCTGGCTGCGCGCGTCGCGCGACGAGCGCGGCCAGGTGAGCTGGAAACAGGAGGCGAAGCCGATTTTCAGCCTGTCCTCGCAGCCGCGCGACGGCCTCGCCTTCGATTTCGACCACGAAGGCGATCTCGACCTCGCGGTGGTCGGCGATTTCGGCCTGCGCATCCTGCGCAACGACGGCGCGCGCTCGGATCTGCCCGGCGCCGCGTTCACCGACGTCACGCAGCAGAGCGGCGCGCCGCTCTCGCGTCCCTTCGCCTGGATCATCAGCGAGGATTTCGACACCGACCAGGATGTCGACCTTTTGTGCGGCGGACCGCGCGACGTGCTGATGCTCTCGAATCTGCGCGGCGGAAAACTCGCGTCCGTCACCGACGAGCGGCTCAAGAATTTCGCGGTGACGCCGATCCGTCCCCTGTGCGCGGACCTCGACGCCGACGGGCGGCCCGATCTGTGGGGAGCGGGGCCTTACTCGCTGCTCTACCTCAATCAAGCCTCGACGATGTTCCGCCCCGAGCAGTCGCGCGGCCTGGTGCGCGCGCCGGAGTCGCTGCTCGCGCCGGCCGTCGCGGCCGAACCCTGGGCCGGCAAGCCGCCGCGCGAGCTGCTTCCCGCCGATTTCGACGGCGACGGATTGCTCGACGCGGCCTGGCTCAATGTCGATGCGCCGGACCAGCAGGTGCTCTCGGCGCAGCTCGCGATCGGACGCCTCGGTCAACAGGGCTTCGATCTCGTGCTGTCGAAAACCAAAAGTTCGAGCCAGCCCGCGATCGCGGACCTTGACGGCGACGCCGTTCCCGAAGTCCTGGTCACCTCGGCCGAGGGACTGCTGGTGTCGCGCCTCACGGTGCCCGAGCACTCGAGCCTGCGGCTGTCCCTGCGCGGCAAGAAGGACAACCGCCGCGGAGTCGGCGCCGTCGTCGAGAGTCGCGCGGGAGGAAATTACCAGCGGACCTACTGGCGCGGAGAGCCGACCGCGCTCGGCCTCGGTGCCGCGACGAGCGTCGACTGGCTGCGCGTCACCTGGCCGAACGGCGTGATCCAGTACGACCTCCAACCGGAGCCCGGCTCGCGCACGATCACGCAGCGCGAAGGCCTGGAGGGTTCCTGCCCCTTCCTCTACGCCTGGGACGGGAGCAAATACGATTTCGTCAGCGACGTGCTCGGCATCACGCCGCTGGGACTGCCGATGGAACCGGACATGCTCGTGCCTCCCGATCACGACGAATTCGTCCTGATCCGCGGCGAGCAGCTCGCGGCCAAGGACGGCAGGTACGAGGTGCAGCTCACCGAGGAATTGCGCGAGGTCACGTACCTGGACCGGCTGCGGCTGGACGTGGTCGACCATCCCGAGGGCACGGAGATCTTCCCCAACGAGCTGTTCTGCTTTCCGCCCTTCCCTTTGCCCCACGTGCACACGCTGCGCGCGCCACTCTCGCCGGTTCGCGCGGTCACGAGCGACGGCCGCGACTGCACCCAGGCCCTGGCGCGCATCGACAACGAGTACACCGGTCCGACCAGCTTCGCTCCGTCACAGTTTCTGGGACTGTGCCCGCCGCACTGGGTCGAGCTCGAATTCGATGCTGCGCAGCTCGCCTCCGCGAACAAGCTGCGCCTGTTCCTGACCGGCTGGTTCTATTGGACCGACGCCAGCGTCAACATGTCCAGCGCGCGCGATCCGAGCTTCGAGTTCATCCCGCCGATCTTCCAGGTCCCCGACGGACAGGGCGGCTGGAAGGACGCCGGCCCGCCGGTCGGATTCCCCGCGGGCAAGACCAAGACGATGGTCGTCGACGTCAGCGATCTCTTGCCGCGCGCCGATCCGCGTTTGCGCATCTTCACTTCGCTGCGCCTGTACTGGGACGCGGTCCGACTCGCCGTCGACGACGACGACGCCGAGCTGCACGTCACGCCGATCGAGCCGGCTTCGGCGGAGCTGTGGCGGCGCGGATTCAGCGAGCTGATCCAGGACGAGCGGCCCGAGCAGCCCGCGCGCTTCCAGTGGAACCGCCTCGCGCCGCGGCCGCGCTGGAATCCCCATCCCGGCTTCTACACGAAGTACGGCGAGACCCTGCCGCTGATCAGCGCGATCGACGACCAGTTCGTGGTCATGGGCAGCGGCGATGCACTGCACGTCGAGTTCGATGCGAGCCTCGCGCCGCCCCTGCCCGCCGGCTGGCGGCGCGACTTCCTGTTGTTCCTCGACGGCTGGGCCAAGGATCGCGACCCCAACACGGTCTCGGCCCTGCACGTCGAGCCCCTGCCCTTCCACGGCATGACCGGCTACCCCTACGGCAAGGACGAGGAATTCCCGCGCACGCCAGAAACCAAAGCCTGGAAGCGCCAGTGGCAGACGCGCATGCCAGAGCCGTGGATCCGCTGACGGTACCCGGTATTCTACCGCCATTAATTACATTCCCCCGATGCTGGCGAATGCCGGCATCGGGGGAATGTAATTAATGGCGGTAGAATACCGGGTACCGTCAGTCGAGCCTGCGCGCGCTCGAATCGCTCGCTTCGCCAGCGTCCGTGGCGAATGAGAGGCCGCGGACGGAGCCGTCGGCGCGCAGCATCAGGGCCAGGCGTCGAACGCTGAGGCTCGCGGGGTCGTAGGTGACCAGGCCGCTGTCCTTCGCGGGCCACAGGCGTCCGCTCGAGAAGATTGCCGGCCCTGGATGGAACTCGGTGAGGACGCGGCCGTTCCAGACGAACCAGACGATCTCGGCTCCGCGCTCGAAGTCGATTTTCACGGCGACGGTTTCCTCGCGAGCCACGCAGGCCAGCAACTTGGGAGGCGACGACGCGCCCAGGCGTTGCTCGAGCTTGCGCCACCAGGTGCCCATCTCGCTGTCGACTTCCACCGCCGTGCGCCCGAGCAGCGCGGCCGCCGCCGGGAAGTCGCGGCCGCGCAGGTTCTCGCACAGGGCGACGGACCGCGCGCCGAACTCGTTTTCCCAGGCCTTCGATTCCGCGGTCGGCGGTGCGAGGGCATCGACGGCGCCCTGGTTCTCCGCGGCGAGCGACATGCGCCCGCGCTCGAAGAACACGCGCAGGCGTCCCCCGCCGGGCAACTCGTAGGCGCCCGCCGCCGCCGCGGCGAGCTTGGGATCCAGCGCGCCGACTTCGGGCGGCAGGGCCAGGGTGCGGCCGTTGATCAGGGCATCGACGTGCTTGACCGCCGCCGGCATCGCTTCGTTCAAGAGCAGGGTCCAGCTCAGCGGATCGTCGAGGCCGCGGCGCACCTCGATCTGGAAACCGGCCAGGTCGGAAGATCGCTGGGCGACGCGCCGATCCGCGTCGCTGCGCTGGATGAACAGGCCGCAGGCGGAATTTCCGAGCATCGGCTCGTGCAGCAGCTCCACGGCGCGCGCCGAGAGCAGGCCCTCGCCGACCAGCGCCCGTTCCCAGCGGTAGAGATCGCCGACGCTGGAGACCATCGCGCCCGCGCCGCGCAGCGGCCAGGAGGGCTGCCAGCTCGCGGGACTGCCCTGGTCGTTGTCGTCGACATAGGCGTGGGCGAGCGGCGCGCTGGCCGCGCGCGCATCGCCGATGAACAAGCTCGTGCGCATGTCCGAGGGCTCGAAGATCTTCGTGCGCACGAATTCCTCGAAGGGCAGGGCCCCGAGCTTCTCGACCACCGCGCAGAGCAGCGCGTAGCCCGCGCTCGATGGGTTGCAGCGCGTGCCCGGCACGGATTCGAGCGGAGCGCCGAGGATCCGCGCGAGAGCCTCTTCCTTGGATTCCACCGCGCCGAAAGGCAGGCCGACGTCCGCGGGCAGACCGGATTCGTGGTGCAGGAGCTGGCGCAGGGTGATCGCCTGCTTGTCGGAGGGCACGCCCTCGAGGTGCGCGCCCAAGGCGTCGTCGATCGAGAGCCGGCCCTGATCGGCGAGCAAGAGCACCGCGACGGCCGTGAACTGCTGCGAAGCGCCGGCGAGGGGAAACTGGGTCAGCGCCGAATTGGGCAGGCCGTGCGCGCGGTCGGCCATGCCGTAACCCGTGGCCAGGACCACGCGCCCGGAGCGCGCGACCAGCACGGCGCCGGAGAATCCCCACGGCACCAGGCGCTGCAGGTGCTCGTCCAGACGCTGGCCGAGATCGGTCTGGGCCGCAGCGCATGGCGCGGCCAGGGCGATCGCGGTCGCCAGCGCAACGCCGGACAGACTCTTGGCGAGGGAGGCCACGAGAGGTTTGTAGCCCGCGGAAGCGGATCGGAGCAAATGCTCCGCCGCCAGAGCGCCGTCAGAGGCCTTCGAGCGCGGCGACAGCGGTGCGGAATCGTTCTGGCATCGCGCGACTGGCTCCGCTCGCCGGATCGTAGAGCACCAGCGTGGCCCGCGCCTCGGCCCAGGTCTCGAGCTCGGGCCAGCTGCGCACGCGGTAGGCCTGCTCCAGCGAGGAATTGCCCAGGCGCAGCGTGCGCAGCTCGATCTCGACCTCGGCCCCGCCGCGGCCTGGCTTCAAGAAGCGGATCTGAGTCTGCGCGAGCAGGAAGGGAAACTGATTGTTGTCCAAGAGGTCGAGCGCCTTGAAATACGCGTAGCGCGACTCCTCGAGCAGCGTCATGTAGACGGCGTTGTTCAACACGCCCTGGTTGTCCTCATCCGACCAGCGCGTGTGCGCGCGCACGCGGAAGCGCATCTGTGCGCTCGGCGGGACCTCGGGATGGCTCTGGGCGTGATTCATCGGGAAATGGCGATCCGCCGCTGCGGGCCGAAGAGCACCAGGGCCGTGCCCGCGAACACGAAGGCTCCGCAAATGACCGTGCGCGGCGTCGGCGCCTCGCGCAGGATCAGGATCGCGGCGACGATCGTGATCAGCGATTGGAAAAAAATGAACACGGCCGTCGTCGACGCCGCGACGCGCGCCAGGGCGTAGGCATTGAGGAAATACGCGACGATCGTCGGGAAGATGAGGATGTAGGCCAGCGAGATCCAGCTCTGGACGCTGACCTGTGCTGGAACCCAGGCCACGCGGCCGGCGAACAGCGGCACGGTCCACAGCGAGAGCACGAAGACCCAGGCCGTCACGGTCAGCGGCCCGTATTTGGCGACCATCGGCCGCGAGAAGACCAGGTAGAGCGAATAGAAAAAAGTGTTCGCCACCATCATCAGGTTTCCCGTGCGCGTCGAGGACGACAGCTCGGCGCCGCGCTCGAACGCGAGGAACAGTGTCCCGGCGACCGCCAGCAGGATGCCGATGCCGCGCGACCAGCAGAATCGCTCGTGGCCGAGCAGCACCGCGACCCCGAAAGTGAACACCGGGATCATCGGCATGATCAGTCCGGCATTGATCGCCGTCGATCGGCGCAAGCCTTCGAGGAACAGGACCATGTTGATCGTGATGCCGAGCAGGCCGAGCACCGCGAGCTTTCCCAGGTCGATCCAGGACGGCAGGGCGCGCTTCCCGCGCAGGATGGCGACGGCGATGCCCAGCCCCAGGGAGCCCGCGACGATGCGCCAGCCGACGATGGCCTCGGCGCTGAAATCCGCCAGGGCCCACTTGCCGAACACGGTGAACAGGGCGAAGGCGAACTGCACGACGATCAGGGCCAGGTAGCCCTTGGAGCGCGCGCTCGCATCGCGATCGGCAGCCACGGAGAGGGTCGCTCGAGTTTCGGGCGCAAGGCTCGTCGTGCCGCTCGGAACATCCAGAGGAGCCTTGACCATCCGGGCCATGGTACGCATCCCAAGCTTCGCGATGCACTGCACGGACGCGAGGCTAGCGCGCCGACTCTGGCCTGCTGATCTGCTCGCAGACCTGCGCGCTCGACGCCGTCGAGGTGCACGGCGGCCAACATCCATCGCTCGGGATACCTGGATTTGTAGGGTGTCCCGGCTCCCGCGCAGGGTTAGGCGCGACGTGGAGAACTCTCGTTCGACCACGGGCCCCTGCGCAACGACCTCATTGGGTGTTAACAAGAACATCCGGGCTGACTGCGCCCTCCCGTGGGGAATCGGAGCCCAAGAACTTTGAAAACCACCCTCTTGCCGCTGATCCTCGGAAGTCTCGCAACCCTTTCGAGTTTCGCCGGGATCGGCACCGTCCCTGCACTCGAGATCGATTCCGAGTCCAGTGCGCTCCCCGCCCCCGCCGTGTCCGGACAGACGCCGGTGCCCCTGGGACGCGCCGATTTCTATTCAATTCTCTCCAAGGCCGGGATCTCGACGACCGGAACGACCACGATCCGCGGAAACATCGGAGTCAGTCCGATCGACAGCACGGGCATCACCGGTTTCGGGCTCGTGATGCACTCGTCGAGCCTGTATTCGACATCTTCATTGGTCGCCGGAAAAGTGTTCGCCGCCGATTATGCGGCGCGGACCAGGCGTGTCCTGACCGCTTCCGTGCTCGACATGGAGACGGCTTACACCGACGCCGCCGGTCGGACTCTCCCGGACTTCACGGAGCTCGGCGCCGGCGACATCGGCGGGATGACCCTGGCTCCCGGTCTGTACAAGTGGGGAACCGGCGTCCTGATCCCGAGCAATGGAGTCACCCTCGCCGGCAACGCGACCGACGTCTGGATCTTCCAGATCGCCCAGGATCTCACCGTGAGCAACGGCGCCCAGGTCACGCTCACCGGCGGAGCCCAGGCGAAACGAGTCTTCTGGCAAGTGGCCGGCAACACGACCCTCGGAACGACCTCGGATTTCAGCGGCATCATCCTGTGCCAAACGGACATCGCCCTCCAGACCGGCGCGAAGCTCACCGGCAAAGCCCTGGCGCAAACAGCCGTCACCCTGGACGCCAGCATCGTCAAACCCTGAGACAGTCCCGGTATTCCACCACCATCCTGAACCGGCCGCTAACCCGCGCCGCGCCCGCGCCTGCTCGAGTAAACGGCCGGTTCAGGATGGTGGTGGAATACCGGGTACCAGGTCGTCCGCGGAGTCCTCGCTCCGCCTCGAAAAGAGGCCGAGGGCAGTACCATCGCAGGAGGTAGGCTCTCCACGCATGACTCCCACGCCCGACGAAGATCCCAAGCCGTCCGCGAAAGCGTCGAAGTCCGCGCTGCGCGGTCTCCAGATCTGGCCGCTCGATCGCCGCGAGGCAGGTCCCGATCTGCAGGTCTGCCGCGCGCGCTACGACTGGCTGACGAACCCGCGCACCGGCAAGCTGATGAAGCGCACGGTGCTCGAGACACCCGATTGGGTCAACGTGGTCGCGGTCGACGCGCAGGATCGATTGATCCTCGTACACCAGTTCCGCTTCGGCACCGGCGCGGTCACGACGGAAATCCCCGGCGGGATGGTCGATCGCGGTGAGTTCCACGGCGACGCGGCGAAGCGCGAGCTGCGCGAGGAAGTCGGGCACACGTCCGAGCGCTGGACCTACCTCGGCTGCGTGCAGCCCAACCCGGCCTTTCAGAACAACGTCTGCCACCACTGGCTCGCCGAGGGCGCGAAGTTGACCCACCCGCAGGAGCTCGACAGCGGCGAGGACATCGCGGTCGAGGCCTGGACCCTCGATCAAGTGCGCCAGGGGATCGCCGATGGATCGATCCGGCACGCGCTAGTGCTCACCGCTCTCTCGCGCGTGTTCGATCTGCGGCCCTTCGAGGGTCGCGGCCTGCAGAGCTGAGCTGCACGTCGCTGCCGCGAATCCGCGCGCAGCGCGTAATGCGCGCCCGAGCAGCTGCTACCTTCTCCCCATGCCCAGCCGGCGCAGCCTGCTCCAAGGATTGGTCTGCTTGCCCTTCGCGGCGCGCGGCTGGAGCCAGACTCCGCTGCGACCGGGCCGAGGCTATGCCTGCGCGCTGGGCGAGGACGCGGATGCCAGCTTGCTTCCGCACGCGCGTCGCGACGGCGAATCGCTGGCGATCGCCCTGGCGGCGACGCCGCGGCCGAGTCCGGAAATCTTGCGCAAGTTGACGGGAACCGAAGCCCCGAGCTGGGTCGAGCTCTCCCCGCAGGACCGCGGAGGCGTCGACGACGGCCCCCTCGCGGAACGCATCCGCACCGCGGCGAGTGTGACCTTGATCGAAGGCGAGGTGATCGACTGGCTGGTCACCCTGTGGCCCGCGCGGCGCAGCAGCGCTGTGCTCGAGGCCTTGGCGGAATGCGCGCTGACCGGCGGCCGGCTGATCGGCCGCGGCTCGACGGCGATCCTCGTCGCGGCGGGCGGCGTGGTGCGCGGGCCGACGCGCGAAGCTCGGGGCGAATCGCGCTTGCGCCTCGTCAATCCGCGCGAGTCCGGCGAGCCGCGCCTGACCCAGGGCCTGCATCTGTGCGGGAATTTCTACATCGACACCCGCGCGCGTTCGTCCGGCAGCCTGTTGCGACTCCTGTCGACCCTGATCGAGAACCACGAAGATCGCGGCGTGATGCTCGGCGACCGCTCCGTCCTGTGCTGCGACCTCGAGGAGCGCGTGTGGACCGCGCTGGGCGCCGGCCCGCTGCTGGTCCTGGAGCTCTTGGGCTCGCGGCGACTCTCGGAATCGATCCAGGACGCCGAGCTCAGCGTGCTCTCGAACGGAGACGGCCGGCGCGCTCTCGATCGGCGGATGTTCAGCACGGGAGCGCCGATCGAATTCGGCGCGGCGGCGGCGGAGGCAGCGGATGCCGACGGACTGCTCGCCGCGAATCTGGTCGCTCCGCCGCTCGTGTCGCGGAGCTGGCGCAACGATCGGATGCGCGTCGCGCTGTTGCGCGCGACGCAGTCATCGGCTTGCTCCGGCCCCGAGGACGGCGCGCCTCGCAGCCAGCGCATGGTCTTGAATGTCGCGCTCGAGCGCGGGCGCTGGGGCGAGCTCGGGAGCTGAGCGCGCGTTCGCTAGCGAGCGGCCCGGAGTTCCGCCGCCATGCGCTTCAGCCGGCCCAGATCGAGCTTGCCCGAGGGCAGGTGCGGCAGGGCTTCGACCTCGAAGGAATCCGCCGCGCGCGGCGTGAAAAGATTCGCGAGCCCGTCCTTGCGCGCGCGCTCGAGCACGGCCTCGATGCCCGACTGCAAGCGCGTGTGCAGCACGACCAGGCGTTCGCCGCGCTGCTCGTCGCTCACCGCGGTCACCGCGAGGCCGAGCGTCGGCGCGGATTCTCCCAAGGCCACGGCCGCCGCGGTCAGCGCTGTCTCGACCGCTCCGTGCGAAACCATCTCGCCCCCGATCTTCGAGAAGCGCGAGCGCCGATCGGTCAGCGTCAAGAATCCGTCGCGGTCGATGCGCGCGACGTCCTGGGTGTCGTACCAGCCGTCGACCACGGCCTTGCGCGTCGCCGCCTCGTCGCCGAGATAGCCCAGCATCACGCCCGGCGAGCGGACCCACAGGTCGCCTTCGACGTCCTCGGCTAGGCGCGCGCCCGTGTCCGGATCGCGGACTTCGATCTCGACGCCTTCGAGCGGGCGGCCGACCGAGCCTTCGCGCCGGCGCACCACTCCATCGCGCTCGGGCAGGTTCGCCGACACGACGGGTGACAGCTCGGTGCAGCCGTAGCCTTCGTACAGGATCGCGCCGAAACGCTCGAGCCAGGCAGCGGCCAGGGAGGCCTGCAGGCGTTGCGCGCCGACCACGGTCAGGCGCACGCTCGAGAGCTGCTCGGGCTCGATGCGCCGCATCCACGCCTGGCACAGGGCGGGTGTCGCGAGCACCACCGTCGGGCGATGCGATTCCGCGAGCAGGCCGACACCGCGCGCGTCCAGGGGATTGTCGTGGAACACCACCGAGGCACCGGCGAGCAGCGGCGCCCACAGAGTCACGGTGTAGCCGAAGCTGTGGAAGAAGGGCAGCACGCCGAGCAGGCGATCGCCGCGCGCGAGGTCGAAGGCCGCGGCGACGGCGCGCGCGTTGAAGAGGATGTTCGCGTGCGAGAGCTGGATCGCCTTGGGGCGCGACGTGCTCCCGCTCGAGAAGAGCACCGTGGCCACGCGCCGATGCTCGTCGGCCGATCCCTGCTTGCGAGCCAGCGCGTCGGGAGAATTGCTGGCGATTTCCGCTGCCTGACGCAGATCCTCGGCCGTCACGGCCGCGAGCAGGTCCTCGAAGAGCAGCGCGCGATCCTCGAACATCCCCTCGCCGCCCAGGGCCGCGTATCCCGCTGACGACAGGATCACGTGGCGCAATTCCGCCTGCTGCATCTGCTCGCGCAGGGACGCCGGGCCGGCCATCGCGTTCAAGTTGACGCTCGCGCGGCGGGTGAGGGCGAGGGCGATGTTGGCCAGGGCGCCCTGAGAGCCCGGCGGCAGGCACAGACCGATGCGCGCGGGATCCTTCGCGCCGACCGCGCGCTCGATCGAAGCCGCGAGGGCGAGGGCCTGAGTCAACAGCTCGCGGTAGCAGAGGCGCGCGCCTTTCGAATCGAGCAGCGCGATCCGATCGGGCTCGGTGAGCGCTCGCAGCACGAACGCAGCGCCCAGTCCCGTCGTTCGCAGATCGTCGAGCAGATTCTTCATTCCTGGAGCATGCCCTCGCGGTTCGTCCGCGGAGCGCCGTCCTGCGAGGCCGCTCGATAAGCGCCGCTACTCGCGGTAGATCTCGCCGCCGCTCGCCGCGAACTCGGCGCTCTTGGCGGCCAGACCCTCCGCGAGCGCCGCCTCGGGAGCGAGCTGCTTCTCCTGCGCATAGCGGCGCACGTCCTCGGTGATCTTCATCGAGCAGAACTGCGGCCCGCACATCGAGCAGAAGTGGGCGGTCTTCGCGCCGTCCTGCGGCAGGGTGGCGTCGTGGTAGGAGCGCGCCGTCGGCGGATCCAGTCCGAGATTGAACTGGTCTTGCCAGCGGAACTCGAAGCGCGCGCGCGACAATGCGTCGTCGCGATCGCGCGCGCCCGCCAGTCCCTTGGCCAGGTCCGCGGCGTGGGCGGCGATCTTGTACGCGATCACGCCCTGCTTGACGTCGTCCTTGTCGGGCAGGCCCAGGTGCTCCTTCGGCGTGACGTAGCAGAGCATCGCGCAGCCCATCGAGCCGATGATCGCCGCTCCGATGCCGGAAGTGATGTGGTCGTAGCCCGGCGCGATGTCGGTGGTCAAGGGCCCGAGCGTGTAGAACGGCGCTTCGTGGCAGACGCGCAGCTGCCGCTCCATGTTCTCGCGGATCAGGTGCATCGGGACGTGCCCCGGGCCCTCGATCATGACTTGCACGTCGTGTTTCCACGCGACCTGGGTCAGCTCGCCCAGCGTGTCCAATTCGCCGAACTGCGCGGCGTCGTTCGCGTCGGCGATGCAGCCCGGCCGCAGTCCGTCGCCGAGCGAGAAGGAGATGTCGTAGCGCTTCATCAGCTCGCAGATGCGCTCGAATTCCGTGTAGAGGAAGTTCTCGCGGTGATGCATCAAGCACCACTTCGCCATGATCGAGCCACCGCGCGAGACGATCCCGGTGATGCGCTGCGCCGTCAGCGGCACGTAGCGCAAGAGCACGCCGGCGTGGATCGTGAAGTAGTCGACGCCCTGCTCGGCCTGCTCGGCGAGCGTGTCGAGGAACACCTCGATGTCGAGCTTCTCGATCCGCCCGCGCACCTTTTCGAGCGCCTGGTAGATCGGCACCGTGCCGATCGGGACCGGCGAATTGCGCAGGATCCACTCGCGCGTCTCGTGGATCTGCTTGCCGGTCGAGAGGTCCATCACCGTGTCGGCGCCCCACAGAGTCGACCAGCGCAGCTTCTCGACTTCCTCGGCGATCGACGAAGCGACCGCGCTGTTGCCGATGTTGGCGTTGATCTTCACCTTGAAGTTGCGGCCGATCAGCATCGGCTCGAGCTCGAGGTGGCGGATGTTCGCCGGCAGGATCGCGCGGCCCGCGGCGATCTCGCTGCGCACGAATTCCGCGCTCATTCCCTCGCGCACGGCCGCAAACGCCATCTCCTCGGTAACGATGCCGCGGCGCGCGAAGTGCATCTGCGAGAAGTTCTGCTCGCCGCGCTGCACGCGAGCGCGGACCCAGGGCTCGCGCAAGTGCGGGAGTCCGGTCTCTGGCGCGAAGCCCGCGGGCCCGGAAGTGTCATAGACGTCGAGGGTCCCGGGCGCTCCGTCGAGGTGGATGCGCCGCGCGGGCACCGCCAGCTCGTTTCCGTCGTGGACCAGTCGCCGGTAGACCTTGTGGGAACGCGGAAACTCCGCCTGCGCGCCGCCGGCATCCGCCGCGGCGTCCTGGGTGCGTGCCTCGACCATCGTGAGCTTTCCTACGCCGGTGCGAACCGGATCAGGTTCAAGGGGTGCTTCTCAGGAGTCGGCATCGCCGGCCCCGCCCCCAGCCACGACCGCATGATTCTCACCGATCCGTTCGGCGAGTCAGCGATCCGCGAGCACTCTAGATCGATCGCGCGGGACTGTCCACTCGGGCAGCGTGGACGCCCTCCTGCGCTGAAGCTGCGACGAAACTACTCGTCTTCGTCGTCGTCCTCGTCCTCGTCGTCATCATCGTCGTCCAGGGCGTCGTCGTCATCATCGTCATCTTCCTCCTCGTCGTCATCGTCATCGGCGTCGAGGTCGTCGTCATCATCGTCATCGTCGTCGTCATCATCGACGTCCGTATCGAAGTCGTAGTCGTAGTCGCCGACGGGCATGGGGAAAGCCAGGGAAGCGTCGGCCGTTTCGAGAAGCGTCATGGATTGCGTGAGGATGTCTTCGCAGATCTGCATCGGGGCGTCCTTGGGAGCATCGCGAGGGGCAGCGGGAAGTGTAGGCGGCGAGACGCGCAGGCGCGACGGCTGGTCGCGCGGTTGTGGTCCTGCGTCTTTGGACTACGACGCGCGGTCGGTGTGGGGTGTTCAGCGCTTTTTTTCCGTGCCGGAGCGCGATCGCGCAAGGAAAAAAAGTCGGCGGCCTTCCGCCGGCCCGCTCCGGCCTGCGACCGCCAGCCCGGAACCGTTGTGCGTCCCCCCCGCCCTGGCTACCGTTCTTTCCCATCCAACCTGCGTCGGACGCTCGTCCCCAAGCCGCGCAGCCCGTGTCACACGCCCGCCGAGCCCAACCGGCGGGAGCCAAGCCCCAACGCCACCCCCATGAGTCCCCAGAATCGCAAGTCCGTGGTCCAGACCATGGCCGCCGAGAGCCACACCCGGCACGAGGCGCGCACCGCTTCCACGATCGAGCTGCCCGAGCAATTCGGAGCGCGCGTTTTCAACGATTCCGTCCAGCGCCAGCGCCTTACCAAGCCGGTGTACAAGGCCCTGCGGCGCACCACCGAGAAGGGCGAGGAGCTGGACGCCGGCATCGCCGACATCGTCGCGAATGCGATGAAGGACTGGGCGCTCGAGCACGGCGCCACGCACTTCACCCACTGGTTCCAGCCGATGACCGGCCTGACCGCGGAGAAACACGACTCCTTCCTGACGCCGACGGCCGACGGCCGGGCCTTGATGGAGTTCTCGGGCAAGGAGCTGATCAAGGGCGAGCCCGACGCGAGCTCCTTCCCCTCCGGCGGCATCCGCGCCACGTTCGAAGCGCGCGGCTACACCGCCTGGGATCCGACTTCGCCCGCGTTCCTGCGCCGCACGGCGCGCGGCGCGACCCTCTGCATCCCGACCGCCTTCTGCTCGTGGACCGGCGAAGCCCTCGACCAGAAGACTCCGCTCCTGCGCTCGATGCAGGCGATCTCGCACCACGCCGTGCGCCTCTTGCAGCTGCTCGGCGATTCCGGCGTGACGCGGGTGACGACCACGCTGGGCTGCGAGCAGGAGTACTTCCTGATCGACCGCCGCTTCTATTACATGCGGCCCGACCTGGTGGCCACCGGCCGCACCCTGTTCGGCGCGCGGCCGCCGAAGGGCCAGGAGCTCGAGGATCACTACTTCGGAGCGATCAGCGAGCGCGTGATCGACTACATGCAGGACCTCGAGCAGGAGCTGTGGCGCCTGGGAATTCCCGCGCGCACGCGGCACAACGAAGTCGCGCCGGGCCAGTACGAGCTCGCGCCCGTCTTCGAGGAAGCCTCGGTCGCCGCCGACCACAACATGCTGACCATGGAGGTCATGAAGGCCGTCGCCGAGCGCCACGGCTTCGCCTGCCTGCTGCACGAGAAACCCTTCGCGGGCGTCAACGGCTCGGGCAAGCACAACAACTGGTCCTTGAGCGACAACCTGGGCAACAACCTGCTCGAGCCCGGGCACACGCCGCGCGAGAACCTGAAGTTCATCGTTTTCCTGACCGCGATCATCCGCGCCGTCGACCTGCACCAGGATCTCTTGCGCGCCTCGGTCGCCCACGCCGGGAATGACCACCGCCTCGGCGCCAACGAAGCCCCGCCGGCGATCATCTCGATCTACGTCGGCTCGCAGCTCGAGGACGTGATCCGCGGTCTGGTCGAGGGCGCGGCTCCGGCCAAGAAAGGCGCGGAGAAAATGCAGCTGGGCGTCACGACCCTCCCGCCGCTGCCGCGCGATCAATCCGACCGCAACCGCACGTCTCCATTCGCGTTCACCGGCAACAAGTTCGAGTTCCGCGCGGTGGGCTCGAGCCAATCGGTCGCCCACCCGATGACGCTGCTCAACACGCTGGTCGCCGAGTCGCTCGATTTCATGTCCGATGAAATCGAAAAGCGCAGCGGCAAGGGCGATCGCCGCGAAGCGATCGACGCCCTGGTCAAGGAGCTCTTGACCAAGCACCAGCGCATCCTGTTCAACGGCGACAACTACTCGGAGGAGTGGGTCCAGGAGGCCGAGCGCCGCGGCCTCTTGAATCTGCGCGACACGCCCTCCGCCCTGGCGCGCTTCGCCGCCGAGAAGAACCTGCGCCTGTTCGAGAAGTACTCGGTGTTCACGCCGCGCGAGACGAACTCGCGCTCGAACATCGCCTTCCACACCTACCTGCAGCGCGTGCACGTCGAGGCCCAGACGGCCAAGAACATCGCGGCGACGATGCTCCTGCCGGCCGGATTCGCCTACCAGGAGAAGCTCGCGCGCTCGATCCAGACAGCGCAGCAGCTCTTGCCGCGCACGGACGTCAAGGCGCAGCTCGAGTGCCTGGAGTCGGTCATGAAGACGCTTGGCGACCTCAAGCGCTCCCTCGACCAGCTCGAGAAGGCCCGCGCCCACGCCGAGGGTCACCAGGGGACCCCCGAGGACCACGCGGGCGCCTTCCGCGACCAGGTCATGCCGGCGATGGCCGAGCTGCGGGTCCACGCCGACCTGCTCGAAGGCATGGTCGAGGACGAGCTGTGGCCCCTGCCCAAGTACCGGGAGATGCTGTTCCTGAGCTGACCCAGGCCCTGGGCGCTCACCCAGGGGCGCCCTGGTCCTCGGGCTGGTTGGTAGCGGTGGTCGGACTCGAACCGACGACACACGGCTTATGAAGCCGTTGCTCTAACCAACTGAGCTACACCGCTTTGCAGGTTCGGTCGCAACCTCGGGGGCGGGGACTTTAGCCCTCCTCGCCCGGGGCGGCAAGTGCGCCTAGCGGGCTGGCTGGCAGTCTGCGCTGCCCGCAGGCTCAAACCGATACCTGGTTTCCCTGAAGATTTTCCCTGGATTTCCTCTCCCGGGAGGCCTCGAGCCTCGTTTGTTTGCTGGAGGGTCGGGCGTTGCCTGACCCCCGACACGAGCTTGCTGCACACGGACCTCCTCGCAAGGTCCCGTGAGTCCCTGCGCGAGCTCGAAGGGGTTATCGGAGAGAACTGGAAGGCATCGCCTAAAGCGGTGCCTTCTGGTGTTTCCACCCCCCGCTTCAGACCGGCTGGGCTAGCTGGGGCGGGCTGAGAGCGCGCGCTGGCCGCGGACGGAGTAGTAGCTGAGCTGGCGGACCGCGACCCTGCCCGTCTCGCGGTCGTAGACCTGACAGGTCGAGAAGGGTCGCGAGTAGAGGTGCAGGCTGACCGCCGCAGCCCCGCCCGCCGCCGCGATCTCGTGCAGGGCGATCTCGTCGGTGATGAACGCGACCTGGTTGCGGGCGCAAAGCCGCGCGGCGGACTTGGGGCTGAGCATCCCCGGCTGGGTCTGCTCCTCGGGGAAATGGAACAGGGTCTCCGTGACCCCCCCATCGAGCACCGCCATCCAGCAGCGCTGACCCTCGTGGTTGTGGATCGGGCTCTTCTGGCCGGCCGCCCAGCACAGGAGCAGGAGCTCGAACTGCGCTTCGTGGTGCACGAGGTTGCGCGTGTAACACTGCGTGTCGAACATCGCCCAGTCGCGCCAATCCTGGTGATCGCTCGCGTAGCGCGAAAGCAGGCTCGCCACCTGGGAACCCTTGGAATCGCGCTGGAATTCGCGGGTCAGGTCCTGGCACAAATCGAGCAGCGGGAGGTTCTTCATCGTGCGGGGCTCGCAGCCAGAGACTACCGCGAACCCGACTTCTGCGACAGCGCCAGGCAGGCCTCGAGCGCGTCGGCAAGGGCGCGCACGCCCGCCAGGGTGGAATGGACGCCCAGGCTGAAACGCAGACTGGAGCGCGCGCGCTCTCCGCCCAGGCCCATGGCTTCGAGCACATGGCTGGTCTCGCCGCGGGCGCCGGCGGCTCCGGCGGAAACGCTGATCCCGCGCGCGCCGAGCGACTGAACCAGCTCCGCGGCGTCGGCGCCGGGGAAGCAGACATTGAGCGTGTTGGGAAGGCAGGCGCCCGAGCCGTTGCGCTGAGCCAGGGGAAATTTCTCGCGCAGCAGAGTCCACAGCTGGTCGCGCAAGCCGCCGATGCGCGCCGGCGTGCCGAGCGCGCCTTCGCCGAGCAGCTCGATCGCGCGGGCGAAGGCGACGGCTCCCGGCGTGTTCTCGCTGCCCCCGCGCAGACCTCCCTGCTGTCCACAGCCGTGGATCAAGGGCTCGATCGATGTCCCTTCGCGCACGACGAGCACGCCGCAGCCCTTCGGCGAATACAGCTTGTGGCTCGAGAGCGAGAGCAGGTCGCAACCGATCGCATCGATGTCGATCCTGATTTTTCCCAGGGCGCCGACGGCGTCGACATGGGTGCGCACGCCGCGTGCGCGGCACAGCTCTGCGATCTCTTCGACGGGCTGCACCACGCCGGTCTCGTTGTTCGCGGCCATGATCGAGACGAGCTTCGTGTCCGCTCGCAAGGCCGCCGCGACGTCCGCCGCGCGCACCGCGCCGTCGCTGCCCGGCAAGAGGAAATCGACGTCGAATCCATCGCGCTGCAGGGCGCGCGCCGTGCCGAGCACCGACTTGTGCTCGATCGCGCTGGTCACGATGTGGCCGCGTCCCGCGCGTCGAGCGCTGCCCGTGATCGCCCAGTTGTTCGACTCGGTGCCGCCGGAGGTGAAGAAGATCTCCGCGGGCTTGCACGAGATTCCGGCCGCGATCTGCTCGCGCGCGCGAGCGATGGCCTGGGCCGCGCGCCGACCTTGCGGATGCGAAGCGGATGCGTTGGCGTAGCCTTCGCGCATCCAGCCGAGCGCGGCTTCGAGCACGCGCTCATCGACCGGAGTCGAGCCGTTGACATCGAAGTACAGCTCGTCTTTCATCGCGCGGATTCCGCGGCGGTCAGCCGCACTCCCCCATGGGCCACCGCGAACATCAGGCAGGCCGGGTTGGCGTCATCGATCCCCGCTCGGGGATCGCCGAGGGCCACCGGTGCGTGCCGGCTGCCGGCGGCGTAGCGCAGGTAGCTCCCGGCCCGATGGTCTCCCTCGGCGTCGCGGTAGCCGCCGCTGAGGATCAGGACCTCCTCGACGCCGATGTGCTCGTGCTCGGGGTAGGAGGAACCGGGCTCCATCCGGATCAGGACGGTCGAATCCCCGCTCTCGGACAGGTGCAGGGAGCACCAGGACACCCCGGGATGGCGGGTCGGGCGCCATTGCGCTTCCCCCGCTTTGGCCCAGGCGGCTTCGATTCCCGTGCGCAATTCGATCAGGCTCATCGTCCCAGAGCCTAACGCCGGGGACCGCCTTCCGGGGCAGGTCGGGGTCCCCCCGCGGCGCTTTCTAACAGAAAGTTCAGACTTCCAGGCTTGGCCGGGGGCACGAAAACGTCACCTCCAATTCCGGAGAAAGGCGTGGAGCGCCTAGCCATTCGAGCTAGGCTTTTGACGTGATCGTGGTTCGCCACGAACACAGGTGAGGTTTCATCGGGAGGTGACGGTGCTCATGCGAGCGGTGCCGTTACCCGGGAAGCTTGGTGGAACCTCCTCTCTCCCTCGGGCCGCTGATCGGCAAGGATCAGCGGCCCCCTTTCTTTTCAGGGAGCCGCTGATCGCGCCGAGCTTCGAGAGAGGCGAACGATTCCTTGCGCGATCGATCAGGGTGTGACGAGCCAGGTGTGCGCCGCGCCGTCGCTTTCGAACAGCGTCAGCTCGAGTGTCTGCGGATCGTAGGTCCAGCTCGCCGTGGCGATCCCGTCGCGCAGCAAGGCGCTCGGGAATTGCGGCCAGTGCGTGATCACGATCTCGTCGCCGGTTGCATCGGCGCTCGCCGTGGTCACGAGCAAGGGCGCGGTGTTGGTCAAGCCCGCGGCGATCGGATCGATGGACAGCCGCTTCAGGTTCGCGGTCGCACCCACGTGCAGCGCGTTGCTCTGCGCGTCGAGACTCCAGTCGATCGGCGTGAAGGCTCCCGCCGCATCCTGCTCGAGGTAGAAGCGCTCGTAGATGCCGTCGTGGTCCGCGAGGGTGCGGCCCGAAGCAGGAACCTGCAGCGTGAACTGTCCGAGCCAGTCGCAAGCCGCCGACGCGTCGATCATGCGCCACAGGTGTCCGATGAACGTCACCACGTTGTAGCTGTAGGTCGGACCGGGCACGCGGCCGAGCGCCGTCTGCAGGTGGTGGTCGAGCACGTCGTTCTGCTCGGGCAGGTAACTGATCGTGTCCACCGAGGGACGCCAGGTCGCCAGCGGAGTCGAGCCCAGATTGCGCGCGAGATCGGTGGTCGGATCGACGATCAGCGTCGCGGAATTGAAGTCGATCACCGAGGAACGCGTCATGTTCCAGGGATCGGCCGAGCCGGCGCTGCCGTCGCCGAACCAGAAATCGAGGATGAAACGCACCGGCGGATCGTGCAGGTAGGTGTTGTTGATCGACACTCCGCCGGAGTGGTTGATCAGCGCCGCGAACATCGCGTGGGCCGGATCGCGGTGGCGGGCGGCATAGTTCAGCGCGGCTCCGCCTCCCATCGAGAAACCGATCCCGTAGATGCGCTGGCGATCGATGCGCAGAGTCGCGTTGGCCAGCATCCAGTCGAGCACTGCTTCGGTGTTGACCTGGCTCTCGAGCGAGCCGAAGTGCTTCTTCGAGCCGGCGAGCGGGCAGACCAGGAACCAGCCGCGCTTGGCGCATTCCTTCACGAAGTCGGTGTTCTGCAGCACGTCGTTGTGCGACGAGCCGTACTTGTGGAACACCACCAGCAAAGGCGCCGGATCCATGGGCATCGGCGTCGGCACCATCAAGTTGAACGGCTCGACGAAGGGCGTCGGCGGGTAGAGCGTGTAGGTGCGCAAGCGGTAGCGCGGCGAATGCAGCGGCGTTCCGCCCGAGGAGATTCCAGTGTTGGGCTCATCGCTGCCTTCGAAGTCACCGGCTTCCACACGGCCCCCTGACTGCGCGAGCTGCGCCAGGAAATCCGGAAGCGCGTCCTCCTCGGCGGAGAGGATCGAGTGCTCGGTCACCGGGAACTGTCCGCCGCCCTTGGGGTCGATGCCGATCGGCTCCTGGAAGAACATCGATCCGCGCGAGATGCGCGTGCCGGGAACTCCGCGATCGATAGCGAGCAATTCTTCGCGTTCGCGCGCCGCACGCTGGTCAGCGTTTTCCGGCGCTACGACCTCTACGGCCTTCTCGGGAAGGAGCAGGGCGCGGGCTGCCTGCCAGTTTTCCGCGGTACAAGCGCTCCCACAGGCCGAGCGCAGCATTTCGAGAAGGAACAGTGCAATCGATAGATCCATAGTTTGATTTATTCCGACGGGACCTGGAACCTGCCTGTTCCATCCCATCCGGGACTCTTCTGTGAAAACCTACCCCGCGAGCATCCGGGGTGACGGATCGACCCGGGAGGTCGATTCCAGGGGGTTCAGCAGGGACGGCTCTGGCCGGATCCAGCGCGGCGCCGAACGCTGAAAAGCCGCGTTTTTCCGCGGATCAGAGGGCTTCGCCAGGCAGGGGCTCGACAGCGCCGTAGCAGTGGCCTTCGACCGTGAAAAACTGCACGCGTTCCGCGTCGCGATCGAGCACCGCAATTCTCGTGTGAGCCTGGTCGCGCCCCTCCTCCACCACCACGTCCTCAGGTCTCTCGACGGCGCCCGTGTCATCGCCGGAGCTGGCCAGCACGCGCACCAGCCGGCCGGAGGAATCGACCACGACCAGCGCCGACTGCTCGCCGCGCAAGGCGAGCACCCAGCGGCCGTCGCCCAGCGCCGCGGCCGCGCTCGGCTCGACCCGCAGTCCATCGCGAGCTGGGGCGCGGAAAAGGAAGTGGAACTCGCCGTCGCGGAACACCTGCACGCGCCCAGCCCCGGCTTCGCAGGCCCAGATCCATCGGCCGTGGGCCGTGGCGCGAACCAGGCCGCGGAAGGCGCCCAGGGCATGGCCTTCGGAGCGCAGGCTCGCGATCCAGGATCCGTCCTGTCGCGCGAGAGAAAGTGCGTGGCGTCTGCGGCCGCCGCAAGCGATCAGCAGTCGGTCCTCTTCCTCGCCCTCGACCAGCGCGATGTCGCTGATCTGCGCCAGGTCGCCGCGGCGGTCCTCGCCGTCGCTGGTGTCGTTGCTCGGGGCGCCGCGCAGCTGCGCGAAGGAGGCGACTTCGCGGCCGAAAACGCTGAAAGCGCGCACGCAGGAACCCGCGCTGTCCGCTACCCACACGGTGCGGTCGCGATCGACGTCGAGGCCGCTGACCCGCGCGCCTGCGCCGTCGTCGCGCGCGCGGAAGGAGAAGCCCGTGGTGAGCACGCGCCCGTCGAGGTCGTAGGCGCGCACGTGCGCGGTGTCGGCGTGGCGGCCGACGTAGAGCACTCCGGACCGCAGGCTCAGGCTGCCATTCATCCGCGAGACGATACCCAGTCGGGCGCGGGAGGTGCTTTCCCCGCTATTTGGCGAAGGCGAGCTGCGCGCTCTCGCCGGTGTCGAGCTCGTGCAGGCCGAGCGAATCGATCGCGCGCAGGTGGCCCTGGCCCGATTCGACGAACATCCCCTTCTCGCCGATCGTGAGCTTGGCCTGACCGTCCTCGATCTGGACGATCCCGAACGAGCTGGTGACCCAGAGCGGGCCGTTGACCTCGAGCGAGCCCGATTCGAGGCGCAGGCGGCGGGTGGAAGGTTCTTCGATCTGGACCTGGGTGCTGGGCGCGAGCAGCACTTCCGATTCGCCGAACAAGAGCCGCGCGCGGCCGTCTTCGGGAGTGCGCACCCAGTCTCCGCGCTGCAGCTCGCGCTGCGGGGCTCCGACGGCAAGCGGCTCGCCGGTGGAAAAGACCATGCCGGCCAGGGATTGCAGCTGAGCTCGCGCCGTTCCGGAGGGCTCCGGTGTCAGGCGGATGGCGGCGTAGAGGACCACGGCCAGGGCGACGACCCAGGTCGCCTTGCCGCGGCCGGTGCTGGCGAACCCCGCGCGGGCGATGGCGATCGGCGAGAGCACCGCGCGGCGCGGACTCTCTTCCCCATCGCTTGCCTCGTCGGCCCGATCCTCGGCGTCGACCATCGTGCGGCGCAAGCGCGCGTCGGCGAGCAGCGAATCGCGATACACCTGGTTGCAGTCCTCGCAGCCCTGCAGGTGGGCGCGCAATTCCGGCGCTTCGCCGAGGGTCTTGCCCTGCTCGAGCAGCGCGGCCAGTTCCTCGCGGGCGGCCTCGCAACGCTGATCCCCAGGCAGGCTGGGATGGCGTACGGGCAGCGGAATTTCCCCGCGGGTCATCGTCATGTGCGTCGATTCCTCGGCAGCGTGATGCGCCTGGTCGCCGGCGCCGCCGAGAAGGGCGTGCGAGGCGGAGGCAGGACGAAGAACGACCGGCCCCACAACAAGAATCGTTCCGCCCAGGACATCACTCGAGGTGTCATGGACGAGCAATCGGCAGATTTGGTTCCCTGCCTGAGGCCCGGATCATCGATCCAGGCCGTTTCCCGTGCCCGATGGGCCTGGCGGCCCGTGGAAAATGGGCGGCTAGACCGCCGCTGCCAGCCTGATCAGGGCGGCGTCGATGCGGGCCAGGGCGTGGTCGCCGCCGAGCAACTCGATCAGGTCGAAGAGGTCGGGCCCTCCAGCCTGCCCAGTCAAGGCGCAGCGGAGCGGTTGGTACAAAACGGGCATCTTGACGCCGCGCGCGCCGACCCAGGCCTTGGTCCCATCGCGCAGCTCGGCGGTCGTCTTGCGTTGCTGCAAGGCCTCGGCGAGCCACACGCGGTAGTCGGCAAGCGTGGCGAGCCCGGCGGGTTGCTTGCGCGCGTTCTTCTCGGCGTCAGCCTCGTAGATGACGGCCTCGTCCTTCGCGAACAGGAAGCCGATGCGCGCCGGCAGCTCGGAGTAGGTGCGGATGCGCTCCTGCTCGCCGCGCACGATGCGCAGGAACCACTCTTTCCGAGCGTCCAGCTCCGCCTGGGTCGCCAGGCCGGCCTTGATCACGAAGGGCGTGCACATCGCCGCCAGGTGCTCGACCGAATCCTTGCGGATGTACTCGCCGGACATCCACTGGAACTTGTCGATGTCGAAGATCGCGCCGGCCTTGGTGACGTCCTTGATGTCGAAGTTCGCCACCAGGTCGTCGATCGAGAAGATCTCGGTCGAGCCGTTGAGCGCCCAGCCCTGCAAGCACAGGAAGTTGATGATCGCTTCCTTGGGATAGCCGCGCTCGTGGTAGTCCTGCAACGCGGTGTCGCCGGTGCGCTTGGACAGTTTCTTGCCGTCGGTGCCGAGCATCAGCGGCAGGTGGCCGAACTCCGGGACCATTTCGCCGAGGGCTTCGTAGAGCAGCACCTGCTTGGGCGTGTTGACCAGGTGCTCCTCGCCGCGGAACACATGGGTGATGCCCATGTCGATGTCGTCGCAGACCACGACGAAGTTGTAGATCGGCATGCCGTCGGCGCGCACCATGATCCAGTCGTCGACTTCCTTGTTGTCGAAACTGACTTCGCCGCGGACGTGGTCCTGGAAACGCGTCGTCCCGGCGGGCACGTTGAAGCGCACCACGGGTTTCACTCCGGCCGCAAGCTGGGCGTCGACCTCGGCCTTGGCGAGGTTGGCGCACTTGCGGTCGTAGGCGGGCTTCTCCTTGCGCGCGGACTGGCCTTCGCGCAGGGCCTCGAGGCGCTCGCTGCTGCAGAAGCAATGGTAGGCCGCGCCCTTGGCAAGCAAGCGCGCCGCGTATTCGCGGTGGCGCTCGACGCGCTCGGTCTGGCGGTAAGGCGCGCAGGGCCCGCCGATGTCCGGGCCCTCGTCCCAGTCGATGCCGAGCCAGGAAAGTCCCTCGAGGATCGCACGCTCGAATTCCAAGGTCGAGCGCTCGCGGTCGGTGTCCTCGATGCGCAGCAGGAATTTTCCGCCCTGGCGTCGCGCATAGGCCCAGTTGAACAGGGCGGTGCGCGCACCGCCGATGTGCAGGCGACCGGTGGGGCTGGGAGCGAATCGCACGCGCACGGTCTTCATGGGTTCTCCCGGGTTCGCGGGGCCGAGCAGGATACGCCGCGCATTTCCGGACCACAACGACGGCCTGCTTCCTCCGCGCGGACTTTCCGCTATCGTCTGCCCATGAGTCGTACAGCCAAGACGGAACTCCCCTCGCGCGCACTGGTCGCGCGCGCTCCCAAGGTCCTCTTGCACGAGCATCTCGACGGCGGATTGCGGCCGCAGACGGTGCTCGATCTGGCTGAGGTCATCGGCTACTCCGAGCTTCCCGAGTCCCAGCCCGATCGACTGGCCGCCTGGTTCTTCGAGGGCGCGAACCGCAAGACCCTGCCGCTATACCTCGAAGGTTTTCGGCACACCATCGCCGTAATGCAATCCGCCGCGGCGCTCGAGCGCGTCGCCCACGAGTTCATGCAGGACATGGCGGCCGACGGCGTGGTCTACGCCGAGGTGCGTTTCGCACCGCACTTCCACACCCAGCGCGGTCTGGGCCTCGACGCCGTCATGGGCGCGGTGCTGCGCGGCTTGCAGCGCGGCAAAGAGGAGTTCAACGTCGGCTTCGGCTTGATCGTGTCGGCCATGCGCAACGAGCCCGAGTCCCTGTCCTTCAAGCTCGCCGAGCTGGCGGTCGCCTACCGCAGCCAGGGCTGCGTCGGCTTCGATCTCGCCGGCGAGGAAGCGGGCCACCCGGCGAAGGAGCACGTGCGCGCCTTCGAATTCGTCAAGCGCCAGAATTTTTCGATCACGATCCACGCCGGCGAGAGCTTCGGCCCGGAAAGCATCTGGCAGGCCCTGCAATACTGCGGCGCGCACCGCATCGGCCATGGGACGCGGTTGATCGAGGACATCGTGGTCTACGACGGCAAGGTGATCCAGCTCGGCCACCTCGCCCAATACGTCCTCGACCACCGCATCCCGATCGAGGTCTGCCTCTCGTCGAACCTGCACACCGGCGCGGCGCGCTCGATCCAGGAGCATCCGTTCATCGTGCTGATGAACCAGAAGTTCCGCGTGACGCTGAACACCGACAATCGCTTGATGAGCCGCACGACGATGACCGACGAGTGCATGCTCGCCGTGTCGAACTTCGGCCTGGGCCTCGCGGATCTCGAGAAGATCACGATCAACGGCATGAAGTCGGCCTTCGCGCACTACGACGAGCGCGTGCGGCTGATCTACGAGCGCATCAAGCCGGGCTACGCGGCGCTGCGCCAGGCGAGCTGAGGCCCGAAGGACTTCGATGACGCGCGCTCTGCGAGTCCGGTCCCTCGGCGCGGGCGACGTCGAGGTGCACCACTGCGAGAGCGAGCTGCTCGCGGGTAACCCGGCCGGCGATCCCGCGACGCGCGAAGTCCCGATCTACATCCCCCACGCGGCGTCGAAGCGCGATGAGCGCCTGCCGGTGGTTTTCCTGCTGGTCGGCTTCACGGGCACGGGCCGCGAGTTCCTCGAGGACCATCCCTGGCGGCGCGGCGTGGTGCTCGAGTACGACGACGCGCTGCGCGAAGGCCGGGTTCCGCCGGCGATCCTCGCGATTCCCGACGCCTTCACGAAGTACGGCGGCTCGCAGTACGTCGATTCGAGCTACCTCGGTCCCTACGCGAGCCACATCGCCATGGAATTGACCGCGCTCGTCGACGAGCGCGCGCCGACGCTGGATCGCCGCCGCGGCGTGATCGGCAAATCATCGGGAGGAGTCGGCGCGCTGCACCTCGCCATGCGCCATCCAAGCGTTTTTCGCGCGGCCGCGTCGATCAGCGGCGACGCCGGCTTCGAAGGCTGCCACGCGCCGGCCTTCTGGGAATGCGCGCGCGCCTTGGTGTCGTACGATGGCGACCCACAGCGCTTTCTCGCGGAATTCCTGCAGAAGCATGATCTCTCCGGGGATCGATTCGGGGCGATGAACACGATCGCGATGGCCGCCTGCTATTCGCCGAACCCGAGCTTGCCGATCGGTTGCGACCTGCCGATCGATCCGAAGACCGGCGAGCGCATCGAATCCGTGTGGCGGCGCTGGCTCGAGTTCGATCCGCTGGTCGCCTGCGAGCGCTACGCCGCGAATCTGCGCGAGCTCGCCTTCCTGCACATCGAATGCGGTCGCCGCGACGAATACAACATCCAGTTCGGCACGCGCCGGCTCTCGGCGCGCCTGCGCGAGCTCGGGATCGCGCACAGCCACGAGGAGCACGACGGAGGCCATCGCGGCATCCAGTCTCGCTACCTGGAGATCCTGCCGCGGCTGATCCGCGCGTTGATGTGATCGGACAAATTCAGGGATAGCGGACTTCGACCACCGTGTGGATGCCGCCGCGCACCAGGAAATCGCCTTCGACCGACATTTCGCGCGGCTTCGTCGCGGCGACGAGATCGTCGAGGATCTTGTTCGTGACTGCCTCGTGGAACGCGCCCTCGTTGCGATACGACCACAGGTAGAGCTTGAGGCTCTTCAATTCGACGCACAGCCGATCAGGCACGTAGCGGATGCGAATCGTCGCAAAATCCGGCTGGCCCGTCTTCGGGCACAAGCAGGTGAATTCCGGGCACTCGAAGCGGATCTCGTAGCTGCGCTCTGGGTTGGGATTCTCGAAGGTCTCGAGCTGGCGCGAAGGTTGGGTCGTCATGCGGCGCGGAGTGTAGTCTCCTGATCAGGAATGCGGCTTGACGATGCCTTCGTCGCGCACGAGGACCACGCCGCGCGCCGCGTACTCGACGCACCAGGCGAAGGCCTGGCCGCGAGCGGTCCATTGCGATGCGAGTCGGCCGGCTCCTTGCGCTATGCGAGCGCCTCCTGCAGTCGACGAGTCTGGCGCGAGTTCGAAACCGACCTGTTCCAGCGTCTCGAGGTTGCAGAACTTCAGCCTCCAGGTCCCGCTGGTCCCTCGCCTTCCCAGAGTGATCTCGGCCGCATCGACGATCGGCGAAGCGCAGTTCGCGATCCGCCAGTCGTCACCCACGGGCTGTGGCGCGGATTTGGGATCGAAGCCGGGCAACTGGTTCTGGGCATCGGCTCCGCTCAGGTTCGACCAGCCGTTGACGGGCGTCGCCTGCAGGATGCGCCCCGCGCACAGCCATTCCGCCGAGGCGGCGACGTCGAAGGACGCGAGGGGCTCGCCGGCGTAGTCGACCCACACACCCTGGATCTCCCCGCTCTTGAAATGGCCGTCGATGCCCTTGGCGGTCCAACTCAGGAAAGGCGGCAGCGAGAGATCCTGCTCGCGCTGCACGCGGGCGCTGACCCACTGCACCGAGAGTGCTTCCCAGTCCAGCGCGATGTTCGCGCCTTCGCTGAACCAGCGCATCGGGCTGGTCGTGGGCTCCGGAGCAGGGAGGCGGATCACGATCCGCTCGGACGGTGAAGCCGCGTCGATCGCGACGGCGATGCCCGCGGGACGCAGCTGAGCGAATTGCTCGCTGCGCGAGAACTGCACGAACGCGGCTCGCGTCGCGACGGCGAGGAACGGAGTCGGCTTCGCGCGAGCCAGCTCGAGCTCCGCGGCGTTGCGCACCTGGAATTCAGGCGCGGCGAGGAAGGCCTGGCTCTGCGAGCGATCCAGGGGCGAGAATCCGTGCACGAGTTCGGGCACGTCGAGCAGCAGCACCGCCGCGGGCGGCGGAGCCTGGTCCTGCGCGCGGGCGACGTCGTGCCGCGCATGGTCCACGCTCGTCTGGGCGGTCATCCAGGCGCTCGCGTGAACGTGGGCGATCGCAGCCCAGCTGGTCGCGACGATCGCCGGCATCAAGCTGCGCCGCAGACCGCTCAAGGCCGTCGAGGCCAGAGCCAGGCTCGCGCTGACGATCAAGAGACCAGCCGCCAGGACCTCGGCGCGCGTGAAATCTCCCGGCTGCACGCGGACGCCGCTGCCCCAGAAGCAGGCCGCAAGCACGGCCAGGGCTCCGATGGCCAGGATCAAGCTCCACAGACGCGGCGCGGATCGCGCGGCGGAAAAGGCAGGCTCCAGCGCGACCACCAACGCCGCGGCGGCGAGCAGGTACGCGGCGAAGGAAGCGCTGGAGGGGTTGACCGGCAGGGCGAGGACTCCGAGTTTCTCCACCGCGAGGGCCAGACTCTCCGTCAGGGGCCGATCGATCGACGCTCCCGCGCGTGCCCAGCCGAGCAACGAGCGCAGAAGCGGCTCGATTGCGACACACAGTCCGTAGGCGAGCAGCGTCACGCTCGCCGTGCGCGCGCGCGCGATCCAGGTGCGGTAGCGCCGTCCCGAGACGAACTCGGCCAACGCCAACGCGAAGGGCAGGGCCCAGGCCAGGTCGCTGGACAACCCGGCGCACAGGGCGAGGACTCCGGCGCGGATCGCCGCGCGCGATTTTCTGAGCTGGCGTCCGCGCAGGAATTCCACGCAGGCCCAGGTCCCGAAGCCCAGGGCGAGCAGATCCCCGCGAGCCGCAAGCGAGCCCACCGCGGCAAAGGCCAGGGGATGGACGAGACAGAGCGCGGCCGCGACCCAGGCCGCGGCGCGCGCGTGGTCGTCGCCGAGCCAGGGCAGGGCCAGCCTGCGCAGGAACACGCCCGCGCCAGCCGCGGCGATCAGGAGCAGGATCAGATTTTCCGCGCGCAGAGGCCTGGGACTCGCGGCGCCAAAGGCTCCGCCGTCCGACCACAGGCGAGTGGAGATCGCGAGGCTCAGCGCGCCGAGCGGGTGCTGGCCCGCTTCGCTGGCTTCGAAGTAGACCTTGGGGTCGGCGCGCAGGCTGCCGTGATCGAGGCAGTCGCGGACCGAGAGCAGCGCGCGCATGTCGGCCGCCGAAAAGCCCGCGCCCGGCTCGGAAGCGGCGAAGAGCGGCCCGTGGGCGTGCAGGACGAGGGCAAGGGTGAACAGCGCTCCGAGGGTCCAGGCAAGCCAACGCGGCATTCGCGGATCCTACTGGTTCATCCTCCGACACCGAAGCAGGGCGCGCAGGGCTCGCGTGCGGCGCGCCTCCCGCTATCCTGTGCAGCGCGCAAGCCACGCGCGTCCATGCTCGAAACATTCCGACCGCTGCTCGAGGCTGCCCAGGGTCTGGACCTCAGCGACCCCGCCAAGGCTCGAATCGAGCTCGAGCGACGTCTCGATCCGAGTTCCGCGAAGGCCCGCGACCTGTCGAAAGAGCTCCTGCGCCTGTGCAACGAGGGCAAGATCGCGAACCGCGGCGAGATGCCGGTGAAATGGGGCCGGGTCGCCAAGGCCACACCGGAAACGCTCGACCAGTCGATCGACGTCGTGTTGATGAACGGCGCGGGTCCGCGCCACCGCCATCCTCGCGGCGAAGTGAACTTCTGCGTGGCGGTCGACGGCGCACCGACTTTCGAAGCCCAGGCGCCGGGCTGGGTCGTGCTGCCGCCGAACTCGACTCATGTGCCGACCGTCGCGGGCGGGACGATGCTGATCGTCTACCTCTTGCCGCACGGCGAGATGGAATTCCTCGCGTAGAAGCTCAGCCGCAGGTGTCGAGATCCGCTTGCGCCGGCGCGCGGCCGGCCTTGGCCTTCGCGTTGCGCTGGCGCAAGGCGTGCCGGAACTTCGGCAGCAGATCTTCCCGCTGCGCTTCGTGCAGCGCCTCTTCGACCAGCTTCTGATTCTCCGGCACTCGCCAGCGCACCAGGGCCTTCTGCAGACGCCGCTCGCGACCGCCGCGCGGGATGTACAGATCCTCGTAGGTGATCGGGTCCTTGCCGGTCGTGTACTGCACGCAGGCGCGGGTCATCGGCAAGGGAATGAACTCCTGCGCCTGCTCCGGGCTGTAGTTGCGCTCGAGCAGCTTCTCGAACAGGAGCACCGCGTCCTTCATCGTCGTGCCCGGGTGGCCGACGATAAAATAGTTGACCAGGTGCTGGTCCTTGCCGAGATCCGCGCACTCTTCCTTGTAATCCTTCTCGTAGGCCTCGTAGACGTCGAACGAGGGCTTGTTCATCGCGCGCAACACGTTCGGCGACGCATGCTCCGGCGCGAGCTTCATGCGGCCGGGCGTGTGGTTCTTGACCAGATCGTGGTGCAGCGGGAGCAGCTCGCCGCGCGAGGCGCTCTTCGTGCTGCGCAGCATGTCGTAGCGGATCCCCGACGAGACGAATGCATGTTTGATGCCCTTGGTCTGCTTCACCAGCGCGAGCAATCGGCGATAGCCCTCGCTCTGGCTGTCGATGCGCAGCGCGGGGCACACGTCCGGCGACAGGCAATCGCGGCCCAGGCAGCCCTTGCCGGCTTCGAGCAGCTTGCAGCCGAGGCCGTACATGTTCGCGGTCGGTCCGCCGACGTCGGTGATCGTGCCGCGGAAGTCGTGGTGAGCCGCGAGCGCATTCGCCTCGCGCAGGATCGACTCCTGCGAGCGGCTCTGGATCGCGCGGCCCTGGTGGAACGTGATCGAGCAGAAAGTGCAGTCCGCGAGGCAGCCGCGGTGCGTGTTGATGCTCCAGCGCACCGGCTCCAGCGCGGGCACGCCGCCCGCCGCGTCGTGGTCGGGATGCCATTCGCGACGGAAGGGCAGGTCGTAGTACTCGTCGACCTCCGCCTGCGAGGCGGGAGCTTGCGGCGGATACTGGACCACGAAGCGCTCGCCGTGGGCCTGGGCCAGGGGCCGGCTGTCCGGGGAATTCTCCTCGCGCACGGCCTGGAACAGCTCGATCTGCAGCTGCACGTCGTCGCGCATGGCCTCGAAGCTCGGCACCTTGCGCGCGTTCGCCGGCACGTCCTTGGACGGCACGACGACGCAGGTGCTCGCGACATGAGCGAGCGATTCACCCGCCTCGAGGCGGCGCGCGATCTCGAGCACGGTGCGCTCCCCCATCCCCCACACCAGGAGATCCGCCTTGGAATCGACGAGGATCGAGCGGCGCAGCTTGTCCTCCCAGAAGTCGTAGTGCGCGAGCCGCCGCGGTCCGGCCTCGAGCCCGCCGACGATGATCGGCACGCCGGGGAAGACATGCCGCGCCGCCGCGGTGTAGGCGATGGTGGCGCGATTCGGACGTCCGGACAGACCGCCGGGGCGGTACACGTCGACGTGCCGCAGCTTCTTCGACGCGGTGTAGTTGGTGACCATCGAATCGATGGTGCCCGCGCTGACGCCGACGAAGAGCCGCGGTGCGGGCAGGCGGCGCCAGCCCGAGCCGGGCTCGCCGGGCGTGTCGATCTCCGGCACGTCGAGGATCCCGACGCGGTAGCCCTTCGCTTCCAGGAGCCTCGCGATCGCGGCGACTCCGAACGAGGGATGGTCGACGTAGGCGTCGCCGGTGACCAGCACGATGTCGAGTGCATCCCAGCCGCGCTCGCGCATCTGTTCGCGGGTGCGGGGCAGGAAGGGCGCGGCGGTCACGGCCGCGGTGGAGTGCTTGTCGTTGTTCATGGAGCCCTGGGGATCGTGGCGCGCCGCCTTCGGATCCGTCGGAAAAGGTCACTCCGTGGCGATCGCGGAACGTCCGCGGCGCATCGAAGGGCGAACAGTGTAACGAGAGCGGGGCCGCGCCGAGCGATGGCGCGACCCCGCGGTGTTTTCGAGCTCGGAAACGGCGATCAGCCGCCGCCCAGCTCCTTTTTCAGCTTTTCGAGCTCCGCGTCGGCATTGTCCTTCTGGATCTGCTTCGCGGCGTTGGCGTCCGCTTGGTCCTGCGAGAGCGGCGCTTCGACCGGCGGAAGCTCCTCGGGCGATCCCGGATTCCCCGCCAGCGGGTCCTGCGTCGGCGCAGGCTTCGGGCTCGAGGGCTCTTTCGACGCGCAGGCGGCGAGGCCGAGCGCAACCAGACTCAAGGCGAGCTTGGACTTCATGCTCCACCTCCCGACTTCTCGTTCGCCGGCGGCGGCGGACGACGGCGCGGCGGATTCAGCTCGGTTTCGCCGGGCCTGGCCGGCGCGGCGGGTGCCGCACCGCGGTTCTTTCCGGCGAGCAGCTGCGGCTCGTACTGCGCGTAGTTCGGGCCCAGCTTGGTCTTGAACTGATCGATGATCAGCAGGTAGCGCTTGTTCTCGCGACCCTTGAGCGCTTCCACTTCCGCGAGCTTGGCTTGATCGCCGCTCTCGGTGTAGATCGCGATCAAGCGATCGAGCCGGCCCAGGCGTTCGCGGTGCACGCCCTCGAGGTTCATCATCTTGCGCGCCGTCTCGCGCTCCGCTTCGCGCGCCGCATGCACGCGGTCGGCGTTGGCACCGGGCGCCCCGGCGGCGCCCTCGCGCGCGTTCTTGACCCGGTTCTCCTGGTTCGCTTCCTCGCGGGCGTTCTTGACGCGGTTGTCCTGGTTCGCTTCCTCGCGCGCGCGCTTGACCCGCGCCGCTTCCTGTTCCTTCTGCGCCTGGGCCTCGCGCTCCTGCTTGGCCTTGGCTTCCTTGGCCTTGGCTTCGCGGTCCGCATCGCTTTGCGCGGGAGCGGGCGGCGGTGCCGGGGCGGGGGCAGGCCTCGGACGCTGCACGGCCATGCCCAGCGGGGCGAAGAGCGCCAGGAAAAGTCCTGCGCGCGTGATCGGGTGTGTCTTCATGGATGGGTTCCTCGGGACGGTCTTTAGTCCGCTGAGAGCGGACGCGGGGGATGTCTTTGGTCCCTAGGATGAGCTTTCGTGGAACTCCACGCGAATCTCCGCCTCGCCGAAGTGGCAAGCTCCGCGACCATTCCCTAACTTTGCCCGCCCCGCCTCTCGCGAGATCCACCCCATGCGACTCCCCCACAACGCCGCGGTCTGCTCTCTCGTGGTCCTGTCTGCCTGCCAGACCACGCCAGAAGAGGCGCCGGTCGAGTTCGAGCGGCAGGTCGCGGGCCAGATCGGCCTGGGTCCGGAAGCGAAGAACGCCGTGGTGCGCAGCTTCGTCGAATGGCAGGTCTACTGTGGCGATCGCGATCAGGGTTTGTGGGGATCGGCTCGCGACTTCGACTGGTCCAAGCGCATGTTGATCGCGGTCTCGCTCGGCTCGCGGCCCAGCGGCGGCTACGCGGTCGAGATCGATCGCGTCCTCGAGCGGGATTCGCACTGGGTCGTGCACGCGCGCGAGACCCGCCCGGCGGCCGGCAGCCTGCAAACCGCAGTCGTGACCTCGCCCTTCGATTGCGTCTCGGTTCCCAGGTTCGAAGGCAAGGTCGAATTCACGGTCGAGTGAGCGCGACCGCGCCCTCGCGGCTGGGCGCGCTGCGCCACCGAAACTTCCGTCTCCTGTTCGCCGGGCAGTTCCTGTCGCTGGTCGGGACCTGGATGCAGAGCGCGGCCGTGCTCTGGCACATTGCCTCCCTCGTGCCGCCCGAGGAGAAGGCCCTCGCCCTCGGCGGAGTCGGACTGGTGAAGGTCGTGCCGATCGTGGTCTTCGCCCTCGCAGGCGGTGTGCTCGCCGATGCCCTCGACCGGCGGCGGATGATGTTCTGGATGCAGTGCCTGATGGCCGCCAGCGCGGGCCTGCAGGCGGTGCTCACGCTCCAGGGACTGACTTCGATCTGGCCCCTGTACATCCTGACCGGCGTGAACTCGGCCGCGGCGGCCTTCGAAGGCCCCGCGCGACAATCGCTGATCCCGGCCATCGTTCCGCGCGAGGACCTTCCCAACGCGATCAGCCTGAACACCATGGCCTTCCAGATGGCGGCGGTCGCGGGGCCGGCGCTCACGGGCATCGCGTACCAGTGGCTGGGACCCGGCTGGATCTATGCGGTGAACGCGGTCTCTTTCCTCGCCGCGATCGCGGCGGTGATCCTGCTGCGCGATCTGCCGCGCCATGCGCCGGAGAACGTCGTCGAGCTCAGTCCGCGCTCGGCGCTCGAGGGCCTGCGCTTCGTGTTCAGCCACTCGCTGATCCGCTCGACGATGCTGGTCGACTTCTTCGCGACGTTCTTCTCCTCGGCGATGGCCCTGCTGCCGATCTTCACCCAGGACATCCTCGGGCGCGGAGCTGGGACCTATGGACTTTTGTATTCCGCGCCGGCGATCGGAGCTGCGCTGACCAGCCTGATCCTGCTGCGTGTCGAGAAGCACATCGTGCGCCGCGGCCGCGTGCTCTTGTGGTCCGTCGCCGCCTATGGTCTCGCGACGATCGTGTTCGGCCTCTCGAAGAGCTTCTGGCTGATGTTCGTCTGCCTGGCGCTGACCGGCGCGGCCGACACGGTCAGCATGGTGATCCGCAACGTGCTGCGACAGCTGACCACGCCGCCGCACATGCGCGGCCGCATGACCAGCGTCAACATGATCTTCTTCCTCGGCGGCCCGCAGCTCGGCGAAATGGAAGCCGGCGCCCTGGCGCACAAAGTAGGCGCCGCGGCTTCGGTCGTGATCGGCGGAATCGGTTCCTTGATCTCGACGGCGTGGATCGCGAAATCCACGCCGGCGCTGCGGAATTACCGCCGCGAATAGGCGAGCGCTACTCGAGCCGGATCTTTCGATGCGCGGGTGACGCCGTCATGCCCTGGAAGTTCGACTGCACCGTGAAATCGATCGCAGGGACGGCTTCGCCGACCACGACGTCGATCGCCACGGGTTGATCGAGGGTAGGGAAGGCACCGCAGAAGAGATCGCCCGGCCCGCAGATGAAACCGTCGTTGTCGTCGTCCGAGCCGGCGAAGATCAGGTACGAGCCCGCGGGCAGCGAGGCGACCGAGTAGGCCAGACCGCTGGTCGGATTGACGATGTCCTGCCGAACGCTGTCTCCCGTGTCGGCGTTGACCGCGATCACGAAGATGTCGATGTTGGTCGGCGTCGGCGAGGTGTCCACCTGCAGCGAGACCTGCACCACCAGCGCGCCATTGGTGCCGTCCGAAGGCACGCTGATCGAGCCGGTGAACAATCCGTCGGGCAAGCCGGTGCGGTCGACGCTGACCGCGATCGCGCTGGTGTCGCTGCTCACCGGCACGGCGATCGGCACGCGCGTCGCCGTGAGCCAGCTGCCGCCCGAATCCGTCGTCACGATCGGGGTGCCGACGTGCAGCGTCCCCCCACCGAGGTTGGAGACCTGGATGTTTTGCGCGATGACGCCGGGCGCGAAGGACAGGGCCTGCGTCGAGAGTCCGAGCACCGGATTGACCGGCGTACCATTGCTCGCCTGCAGCACCGCCTGGAAGGCGTTGACCAGGCCGAAGCCGAAGAAGTCGTCGCGCCCCGCCGTGCCTAGATCGGTCGCGGTGGTGGTCATGATCGTCTCGATCTGCGTCGGCGTCAGATTGCCCGGGAGGGCCGCTGCCTTCATCAAGGCCGCGACGCCCGCGGCGTGCGGGCAGGCCATCGAGGTCCCCTGGAGGAACTCGAAGGTGAAGACCGTCGGATTGCCCGAGTCGTCCGCGCGCGTCGAGAGCACGCCGTCCCCGAAGCCGTCCCCGTTGAGGTCCTTGGTCATGTCGCCGCCCGGGGCAGCGATGTCGACCTCTCCATTGTGATTCGAGTACGGAGCTCGCGCCGCGTTGAAGTCGACCGCGGCGACCGAGATCACATTGTCATAGGCGGCCGGGAAGGACTCGACCGTCGAGTTCTCGTTGCCCGCCGCGGCGAAAATCGCCACGCCCGCGTTCTTCGCGGCCGTGCAGGCGTTCTGGAACGTCTGTGAGAAGCCCGGCCCGCCCAGGCTCATGTTGATCACGTCGAGCGGCTGAGGAAGGGGCGTGGTCGCCGCATTGGCCAGTCCGGCCGAGTAGAGCACCGCCTGGGTGATGTCGAAGTCCGTGCCCCCGCCGATCCCGAGCACGCGCAGGTGCATGATCTTGCCGAACCACGTGACACCCGCGACGCCGCTGTTGTTGTCGGTGGTGGCGCCGATCGTCCCCGCGACGTGGGTGCCGTGGAAGCTCGAAGGCTGCGCGCCCTGACCGTCGCCGATGTCGGTCGGATCGGCGTCGACTCCGTTGCCGTCGCCCGCGATCCCCACGTTCGAGATGAAATCGAAGCCCGGGATCAGCCGCGAGACGAGATCGGGGTGATTGGTCTGGCCGGTGTCGATCACGCCGACGCGGATCGAGTTGTCGCCCTGGGTGATGTCCCAGGCCGCCGGCAGCTGGATCTGCGTGTAGTGCCACTGCAGATTGAAGAAGGGATCGTTGGGCACTCCATACGCGTGGCGGATGAAGTTGGGCTCGGCGTACTCCACGGCTTCGAGGCCACCGAGGCTCGCCATCAGCGCCACGGTGCGGCGGCGCGAATTCTCCTCGGAGATTCCCGCCGGAACCTGCGCGACGCACTTCATGACGCCGTTCGGAACGCGCGCTTCGACCGCGAGACCGCGGCGAGCGAGCTCCGGAAGCACGTCGCGACCCGCGCGCGGCATGACGAGCAGCTCGCCGGGCATCGAGTCGAGGATCGGAGCGCCGAAGCGCTGGCTCGATTGCCTCGCGAAGCGCTGGCGCAGCTCGTGCGACGAGGGCGCCATGCTCCAGCTCCTCGTGCCGCCCGTCGCTGCGATCGAAGCCGTCGCGCTCAAGGTCAAGTCGTAGGCACCCAAGCCTGAAGTCGCCAGCACGGTGACTTCGACCAGCGTCAGCGCCGTGATCGGAGCCGTGCCCGTCTCCGGATTCGCGATCAGGGAATTGAAGCGGATGATCTCGATCGGCGCCAGGATGTCCGGCGTCGCGTCGGAGTAGATCACGTCGAAGTTCGAGCCCGGTCCGAACATGAACAAATCCGCCGCCAGATCGATGTCCTCCGGAACCGCGATCAGGAATCGATCGTTCGCGTCCGTCACGGAATCCGCATTGCCGCTCAGGTTGATCTGCTGACCCCCGTCGATGGTCCCGAGATACTGGGCCTGGCCGTGCAGATCATTGGGCTCGCGCTCGACGATCGGATCCGCCGGCGCGGAAGCCACGAGCGTCAAGGTGTAGCTGCCGGAGCCCGCGAACTGCGCGACCACGGGGAAGAAAGTTCCTTGTGCATGGAACGTGCCGACCTCCGGCACGCTGGTCGTGGCAAAAGCCTCGACGAAATCGCCCGCGATCGCGTCGAAGATGCCGATGTCGAAATCGTCGGCCGCGTCGAAGCTCAGGGTCGCGGTGATCGTGACGCGCGAAGGCGCGGTGACCTTGAACCCGTCGACAGCGTCCACGCCGGACACCTGGCCCGCGACGACGATGGTCTGGCCCGCGACCAACGTCCCCAGGGAGTGAGCCTGCTCGACCGTGTCGTTGGGCTCGGCTTCGAGGATCGGTCCGCCGGTCGCGGGGAATCCGATCGTTCCGGCGATCGACGCACTGTTGTTGCTTCCGCCGCCGCCTCCTCCGCCGCTGCAAGCCGCGAGCGACAACAGCAAGGTGGCGGAAAGAATCGAGCGGGACAGGTTGCGCGTGAACTCGAGCATGATTCGGCTCCGTTAGGGGTCGCACGAGGATCGCTCGCGCGAGCTCGCAAGACAACAGGCGAGCGCCGTGAATCTGCTACTGCAATCTGCGCGCCGCGGTCATTTCGTCCAGCGGGCGAGCCAAGCCAGGACGGTCGAATGCCACAACTTCGAGTTGGCCGGCTTGAGCACCCAGTGGTTTTCGTCGGGGAAATAAAGGAACTGCGACGGAATCCCCATGCGCTGCAGGGCCGTGAACGTCGAGATTCCCTGGGTGTCGACCACGCGATAATCGAGCCCGCCGTGAATCACGAGCATCGGAGTCTTCCATTTCGCGAGGAAGTCGATCGGGTTGTGCTTCGTGAAGCCCGAGCTGGGCTCCCAGGGCAGGCCGCCGTGCTCCCACTCGGGGAACCACAGCTCCTCCGTGTCGAAGTAGGCCATGCGCTCGTCGAGATTCCCGTCGTGGCAAACCAGGGCCTTGAATCGATCGGTCTGCCCCGCGATCCAGTTGATCATGTACCCGCCGTACGAGGCGCCGAGCGCGAACTGGTTGTTCTTGTCGAGCCAGGGATACTTCGCCAGCGCGAAATCCAAGCCCTTCATCAAGTCTTCGTAGGGCTTGCCACCCCAATCCCCTGTGATGGAATCGGTGAAGGCCTGCCCGTAACCGGTCGAGCCGTGGAAGTCGATGAACACGCTCGCGTAGCCGGCGCCGGCGTAAGCCTGCGGGTTCCATCGATAATGGAAGTGGTTCCCGAAGGAACCCTGCGGCCCGCCGTGGATCAGGAAAGCGATCGGATATTTTTTCGCCGCGTCGAACTTCGCCGGACGCAGCGCGAAGCCATACACGGTCTCGCCGTTCCAACCAGGGAACTGGAACTGCTCGAACTCGCCCATCGCCACGTTGGCGAGCTTGGCGTCGTTGACGTGCGAAAGCCGCTGCACGTCGCTGCCGTCGAGCTTCGAGGTGAAAATCTCCGTCGGCAGGCTCAGCGTGTCCTGCAGGAAGACCAGTCGCTCCCCCGCGCGCATCGGCGACGCATTGGTGCCGGTGCCGACGAGCTTGGTGACCACGCCGCTGCCGACGTCGATCTTGAACAGCGACTTCTGCCCGAGGTCGTCCGCGCTGGTGTAGATCGTCCCGCCGTCCTTCGACCAGGAAATCTCCGACGCCGAGCGATCCCAGCCCCGCGTCATCGGCCGCGGCGTCCCGTTGGGCCACTCCATGAACTGGATCACCTGCGCGTCCGATTCGAATCCCGGCCGCGCCATCGAGAGCCAGGTCAGCCGCTTCCCGTCCGGTGAGAACGACGGCGCTCCGTCCTGAGCCTTGTTCGCCGCGCTCAAGCAACGCGGCGGCGCGCTTGCATCGGAAGGCACCGCCCACACGTCATTGTTCGTGGACCAGGCGTCCTCGCGCCCGACATTCTTCGCCGCGAAGACCACCCACTTCGAGTCGGCGCTGATCGTCAAGTCCTCGCCGCCGCCGAACGGCTGAATCGGCGTGTCGACGTCCATATCCGCCATCAGATCGATCGGCGCGTCGGACCCGATCTTCCACGCGAAGGCATGGCTGCGCTTTCCGTCCTCCCAGCTGTCCCAGTGGCGCACCATCAATTGCTCGTAGAGCTTTCCAGTGGCCTTGTTCGCCGCACGCTCGTCGTCCTGCTTCTTCGTGTCGTCGAGGGTCTTCGATTTCGGATAGACCTCCATGGTGAGCAGCAGTCGCTCGCCGTCGGGGAACACCGCAAGATTGCTCACATCGAGCGGGAACTTGCTGAGCTGCAGCGGCTCGCCGCCGTCGATCGGCACGCGCCAGACCTGGCTCGAGCCCGAGCGCGTCGAGAGGAACACCAGGCTCTTCCCATCCGCCGACCAGCGCGCATTCCCGTCGGACGCCTCGTGCGCCGTCAAGCGCCGCGGCGGCGAGCCGTCGAGCCGCGTGATCCACACGTCGGTGCGCCCCTTGTTCGCCGCAAGATCCGTGGTGCGCAGGTTGTACGCGACCCATTGACCATCGGGACTGAGCTGCGGATCGGAGATGCGATCCATGGCGAGCATGTCATCGATCGTCAGTCCGTGCTTCTCCTGCGCGAAAAGAGCGGGGGCGAAGAACGCGAAGGCGAGCGAGCACATGGCCATTTGCATGAGAATGATCCTTGGGGGTAGGGCCGGTAGGATAGAGTCCGGGCGGTGGACTAGAAAGGATGCGCAGCATGCAACGTCCGGTGTCCAACCCGCCGAATCCCTGGAGCAGCACACACGTCGAATGGCTCGGTGAACCGCCGCAAGCGCAACTCACCGTTTACGAAGAAGAAGCGCGCTCGATCCTGGCGCAGAACGATTCGCCCGACATTCCGTTCCGCTGGTCGCTCAACCCCTATCGAGGCTGCCAGCACGCCTGCGCATATTGCTACGCGCGCCCGACGCACCAGTACCTGGGCTTCGGAGCCGGGACGGACTTCGACACGCGCATCGTGGTCAAGACCAACGCGGAGGCCTTGTTGCGCGAGGCGCTGTCGCGGCGCGGATGGAAGCGCGAGCCGATTACTTTTTCGGGCGTGACGGATTGCTATCAGCCGCTGGAGGCTTCGTACGGTCTGACGCGAGCCTGCCTCGAGGTCTGCGTCGAGTTCGCGCAGCCGATCGGGATGATCACGAAGAGCGCGCTGATCCGGCGCGACATCGACGTGCTCGCGCGGTTGTCGAAGCGTGCAGCGGTGCGCGTCTTCGTTTCGATTCCCTACGCGAACGCGGAGACGGCTCGCGCGATCGAGCCCTGGGCCGCGGCGCCCGCGATGCGCTTCGCGACGCTGCGCGCGCTGTCCGAAGCGGGCATCGCCTGCGGCGTGGCCATCTGCCCGATGATTCCGGGCTTGAGCGACTCGGACATTCCTAGCATCCTGCAGCAAGCTCGCGCGGCGGGAGCGACCACAGCATTCATGGGACTCCTGCGGCTGCCCGCCGAAGTCCTTCCTGTCTTCGAGGAGCGCCTGCGCGCCGCGTTCCCCGATCGCGCCGAGAAAGTCCTCTCCGCCCAACGCGACATGCGCGAGGGCAAGCTCAACGAATATCACTTCGGCGAGCGCATGCACGGCATCGGCCCGCGGTGGGACGTGATCCAGCGTTTGTTCGACGTCCAATGCGCGCGCCTCGGATTCGACGTCCGAGAGGACGCGCCCCTCGACGGAATGCGGCCTGGTGAGGCGAAGCCGGCCACTCAGGGCGTGCTGTTCGAGCAGTAAGATGAGGGATCTCGTGCTTCGGCTGGCGCCGAAGCTTCAAACGCCCTTCAGCAAACCATGACAACGGCGGGTCGTTCCATCGCGGAGATTCCTGAGGAGCGCCGAGAGCAGGGTGTCCGGTGGCTGATTGTCGAACCAGAACCGAGCTCGGAAGGCTGGCTGCTCATGGGGCACTCGTCGCTCGAAGAGGGCTGCGAGTTCGACGGCTGGCACAGGACGTTTGATGAAGCGGTGAGTGATGCGGAGAGATGCTGGGGCGTGCCTCTCGACGCGTGGCGCCTTTTCTCTCTCGCTGTACCTCCCTATGCCTGATGTTTCGCGTTAGGAAAGGGGCGGATCTGAAGTCCGCATGCCGAGGTTGTGCGCTCAGTCAACTTCGAGCGAGGCGCTGGTCGGTTCGAGAGTTTCGCAAACCTGTCCTAGAGTCTGCGCCATGAAAACATCCAGCGCGAAGCAAGTCCTCGGCGTCTTCTCGACCGGATCGACCCACATGGTCGGCGACGGGTTCCACGTGCGGAATCTGTTTCCCTCGAACGACCTCGGCGAGCGCATCAGCCCCTTCCTGCTGCTCGACTACGCCGGCCCGACGCAGTTCGGACCCCGCGACACGCCGCGTGGCGTCGGCGAGCACCCGCACCGCGGCTTCGAGACGGTGACCATCGTCTATCAAGGGAGCGTCGCTCACCGTGACTCTGCCGGAAACTCCGGCGTCATCGGGCCCGGCGACGTGCAGTGGATGACCGCTGCATCCGGCGTCGTGCACGAGGAATTCCACGAGGAGAAGTTCACCAAGCAGGGCGGCACGATGCAGATGGTGCAGCTGTGGGTGAACCTCCCCGCTCGCGACAAGATGTCGGCGCCGAAGTATCAGGGGATCACCGCGAAGGAGATTCCGGAAGTCGCGCTGGAGGGCGGCGCGGGCAAGGTGCGCGTGATCGCCGGACAATTCCGTGATGCTCGCGGCCCTGCGAAGACGTTCACTGCGTTGAACGTGTGGGACGTTCGCCTCGGGGCGTCCTCGTCGGTCGAATTCGATCTGCCTCGCGGACACAACGCGGCGGTGGTTGTGCTCGAGGGCTCGGCGAGCGCCAACGGTTCCGATCCGATCGAGGACGCGCAGATGGCCCTGCTCGATGCTGAAGGAGAGCACGTGTCCATCTCCGCGACTGCCGACTCCAAGCTCCTGCTGCTCAGCGGCGACCCCCTCGGCGAGCCGGTGGTGTCGCACGGACCGTTCGTCATGAACACCGGCGAAGAGATCTACCAGGCGATCAAGGACTACCAGAGCGGCCGGATGGGACGGCTGGCCTGAGAGACATAGGCTTTGCCGGGGACACTGGTCCCCAGCATGAAGAATTTTTCCACTTTCCCACTTGCCCACAATGGGCAAGTGGCCGATACTTAGGCCATGGCCAAACGCGTACTGCAAACGAAAAACACGGACTCCAAGGGTCGTGTCACGCTGGGGGAAGCCTTCGCAAACCGGACCCTGATCGTCGAGGACCGTGGAAACGAGGTCGTGTTGCGTCTCGCGCGCATCATTCCCGAGGGAGAGTCGTGGCTCTACGAGAACCCGAAAGCCCTCGGGGCCCTGCGGCGCGGCCTGAAACAGGCGAAGGCCGGCCAACTGACGGTCGGCCCTGACCTCGATCAGGCCGCAAAGCTTTCGAAATCCCTCCGCGACAACTGACCGTGGCGTTCCAGGGGCGGTGGACGACCGAAGCTTCGACTCAGTTCGAAGCGCTGCAGGCCATGGCAGCAGCGTCGCTCGCCAAACGCGCACGGGAGAAGCGCACCAAAACGTCCAAGGCCGAAGGGTTGTTCAAACAGGTCGACAAGTGTGTCCGACTCCTGCTCGAGAATCCGAAGCACCCAGGACTGCACACGCACGCATACGAGTCCATCGACCACCCCTATGAGAAAGCGGGCAAGGTCTTCGAAGCCTACGTCCAGAATCAGACTCCCGGTGCCTACCGACTCTTCTGGTGCTATGGCCCTGGGAAGGGCGAAATCACGATCCTCGCGATCACGCCTCATCCCTGAGCAGCACGGCCGCATCGGCTGAGGTGCACCCCAAACGCTGATCTGGCCGCGGCCACCGCCGACGCTACGACTGCTCGAAATCGGTGGCGACGATCGCGCACGACTCGCATCGAAAGGCATGGATGATGCCTTCCGAGTGAGGGGCGAGCTGTTCGAGCGCGACCTGCAGTCGAAAGTGCATGCGGCGAGCGCAGGAGGGGCAGGTCGGATAGTTCGCGTCGTTGAACCAGCTGGGATGGCCGCCGATCTGCGACAGGCTTTCGCCGATGCACCAATCGACGGCGGCAAATGACGATCTGGGGCTGCCGAGTTGCGCCTCCCTGGTCGGAGGCTCGCTCCTTGCGTCGTGCTGCCGGTCTGAAGCTGCGTTGAAAGTCGTCCAGCCTCGAGCGAAATCGGCGAACGCGAAGACCACGCGTGTCTCGACACAACGCAAGCAGGTCGCGACATCCGCGCCGCTTGAGTCAGCGAGTCCGCGAACGAGCAAGCAGGGCTTGTCGCCACAGCTTGGACAACCAGGCCCGAAAGTTGGCTCGCAGACGACGAAACTCGACTCGCCCGCGCGCGGTTCTGCGCTTCGGAAATCGATGGCTCGGCAGTCTTGCGCGAAGAGCTCGCTCGGTACGCCGTCGACGATCTCGTAGCCGGCCTCCAAGGTGTACTCCGCCGGCGGAACGTGCAGGGAACTGGCCCAGGGCGGCGGATCCGCGCTCCAGCGGATGAAGGCCGCCATCGCGGCGGGATGGCGAGTCCAGGCCAGCGCGACGAGCAGTTGATTCATTTCGTGCTCCTTCGAGCCCAATCGCTGGATCAGGGCGCGGACGATCTCGAGCGGCGCGCCGCGGAACACGTAGCAAGGGAAAAACTCTCCGAGATCCAGCAAAGCCCGCTGCACCTCGTGCAGCGAGTGGTCGGAAAAGTGCGCGAGGTGGACACCGACGGTTCGCAGCAGCTCGGGGCTAGCGCGCGCCTCCTCGACGAGTCGACGGCACTGCTCCGCGCTCAACGACCTGTAGAGATCGCCCGCGCTGCGCGGAGATGGCGCATACACCTTCAGCGGATCGATGGGCGGTTCATCGTGAAGCAGCAGGATGTGCTCGACCGGGCCCGAAACGCCGCGAAACCGGTCGACCTCGACTCGATTCGCGGCGACGAAAATGGCGCGCGCTTCTCGAGCGCTCGCCTGGACGCAAGGCATGCAGAATCCCCCAGTCCCTTCCGCGGTCGAGGGCAGGATGGTCCGGGTGCAACCGGGCGTCTTGCAGAGCAGTCTCTCCATCGGGGCTTCGCGCGAGTCCATTCCGAAGGCCTATCGACCAACGAAGCATGGGAATCGCAATCGCTCGCAAGTCCCTTTCATGGATGGTAGCGCAGCCTTCGAGTCGACTCGAAGCCTCCGATGGAGCTCAGCCGCCCGCGAAGTCGCCGGATCACGAAGGGCGAGTGCCCGCCCCGATAGATGAAGAACGAACCGCCCGATATCTTGGGCGTGGTGGAAGTCGAACGTCACTTCGCATCGAATCCGTCGCGGCACGCCGCCTCGCTCTCCCCATGAACGTGAAAGAAGCTCTCGCGGAGCTGAAGCAGCTCGGCAACGAAAGCGTCCGCACACGGAACGCCAGGAACGGCGCGGGCGACAACCAGTACGGCGTCCAGATGGGCGACATTCGAAAGCTGGCCAAGAAGAGCAAGGCCAACCACGAATTGGGGTTGGAGCTCTGGGCGACGGAGAACCTCGACGCCAGGCTCCTGGCCATCCTCTTGATCAGTCCGGAGAAGCTGTCGTCGAAGGAGCTCGACGGAATGGTCCGCTCCGCCACGATCCCGTGGCTCGCCGACTGGCTCAACTCCTACATCGTCAAGCAGCACCGCGACAAGGAAACCCTGCGCGAGAAGTGGATGAAGGCCAAGGACCCCTGGGCCGCCCGCGCCGGCTGGAATTTGACCGCCGGGCGTGTCGCCAAGAGCCCCGACGGCCTCGATCTCTCGGGACTCCTGGATCGCATCGAGTCCGAGATGGCGGCGGCGGATCCCGCTGCTCAGTGGACGATGAACAGCTGCCTCGCGCAGATCGGCATCGAATTCCCTTCGCATCGCAAACGCGCCCTGGCGATCGGGGAAGCCCTGGGGATCTACCGGGACTTCCCTGTCTCCAAGGGCTGCACGTCTCCGTTCGCGCCCATCTGGATCGACCACATGGTTCGCCGGTAGGCTTGAATCGCGCTCGTCACCAGGAGGTCGTGTGGACCTGCGAACTCCTCGTGGCGAGCCTTCGGCCTGACCGCGACTCGCTGCGACGAAATGCATGTGGCCTGCCCGCCGAAGGGCCTATCCCGACCTGCTTGCGCGCTAGCGTTTCGGCTTCGGCACGTGCTGATCCACCAGGATCGGGTTGCCGTCGGGATCGGTGAGCGTGAAGAACGCCGGGCCGTCCGTGGACTCGTCGGCCTCGGCATCCAGCTTCAGGCCGCGCTGCTTCAAGATTTTTTGAAGCTCGCGCACGTCCTGGAATTCCTTCAGCGTCTTCTTGTCGCTGTCCCAGCCCGGATTGAAGGTCAGGCTGTTCTTGTCGAACATCCCTTGGAACAGGCCGATCTTGGTGCTGCCGTTCTGGAGCACGACCCAGTTCTGCTCGAGCACGCCGGATACCTGCTTGAAGTCGAGCTTCTCGTAGAAGGCCTTCGAGGCCTTGATGTCCTTCACGTTCAGGCTGACGGAGAAGTTGCCGAGAGCGATGGGCATGTCTTTGGTGGCTTTCTCGCCCTGGGACGGAGCGGGCGTTTGACTTCCGAGGACCAGGCAGCAGGCAAGAGTGAGCGGGATGAGGGAGTTCATAGGTGGTCTTCCTTGGGTCGGCGCGACCCGGTTCGTAGGCGGCTACGATGACAAGCTCGATGGACCCCGGCTTGTCAGATCTTGCGAATCCCTCGGGATTTCCCGGCGAAGTCCGCGTGGACTACGTCCAGTGCGTGAACCGCGCCATCGACCACGTCATCAAGAATCTCGACGGCAGCCTGAGCCTCAATGAAGTCGCGCGAGCCGCCGGCTTCTCGCCGTTCCACTTCCACCGCGTGTTCAAGTCCCTCGTCGGCGAGACACTGGCCCAGTTCGTCAAGCGCCAACGGCTCGAGCGGGCCCTGTACGTGATGTCCCACTCACCGGGACGCCCGCTCACCGAGGTCGCGCTGGAATGCGGCTTCTCCTCGTCCTCCGATTTCTCGCGCAGCTTCAAGCAGCGATTCGGCGCGCCGCCCAGCGCCTTCAACCTGGGGACTTTCCGGGATTCGCGGCGCGACGAGTTCATCAACTCCCAGAGCGGCGACGACAGGGCCTTGCGCTTCGCGCGTTTGCCTCCGGGAGAGAATCCCGACGGCTTCCAGGTCGAGTTGCGGGACTTAGCCCCGCGCACGGTGGCCTACATCCGCGTGCTCGATCCCTTCGCGTCGATGGCCCCGGCGATCGCGGCCTACGAGCGACTCATGGCTTGGGCCTCCGCGCGGGGTTTTGCCGATCGGCAATGGCTCGGCTACATGTGGGAGGACCCTGAGATCGTGGCCTTGAAGGATTGTCGCTACGACGTTGCGGTGGAAGTCGACGACGTGCGGTCCGAGGGCGAGATCGGACGCTTCCAGTTCCCGGCGATGCGCGTGGCCGAGGTGCGGATCAAGGGCGACATCGCGCTCGAAACACGCGCCCTCGATTGGATGTTCGGCACCTGGCTGCCGCGCAGCGGCTACGTGCCCGACGACCAGCCGTCCTTCGAGGCCTGGATCGGACGCCCCTTCGCGCACGGATTCGAGCTCTTCGAGATCGCCTGCCAGCTGCCGGTCAAGCGGGCGTAGGAGCGAGTTGAAGGAGGCGCTGTAGCGAGAGTGCGGGAAGGCGAGAAGTGGCCGTCGACCTCACTGGGCCGCGAGGCGCAGCTCGACATTCGAAGTTCCGGCCGCGACCGCGGCGAGCGAGCCGCGCAGCACCGCCTCGCCGAGCTTGAGATTCGCGCGCAGCTCGAACGTCGCGCCCGCGCGCACGGTCAGGTTGAACCAGCCGTTCGCATCGCTCCGACCCACCACGTCCGCAATCCCGCCATCCGCGTCCCACGCGCTGACCGACGCGCCGGAGAGCGGTTTGCCGTCGGCGTCGACGACACGTCCGGCGATCGACGAGACCAGCGGCATGACGAGCTCGAGCGGCTCGCCGCCGGCAGTCGCAGTCCACTTGCCGTTCGCGAAGCGCTTGCGCGCCTCCTGCGACGCGACGTTGCCAATCATCGTGCGCACGAGGTACTCCCCGGGCTCGAGCCCCGCGATCTCGAAGACGCCGTCCGTGCCGGTGTTCGCGGATCCCTCGACGCCGTCGCTGCCCGGGCGCTGCACGAAGACGAACATGCCCGCGACCGGCCGACCCTCGGGATCGACAGTGCGGCCGCTCAGCGTGAGGCCGCGCGGGATCACGACTTCGAAGTCGTCGTGAACCTCGCCTTCCTCCAGCGAGAGCGAGGCCTCGACCCACGCGGATCGGCCTGCGACGCGCGTCTTGAGCGTGTACTCCCCCGCCGCAAGCTCGGCGAACACGGTGCGCCCATCAGCGCGAGCCTTGTTCATGCGCTGCCCGAAGCGCGAGTCAAAGGCCTTGATTGGAACGTCCGTGAAGCGCGCGCGACCCGCGTCGCCTCCGTAGAGCCAGACGTCGCAGTCCGTCCATGGCTTCCCCGCTTCGTCGACGATCGTGGCGACGAGAACTGCTGCGAGTGCGAGCTTGATCTCGCCGAAGTCCTTGGGATTGGAATCGAGCTGGGGACACTCGAAGGCCGCAGCCGCGAAGCCCTCGGCGACGACGACCATGCCCCAGCGCGTGCCACCGTCCACGCCGCCGATTTCGAAGCTGCCATCGGGCTTGGATCGACCCGGGAAACCGCCCGAGGATGGGCCATCGTAGAACAAGCGGATTTGAGCGCCGTCGATCGGCGCTCCGTCGGGACCGACTACCTTGCCCGTGACGCTCTGGCCGCGAGTGAGCGCGAACTCGACATCCGAGGCGCCATCGCTCGCGACTTCCTTGCGCCGCCCGATGAATCCGGGCGCGTTCGCCTCGATCGCGACCTTGGACGCACTTTCGGCGACCACCGTCCGCAATTCGAACGAGCCGTTCGCGTCGGTGCGGACAGAGTCGGGGTCGACCCTGACGACCGCGTCGCCGATGGCGACGGAGCTCCCCGCAGCGACGACGCGCCCGCGCACGACCACGGGGCGCACGGCGCTCAGATCGAAATCGTGGACGACCTTCGCACCGCTCGTCACGGAAACGGTTTCGACGATCGGGGTCCCAGCGCGTGGCGAGGCAAGCCAGACCCAGTAGTCGCGCGCGGAGAGGTCTTCGATGCAGTAGGCACCCTTCGCATCGGTAATTGCCTCGCCGAGAACGGGGTTGTAGACAGCGTTGTCGGTGCCGCGCACGACGATCTTGGCGCCTTCGACGGGCGCGGCATCGGGCGCTCGCCTCACGTGGCCCTCGATCGTCCCCGCTGGAGCGAGCACGACCTCCACGAAATCGCCCGGCCGACGGCGGCCGGCGTAGACCTTGCCGAAGCCCTTGGCGGTCACACTGAGCTCTCCGACGCGCGACGGCGCGAGCTCGATCGAGAACGTGCCGTCTGCTGCGCTCGCGGTATGCGCGAAGTCTTCGGGTGCAGAGCCCCCGCTCCAATGGAAGACGGCGCCAGAGACTGTCGAGAGAGCGACGCGCGCGCCGCCGATCGGCTGGCCCGATCGGTCGATGACCCGGCCGCGCAGCGCGGGGGCTTTGACGGGCGGAGCGGGCTCGGGTGCGGGAGCCGCCGTGCGAACGCTCTCGGGTTCAGGCGCCGACGGTGCCGGAGTCGTCGCCGCGGGCGCGGTTGGCGGCTCGATCGCGGGCTGCGCCTCGGCGCGCAGGTCCATGGGCTCCTTGCCGCGCTGCGCGAGCCATACGCCTCCCGCGATCAAGAAGAGCAGCGCGGCGGCGCACACGATTTTCGTCGACGTCTTCATCAGGATCAGGCCGGAAAGTAGAGGCAGCGGAGCGCGCAGCGGATCGCACCACGCCATGAGTGCCGGAAGCCACGATTCACGCTCGCGCGAGCGATCGAGCCGCTCGCGCAGCTGCGCGAGCCCGCGCGCGAGGCGGGTCTTCACCGTGCGCAGCGGGATCCCCTCGCGGCGCGCGATCTCACTCGGTGAGAGCTCCTCGAAGTAGCGCAGGAGCAGGGTCGAGCGGTAAGGCTCGTCGAGCGCGACGACGTGGGCGACGAGCACGCGCGTGAGGTCCGCGCGCTCGACGAGCTCGGACGCGGACGGCTGCGCTTCATGGCGTGCGGCGTGCTCCTCGCGCTCCGCGGCCCGTGCGCGAGCACGCCGGGATCGGTGCGCGAGGTTCGTCGCGACGCGCGCGAGCCAGCCGCGGCCCCAGCCGGCTTCGGCGCCCGCGTCCGGCGTGTGGGTCAGCGCCGCGAGCCAGGTCTCCTGCTCCAGCTCAGCCGCGCCGTGCACGTCGGCCACGAGCCCGCGCGCGAGCCGCCGCACCCAGGCGGCGTGCTCGAGCAGGGTCTCGGGGTTCGTCGCGCTCACGGGGTCCATTGTGGCTCCATCGACGACAGGGAGCCCGCGCTCGGCGCGGAGGACTCAAGGATTTTCGTCGCGGGCTCAGGGCGGTACCGCTCGTGGTTCCTGCAGCGACGCGGAGTGGGGAGGCCCGGCTCGCAAGCAAGATCAGTAACTTGCAGGATTGCGTCGGCAGTTCGTGAGGGTTTCGATCCCGCTGCTCGAACGTTCGAATTCATCCACCCCAGCCGGTTCGTCAGGCTCGAACATGAAAACAGCAGCACTCCTCTTCAGCATCCTGTTGTCGACCGCCATGCTGGCGCCGACGCAACAGGCCACAACCGGTTACGCGCCCGCCAACGGACTCAAGATGTATTATGAAGTCCACGGCAGCGGCAGCGGTGAACCTCTGGTCTTGCTGCACGGTTCGTTCATGACGATACCGGGCAATTGGACCGGCTGGATCGACGAGCTCCAGAAGACCCGCAAAGTCATCGCCGTCGAAATGCAGGGCCACGGACGCACCGCCGACATCGCCCGCGATTTCAGCTACGAGAATCTCGCGGACGACATTTCCGCATTGCTCGATCACCTCGAGATCAAGCAGGCGGATCTGCTCGGTTACAGCCTGGGCGGCGGCGTCGCGATGCAAGTCGCCATCCGCCATCCTGAAAAAGTGCGCAAAATCGTCTGCATTTCCGCCTTTTTCCGCCGCGACGGCCTGGTCCAGGAAGCGGTCGACGCATTTCCGAAGCTGACGGCCGACAACTTCAAGGGCTCGCCCATCGAGGCCTCGTACAAGAAGCTCAGTCCGACTCCCAACGAGTTCCCGAACTTCGTCAAGCGCGTCGTCGCCGTGGAATTGAAGCCCTTCGATTTCGGAGCCGACAAGCTCAAGGCGACCAAGGCCCCGTTTCTTTTCATCCACGGCGATGCCGACGGCGTCCGACTCGACCACATCTCCGAAATGTTCCGCCTCAAGGGCGATGAGATCTTTGGCGACCTGCGACCGCGCTCGGAATCCCGCTTGGCCGTTCTGCCGAACACGACGCACGTCACGCTGATGGAGAAGAGCGCGGTGATCATTCCCATGGTCAACGATTTCCTCGACGCCAAGGCGCAGAAGCAATAAGGCTCGCAGGAGATGCACATGAACTTCGCGGGCCAATTCGTCCATCGGTGTCGCTGGAGCCAAGGCTTGGGAGTGCATCCGTGGACCGCTGGGACAACTTGGATGATTGCCGCTCTCGTCCTGCTGACCGCGTGCCATGGGGCATCACGCGCGGCGGATGAAACTGGCCATCGATCGAGCATCGCCGTGCAGACGGTGTCTCCCGATGCAATCGACCCCGAGGCCACGACCTTCCCGTATCCATTTCCGGTGGAGTTCTTCGAGACGACCGTGCAGCGCCAGAAGGTGCGCATGGCCTTCATGGACGTGGCGCCTACCGCAGCCTCGAACGGCCGAACAGCGGTGTTGCTCCACGGAAAGAACTTCTGCGGCGCGTACTGGGAGCCGACGATTCGCGCGCTCGCTGCCGAGGGCTTCCGCGTCGTCGTTCCCGATCAGATCGGCTTCGGCAAATCGACGAAACCCGCGTCGCTCCAGTTCAGCTTCCAGATGCTTGCGGACACGACCCGCGAGTTCCTGGATGTCCGGCACGTCGGACGCTGCACGCTCGTCGGGCACTCGATGGGCGGCATGCTCGCGACTCGCTTCGCGTTGATGTTGCCTGAGCGCGTGGAAAAGCTCGTGCTCGTCAACCCGATCGGTCTCGAGGACTGGAAGAGCGTCGTTCCTTACCGGTCGGTCGACGCTTCCTACGCCGAGGAGCTGCACACGACGCCCGAAAAGATCCGCGAGTACATGCGCGATAGCTATTTCAGCGGCCGATGGAAACCGGAGTACGAGAAGTTGATCGAGCTCCCCGCCGGATGGACGCGGCACCCTGAGTATCCGCGTGTCGCCTGGTGCGCGGCGCTCACCTACGACATGATCTTCACGCAACCGGTCGTGCACGAGTTCCCGCTGCTCCGGGTCCCCACGCTGCTGATCATCGGGCAGCAGGATCGCACGGCGCTCGGCAAGGATTCGGTGCCCAAGGAAGTGGCCGACACGCTCGGCGACTACCCCAAGCTGGGGCGGAACGCCGCGGCTGCGATCCCGGGTGCGACCTTGGTGGAGATCGATGGCGTGGGCCATCTGCCTCAAGTGGAAGCCTTCGAGCGCTACCGAGACGCGCTGCTGGGGTTCGTCCGCTAGTCGTCGCGCTGGCCTGTTGGCCTTCGGCTGCCCAGTGCTGGAGCAACGTCTGACCTTCGCACGGGAAACACGAAGCGGACGTCGCGTTGGCCACGGCCTGGCGACCGTGGCGGTCTCCATGCGGACGTGGCAGAAGGCCCGGAGGTCCGGCGGCTACTGGAGCGACGGCGTTTCTGCTCGCCGGCGCCGATGATTCAGCGCGGACAGACGATGTACTCGAGCGCATTCGAGAGCGACGAGTTGTTCGGCGCTGGATATCCGTTGTCGCGACCCCAGCACTGCGCGTCGACTCGCGTTCCCGGCACGACGAGATAGGGCGCCGGAACTCCGCCGAGCGCGCCGGCCGCGAACGCATTCATGTCGATCGAATACACACCCGAGCAATCGTTCGGCGGAGGATTACCTCCGGAATGGAGCGGCACCGAGCGCCGCAGCGGCGTGTTGACGCAGCGCAACCCACCTTGGAAAGGAACAGCCGCGCGTCCAGCGTCGGAATAGAGCAACAGGCCGGGCTTGTTGTTGAGCACGTTCGTCGTCGCGACGGTGAATCCAGATGCCGCCGAGGCACTGGAATGTCCGATCGACCCGATCGATGGGGTGCAACCCTGCGAATTGACTTTCGCCGTGCAGTAGATCTGCCCACCGGGGCAAGGCTGGTCGTAGCGCACGAGCCATGCGTCGTAGTTTCCGACACTCGGCCCCACGAGGCTGGAGCCGGAGTACCCCGCCATGAACACACCGGTGGATCCATCGGTCGCGAGCCCGAGTGCCATTTCCTCACTGTTCGACCCTAGCTGAACGCGCCAGCCCTCGCTTCCCGCCCTGTCGTACTGCAAGAGCCACGCGTCGTGGTACCCGCCCTGGTACGGGCCGGCGAAGCTGCCCTCCGTCTCGCCGCAGAAGTAAAGTCCGCCCGATCCGTCCGGAGCCTCCGCGTACGGGCTCTCCGATGCGCTCGAGCCGGCCTGGCGGACCCAGCTCTGCACGCCCGTGCTCTGGTAGTGGGCGGCGAACACGTCGAAGCCGCCCGCGTTGGGACCACCGAAACTGCCATTGGTGATGCCGCACAGGTACACGCCGCCCTGGGTGTCCGTGGCTGCAGAGTACACGTGGTCCTCGCCGCTCGAGCCGAATGCCCGGAACCAGATTTCGGTTCCGCCGCTGTCGTGCCGCGCGACGAAGGCGTCACTCGGTCCGCCGCCGACCGTGCCAAACGTGCTGCCGCTCGCATACATCTCCCCTGTGCCATCATCCGCCGCGGAGATGGCGCGGATCCAGCGGTTGGTCGCCACAGGCAAGTTCCAGAGTTGGTTTCCGGCGGCGTCGTAGCGCGCGATGCCCTGAGGCCCCGCGGGCCCGCCATTGCCGGGGTCCACGAGCACGAACACTCCGCCGGCTCCGTCCGCTGCCACGTCGATCACGTGCTCGTCCAGATAGGTTCCGAATTGTCGGCTCCAGAGCAGGGTGCCCGCGCTGGTGTAGCGCGCGAGCCAGGCATCTCCCAGACCGGCGGACGGTCCGCCGAGACTGCCGTAGGTCCACCCGCCGACGATGACTCCGCCCGCTCCGTCGGCCGCGCCGGTGAGCACCAGGTCGTCAGCGCCCGTTCCGAATTGAAGTCTCCAGATCTCGCTCCCCGCTGCGTCGTAATGCGCGAGCCACGCGTCACTGAAGCCCGAGTTGGGTGCGGCATAGCTGCCGAGGGTATTGCCGGCGACGAAGGCGCCGCCCTGCAGGTCCGACACCACGGCATGGGCGGCATCCCCGGTATTCGTGCCGAACTGAAGTCCCCAGGACTGAGTCTGCGCGTCCGCTCCGGAATCAAGGAGCGCGAGCGAAAGGGAAGTCAGAGACCAGACGAGCCATGAGCGCATGAAATCTTCTCTTGGTGGGAGCGGCGAGGCACGGATGCAGAAGGCTGACCTGGATTTCGGGAGTGGTTACCAAAAGCGAGCGAAGCCGGCGCGAGCAAAGCGCACCGGAGCCTCAGCTTCCGGATACCGAAGAAAAAGAGATCCAGTGGACCGGAATGCTGCCTGCTCACCTCTTGGCGCGAGCGCACAGCGCACGGATCGAACGATCGAGGCCAGCCACCCCAAAGGCAGCCGGCCTCGACAAGCAGCTCAGCGTGTGTCCGTCGACAGGGAGTCGACAGATCGATCTTCCTTCAGGGGCAGATCGTCCATTCCACGCCGTCGGACAACGTCGCGTTGCCCGGAGGCGAGAAGCCGTTGTCACGTCCCCACGCCTGACAATCGACGACCGTTCCCGGGACCGTCAAGTAAGGCTGCGGCGTTCCGCCGAGAGCTCCGGCCGCGAACGCGTTGAAATCCAGCGCGTACACTCCCGAACAGTCGTTCGGCGGAGGGTTGCCGCCCGAGCCGAGCGGCGTCGAGCGGCGCACCGGCGCGCTCACGCAAAGCAATCCTCCGACGAACGGCACAGCGGCCCGGCCCGTGTTGCTGTAGAGCATCAGGCCCGGCTTGTTGTTGATCACGTTGCTCACGCTCACGACGAAACCCGAGCCCGCGCTCGCGCTCGGCGTGCCGCTCGAGCCAATCGCCGGCAGACACCCGAGTGAATTCGTCTTCGCGGTGCAATACGTCATGCTGCTCGGGCAATTGAATTCCACGCGCCCGACGGTACGTGACCCGGCGGCCGACACCCCGACGTAGGACAGCCAGGCCGGGAGCGCGGGCATGTTGCACCGGTCGTGGGCGTTACCCCCCCAGGCCACGACCGAGCCGTCACTGCGACGCGCGATGGTGTGAAGCTCGCCGGCCGCCACCTCGACGTAGGAGAGCCCGGCCGGAGGCGCGGGAATATTGCACTGGCCGTAGGCGTTGGTTCCCCAGGCCACGACCGAGCCGTCGCTGCGACGCGCGACTGCGTGATACTCGCCGGCCGCCACCTCGACGTAAGCAAGCCCGGCCGGGAGCGCGGGAACATTGCATTGGTGGTAGTTGTTCTGCCCCCAGGCCACGACCGAACCGTCGCTGCAAAGCGCGACGGTGTAAGACATGCCGGCCGCCACCTCGACGTAGGAAACCCCTCCCGGCAACGCGGGGGCGTTGCACTGGCCAAAGTAGTTGTTTCCCCAGCCCACGATCGAGCCATCGCTGAGACACGCGAGGGAGTGAGACCCGCCGGCCGCGACATCGACGCACGAGAGTCCGCCTGGGAACGAGGGAACGTTGCAATTGCCGTCGGAGTTGGATCCCCAGGCCACGACCGAGCCGTCGCTGCGACGCGCCACGTTGTGAAAGCTCCCGGCCGCCACCTCGACGTAGGAGAGCCCGTTCGGTAGCAGGGGATGGTTGCACTGGCCGGAGCCGTTGTCTCCCCAGACCGCTAACGTGCCGTCGCTGCGACGCGCGACGGTGTGATAACTGCCGGCCGTCGCGTCGACGTAAGAGAGCCCGGCCGGGAGAGCGGGCACGTTGCATTGGCTTTCGACATTTCGTCCCCAGGCCACGACCGAGCCATCGCTGCGACGCGCGGCGGTGTGGTATGCCCCGGCCACGACGTCGACGTAGGAGAGCCCGGCCGGGAGCGCGGGAACATTGGACTGGCCGGAATAGTTGGATCCCCACACCACGACCGAGCTGTCGCTGCGACGCGCAATGGTGTGCCACCCGCCTGCCGCCAACTCGACGTAGGAAAGTCCGCCGGGGAGGGCGGGAACGTTGCACTGGCCTTCGACAGCTCGTCCCCAGGCCACAACCGAGCCGTCACTGCGACGCGCGACGGTGTGATGTGCGCCGCCCGCCACCTCGACGTAGGAGAGCCCGGCCGGGAGCGCGAGAACGTTGCACTGGCCGGAAGTATTGTGTCCCCAGGCCACGACCGAGCCATCGCTGCAACGCGCGATGGTGTGCCACCCGCCGGCCGCTACCTCGACGTAAGTGAGCCCACCTGGGAGCGCGGGAACATTGCACTGACCTTCGACATTTCGTCCCCAGGCCACGATCGACCCGTCGCTGAGCAGGGCCAGGGTGTGAGACGCGCCGGCCACTACCTTGACGAAGGAGAGTCCGCCCGGGAGCGCCGGTACATTGCACTGGCCGTCGAAGTTGTTTCCCCACGCCACGACCGAGCCGTCGCTGCAACGCGCGACGGTGTGGGACCCGCCGGCTGCCACCTCGATGTAGGAGAGACCGCCCGGGGGCGCTGGGACTATGCACTGGCCGTTGCCGTTTTGTCCCATGGCCACGACCGAGCCGTCGCCGCGACGCGCGACGGTGTGACTCCACCCGGCCGCCAACTCGACGAACGGTTCATCGCTCCATCGACCGTCGAACACGAACAGGCCCCGTCCGATGATCGCAGACTGCGCCGTAGCGTTGCCAGCCATTGCACCATGGATGCACAACGCGAGAACGAGAAGCACCAACAACCGCTGACTGAGTCGGATCATGACGAGTTCCTTCGATGGCGTTGCGAGCGCGCGGGAGCGCTGCTGAATCTGCGAGAAAACGCAGGATAACACTGAATCTATTCCGGCGCTGCGCGGTTGCATCTTGGCGGTCAGCGCCGCGCGAATGTGCGGCAAGGACCCCTGGTTGAAAGACGCTGGCACTGCTTAAGACGGTGTGCGGGCGGACGACGGGCAGACTTTCCTGGAAACCGCGCCGACTCGAGCCGCCGACGCGTCTGCGCGGAAAGTGCCTACCGTCTCGGCTCGTACCGCAGGACCACGCACCCCGAGCCGAACTCCAGGCGGCTCACGAGCTTCAAGTCGAGAGGCTTCGATAGCCCGGCGAACAACGTCGGGCCATGGCCGACCAGCCTGGGATGCACCACGAGCTCGTACTCGTCGATCAATCCCAGCTCGGCCAATGCCAGCGGAAGCTTCACCCCTCCCAAGAACAGTCCTTGGCCCGATTCCTGCTTGAGCTGCTGAACGGCCTTCCTCAAATCCCCGCGCACGAGCTCCGCGTTCCAATCGACTCGGGGCAAGGTGCTCGACACGACGTACTTCTTGGCCGCGTCGATCGTCCGGGCGAAGGGTTCCATCCAGGCGAGCAGCGCCCCCGGCCGCACCGGCGAGCGAAACGCGGCTTGCATCATTTCATACGTCATTCGGCCGAAAAGGAGGGCATCGGCGCGGTTGAGGTTCAGGACGGCGTGACGATGCAACTCTTCGTCCGCGAGGATGGCCTGGTGGTCGCAGCACCCGTCCAAGGTGACGTTGATGGAATACCTCAGCGGTCTCGTCACGTAAGCGCACCTCGAATCCGTGGGACTTGTGCTTCCGGGCCTACAAGAAAGGGACTCGCGATGACTCGCAACTCCCTTCTGGATGGTAGCGCGGCTTGTCTTCGAGTTGACTCACACATGCAAGCCGAGCACCGCTATTTGCCCTCGCGCTTGAACTCGAAGCGCCGGGGGGTGCCGCCCTTGGCGAAGCCGGTCGTGGCGCTCAGGCGACCCTCGGCCGGGAGCTCGTACACGAGGCGCTTCGGGTAGTCGTGGCGCGGATTGACGAACACGGCGCGCGTCGCGCTCGGCTCGGTGGCTCGCCACGGCGATCCCGAGTAATGGCCTG
>DATHET010000335.1:0-10988 GCA_035490315.1 Planctomycetota bacterium
CTCGGGTTGCGTCGGCTTGCTCGCGGCTTGAGCAACCCGCGCGTTTTCGATGGCCTCACTGGAGGCCGGAGCTTCGACGATCGGCTGCGTGGGCTCATCCGCGGTCTTCGCGAGTTGACCACTCGCCGGCAACACCTCTTCACGCGGCAGGAACCACCACAAGCCCAATAACGCCGCCGACGCCACGACGACCCATTTCAATTTGACTGCCATGATCAGAGCTCCAAGGGAAAGACTGGAACCCTGAACGACCGCATGCGCCGCCAGCGAAGTCCGCAACAGCGGCCCGAGCGCGACACACCAGCTCTCGCGACCGCCGAAGCGGCGATCGAGGCGCTCGCGCAGTTGCGCGATTCCGCGCTGCAGCCGTGTCCGCACGGTGTTCAACGGCACGCCAGTGCGCCGCGCGATCTCCTCGGCAGAAATGCCCTGGTAGAAGCGCAGGAGAATCGTCTGGCGATACGGCTCGTCGAGTGAGACCACCAGGCCGGCGATCTCACGTTGCAGGTCGGCCTGCTCGACGAGCTCCGCCGCGCTCGGAAGGGCTTCCTCCCGCGCACCCGAAGCTTCGTGATGCTCCCGCCGCGACTGCGAGCGACCCGAGCGCCGCGCTGCATTGCGCACCACCGTGCTCAACCAGGCGCGGACGTTCTTCGACTCATGCGGAGGTGACTGCAGCGCCGCAAGCCAGGTCTCCTGAGCCACGTCGTCCGCGCGCGCCGGGTCCGCGACCAGGCTGTGCGCAAGCCGCCGCACCCAATCGGCATGCTCCAGCAACGCTTCGAGTCTCAAGGCACTGTCCATGGTTCCATCCGCCAGAGTCCCGCCCACGCACCGCCGGACTCAAGGTACCCGGTATTCCACCGCCATTTATTACACAACCGCGGTCCGCCACTCGGGGCGGACCGCGGTTGTGTAATAAATGGCGGTGGAATACCGGGTACCCGTTTTGTGGTCGTGTAATAGATGGCGGTAGAGTACCGGGTACCGGCTCTATCGAAGCTTGGCTGTGACGAGGGGCTCGAGCGCCTGGGCGATCAGCTTGTGGCCGCGCAGGTTCAAGTGGAAGTCTTCCTTCCAGTAGGGGGGCTCGGGCTCGGCGGCGAAGGGCTTGCGCATGTCGATCAACTCGATGCCCTGCTCGCGCAGACCGCTGGTCAGGCTGTCGCTGAGCCGAGGCAGGAGGCCCAGGTCCGCTTCGGACAACTCCAAGGCGCGTCGGATCCGAGGCACGCGCTCATCCGACTCGTAAGAGCCGAGCTCGAAGGGGCTCGGAATGTAAACGACGACGAGCCGCGCTCCGCAGGCGCTGGCGGTGCGCTGGATCTCCGCGCACATCTCGAGCGAGCCGCGCAGCGCGAGCTCCTCTTCGCGTGGAAAATTCCGGAAGGCGTCGAGCGTCGCGAATCCCTGACCCATCGCATCGGGGCTGACGGCGAGACCCCTCGCGCGGCGCGCCTCCTGTTCCTTGCTCAGCGCCGTCCAGGGCTTGCCGTGGAAGGGCAGATACAGCGGCAGCAGCTCGTTGAAGTCATTGCCGCCGAAAATGCCGACCACGAACACCTGAGGCTCGAAATCGCGCAAGCGCAGAAGCGTGCCGAGATAATTGTAGAAGCTGTAGCCGCCGAGAGCCGCGTTCAGGACCTCGACCGACTTTCCGCCGCGCGCACGCTTGATCGAGGTCTCGAGAAGATTGGGATAGCTCTCGTCGTCGTTGCACAGACCGCAGGTGTGCGAGTCGCCGGCGACGAGGACGCGCAGATCGGCGGGCGGCACCGCGAGCTCGTGATCCTCGCGACAGCCGAGGCTGTTCGTCTTCCAGGTGAACTTGCCCGCCGGATGCTCTTTCCAATGCATCTCCAGCGTCACGTTTCCTACGTCGCGGCAATAGACCCACGGGTCGTAGACCTGGAGCGGGTCGTTCGTGATCGCGTACAGCTTCGAGGCCTGGGCAACGCTCAAGTAGTAGCGCCACTCCTTCGGATCGCGAGGAAGCAGCTCGGCCGGCGTGGTTCCCTCGGGCTTCGCGGGGCCGCTGATCGGCGCAGCGTCCGCGGGGCGCGGAGCCACGTGCAACTGCACCACGGCCTGGCGCCGAGCCTGGATCGAACGCCAGGCGATCCAGCCCGCGCCCGCTGCGCAAGCGCTGGACACCAGCAGGACGGCGAGCCTGGTCCTGGCGCTGCTCATCGATCGCCTGTGCGAGTCGAAGACGAAGGCGCGTCAGGGCAGCGCGTGCCCGCGTCACTCGGAATTGGGAAGCTCGAGGGCATCGTCTCCACGTTAGTTAGCGCGCGTCGCGCGCCCCGGGTCTATCCCCTCACGGCGAGCCCGGTCACCGGATCGGCGGCATGGGACAGGAGGGTCCCGTGCCGCTCGCGGTTCGAGCCCGCCGGGGTACAGCGCAGCCCCCCTGGAAAGGACAGCGTCGGGTATCCTCGAACCGGAAGGTTTTGCAGCACTTTCGCTGACCTCATCCACAGTCGGTCGAAGTCTCCAAGGGTCCCCCCCCAACGAAAGGTAGTTCCATGCGCGCGCAACTGCTTTCACTCGTCGCCACCGGTTTCACCGCGTTATTCGGGGCCACATCTGCCCAGGCGCAGTATCAGGAGTTGCAGGGAGTCACTCCGCTGCAGCTATACACCACGAACACCAACGACATCTACAACGGGGGCCGCGGCACGGTGTTCATCGCCAACTCCGCGTTCACGGTGTTCGGCGCGAGTCTGTGGACGAATGCAATGACAGGAGTTCCCGTCCACGCCACCTGGCGGTTGTGGCAGACCACGGTCTACCCGGGTCAGGTCAACCAGGTTCTGCTGTCGACGGCGAACGTCACCTGGAACGTCGACCAGGGACTTGCGTTCTACAGCGCGACCCTGCCCTCGCCCGTCATGCTCACCCCCGGCAACCGTTATCACATCGAAGTCTCGTACAGCGAATCGGTGGAGGAGAACTGGTTCTACAACGAAGACCTTTTCGCCAACAATCTCGGCCTGGTCACGGTCCTGGACGGCACGCAGAGCGGAAACACCGGCAACACGGTCATGCCGCTGATCCGTCTGGAGGTCGCCAACTGCGCTCAGCCGGTCGTGTACTGCACCGCCAAGGTCAACTCCATCGGCTGCACGCCGGCGATCAGCGCCACCGGGACTCCGAGCGCGACCGCGGGCAGCGGATTCCTGGTCAAGGGCGCGAACGTGCGCAACCAGAAGCCCGGCCTGCTGCTCTACACGAATGGCGGTCGTGCCGCGGTTCCGTTCCAGGGCGGCTTCCGCTGCGTCAATGTTCCGATCAAGCGCTCGGTCGCGCTCAATTCGGGCGGAAGTGCTCTTCCGACGAGCGACTGCTCGGGTGTCTACTCGATCGACATGAACACCTTCGCGGTCGGCGGGCTCGGCGGGCTTCCGGCGGCCTACCTGACGACTGCCGGAACGATGGTCCACTCGCAGTTCTGGGGACGCGATCCTGGCTTCGCGGCTCCGAACAATTCGACCTTGTCGGACGGCTTGGAATACGTGGTCTGCCCTTGATCAGGGTGGATCGCGGCCAGTACCGAGTCAGTTCCCCACCGCGCTCGCCGCGCGTCCCCGATGGATGAAACTGGCGATCCGACCATTCCAGACAGCTCGCCAGGCTCCATTTTCTAACTTGGTGAATTCGTCCGGAGTCGTGCGAGCCCAGTTTCGAGCGCGCGGCGCTCGAAACTGGGCTCGCACGACTCCGGACGAATTCACCTGACTTCGTACTTGCGCGATCAACCTTCGAGCGCGCCGTAACATCGACGCTGCGCCATCTTCGGACTCGTCGAACGCGTGCGACGCCGCAGAGTCAGGCGCACATCGGCCATCTGGCAGCTCGCGATCGAGAATTCTTCGCGCGTGGACGAGTGGGTCGCCGGATCTTCCACGCTGGCCGCGTCGCGCCCGGGCTCGAGCGCCCCGCCTACAAGCCCGCTTCTTTGACCGTTCTCGCGATCCACATCTCGCGCATCTTCGCGCGCGATGCCGCATTGAGCTTTCCGCGGATCACGATCGAATCCAGCAGGACGACGCGATTGGCGTGGGAGATCACGCACACCTCTCCGTCGCGCAGCGAGGACTTCGGCAGCGAAGGCTCCTCCGTTCCATGGTGCACGAAGCGGGTGGTCGTGCCGCTGTAGACGACCTCCAACGTGAGCTGGTCACCCAACGGGACGCCGGTCGTGGGAACGGAAGGCTCCTGATACTCCTGCTTGCCCGTCTTGAACTCTTCGAGGATGGACTGACCCCACTCGTTGAAGCCCAGAAATCCACGCTCGGGGTCCCGGCAGATCTCCAGCCTGAAGTGGCCGAGACTGACGTCGTCCCTCTCCGCATAACCGTGCCTCAAGCGCGCGATCACGTGAATCGGCGCTTCGAACGGAATCTTGTGGGCGAGGATCGTCGAACCGCGGCCCGTCCAGGCGCCGTCTTTGACTCCGAAGCCCTGGGCGCTCTCCGGAATCACGATCGGCTCCCAGCCGACGCGCTCACTGGCCGGAGGAGTCCGCTGCCACCAATCGTCGAGTTCCGCGGCCGAGTCGAACTCGTAGCCGAGCTCGAGGGTGTCCGCGTCGACCCAGGTCGTCTTGCCTGCGAACGTCGGAAGCGGCTTGGTCTCTTCGTAGATGATGCCGGCGGCAAGAATCCCCAGGTCTCGCAGTGCCGCGCTGCGCTCGAAGACGATCTGTTGCAGGGGCAATTCGCGCATCGTCGCGCGCAATTCGTCGAGCACCCAGGTCGCTGAATCCTTGTCCGCCGGAGCGGTCGAGGCAGCGAGGGATTTCAGATGGCTCGCAGCCTTGCCGAGCCGCCGCAACTCGAGATAGACCGCCGTCGCGTCGGCGCGCAGGGCGAGTGCGGGCTCGCTCTTGTCCTTGAGCTGCTTGTCCCAGCGCGGGTCGTCGCCCAGGACGTATCCATAGGCGCGTGCCCACTCCGGCGTGCCCGCGGGCAGGGGTTTCATCTGCGCGGCGATCGCAGCCGGCGGAACGGAGCTGACCGCGACGGTTTCCTTGCCCTGCGGCGATTCCAGCGTGATCGAGCCGTCCGCGAAGGCCGTGGCGCGGCGCGTGCTCGTCTTGCCGTTGCGCTCGAGCTGCAGCTTGCCGCCGGACTTCACGAGCTCCGCGAGCCACAGATCGCGCGCGGTCTTCCACGCGCTCATGCGCTCGCGTTCCGTCCGCAGCCGCGCGACGTCGCCGTCGTCTCCGCCCTTGTCGATCGCCTGGCCGAGGTCCAGGATCGCGGCCTCGAGCTCGCCCGCCGCCGCCTTGCTCAAGGCCAGGGCGCGCACGATCCGAAGGTCGCCCTCCGGAAGCGCGAGCTGCGTGGCGATCGCCGCCCCGCTCGAGCTTGGCGTCGTCGCGCCGGCGACACCTTTCTCGCTGGGCTTGGGCTTGACGAACAGTGTTGCGAGCTTCGCGTCGTCCGGCTTGGCGTGGTCGATCTCGCGAACTCGCGCGTAGACCCAGCGGTAGAATTCGCGATCGAGCTCGGTGAGATCCTGGCCTTCGAAAGCCTTGCGGAAATCCGCCTGCGAGCCGCCACCGCGCATGCACGCGCGGCAGTACTCCGCGAAGGCGTCGTTGTGCTTCTTCGCGCCCTCGCGCCGCAGGAAGTGGACCCACAGGCCCGACTCGGCGTTGAACGCGCTGTGCCAGGGATCGTTGTCGTTGAATTCGAAGCCGCTGTCCCGCGCCTCGTGCATCGCGTGCCTGCGTAGCTCGGCGAACGAGGTGATGCCGACGAGTGCGTCGATCGGCAGCAGGAAGCGGTTCTGCTGCGCCACGTCCTGCGACACGCTCACCAGCGTCCTGGCCAGCTGCGGATCGACGTCGGCTTTGGCGAAAGCCGTCGCGGCATCGGGTCCGATGTGCCAGGCCAGGGACCTTCCGAGTCCTTCGCGCAACCACAGCGGCGGCTGGCGGCTCTCGAATCCCGTGGAACGCTGCTGGAGCAACGCGAACACCATGCGGCGCAAGACCATGTAGCGGCGCACGTTCGGCGGCCAGCTCATGTCCCAGTGCGTGACGACCGCGCGGATGCGCTCGTCGTAGTACGCCGAGCTGTCCCACCCGTCCCACGTGGCCACCGACTTCGTGTAGTTGACGTAGTCGCCCTCGGTGAGCAGCACGATCAAGCGCGGCGGCCGCGTGCTCAGGCCCGGCGGCAAGGCGAGCGGGGCCGCGAAGGAGGTCTCGAACACCTTCGCCATCTGCACGAGCCAGGGGCCGTAATAGCTCGCGACCGAGGCCTCGTACCCCGCCTCGGGAACCGCCTGCTTCTGGATCACGATCTCGAACGGCGCGGCGCTCGAGTCCGTCGTCCACAGGATCTTCTTGAAGAAGGGCTGCGCGCGCAGAAGCTCATCGAAGCCCGCCGCGACCGGAACCGGCGCCGGAGCCGCGGGATCCTGCACCAGCGGCAAGCCCAAAAGGAAAATCGTGAAGAAAGCCATCATGAGTACCCGGTATTCCACCACCATTTATTACACAAGTCACCTCCCGCCGGCCGCGCATCCGCCGACCTGGTTATCGCCAGGTTCAGGATGGCGGTGGAATACCGGGAGGATTCATGAAACTTCTCTCGGCGCACGCACAGCAACTCGTGAACGCGCTTCGGCGCAGGAAGAGCATCGGTGAGAGACTGCTCGGCCGAGCCAGCGCTGAAGTCGCCGTTCTCGAGGAACTGCGATCGTTCCCGGAGCCGGCGGTCGTGCCGCATCTGTTGCCCTTCGTCTTCAGCGCGAAGCGTGCCGTCGCGGGCGCGGCGGCGACCACGCTGGAGATCGTCTTGCGAGTCGTGGCTCCCGCGGGCCTCCTGCAGGTCGAGGAGGCATGCGGAGGAGAGTGGTACAGCTTGCCGCTGGAGCCAGAGTGGAGCGAGCGGCGCACCGTGGATGAGGCGCGCTTGCGCAAGCTCGGTCCCGTGCCCTGGCCCGTCGCGGGCGTGGCGAGCTTTCATAGGAGCGGCTATGTGCGCGAGACCGCCGTCGCAGTCCTCGATGCATGGAGCGACGGTCGCGAGCTGCCTTTCCTGCTGAACCGCCTGAACGACTGGGTGGAGCCCGTGGCCGCACGCGCGCGACTCGCGGTGGAGAAGCGGCTCGCTGCGCCGTACGCCGCGGCCTTTCTCGACAACCTGGCGATCCTCCAGAGATTGAGCGAGAGCGGGCGGCGCGACCATCGCATGTTGATCGAGAGCGTGTATCGCCTGCTGCGCGCGCCGGAGCAGGAGCCGGTCCTGCGGCTCGGACGCTCGTCGCCAGACCGTTCGGTCCGCAGGACGTCGTTCCGTCTCGCGCGCGAAGCACCGCAGGCCGATCTCGATCCCTTGTTGAAGGAGGCGCTGCGCGACAGCGATACCGTGATCCGAATCGAAGCAGTCACGGACGCGCGCGGTCGAATGACGACGACTGCCTTCGCGTCGGCTCTGGCGCTGATTGTCGCCGACCCCTATCCGCCAATCCGGCGCAAGGGACTCGTCGCGGCGGCCGAAGTCCTCGGCGCCGAGGCCAACCCATGGCTCGTTTCCGCGCTGCTCGATCGCAATCCAGACGTTCGCGGTGTCGCGCGCGATTTCCTGGGTCAGCGCGGAATCGTGAGCGACTTCGCCGCGGTCTACCGCGATCGCATCGACGCAGGACGCCCCGCTCGGGAGCTCGCGACGGCACTCGCCGGTCTGGGCGAGACCGGAGCGAAGGCCGATGCCGCAGTGATCGTTCCCTGCCTCGAGCACGAGCGTCCGAAAGTGCGCGCGGCATGCCTTCGAGCCCTGACCCGCTTGGACCTCGAGGCCAACATCGCGCGCATCGCGGCGATGCTTCGCGATCCCGCGCCCGCCGTGAGCCGCGAAGCTCGCAAGCTCCTCGCTCCCCACGTCGCATCCGTCGGACTCGACGTGCTGCGATCCCTCCTGCGCGACGCACCCCACGAGCACAGTCGCCTCGACGCCGTATCGCTCGCCTCATCCCTCAGCAAGTGGGAAAGCCTGCCCTTCCTCCTCGAAGCCACCTCGAACCAATGCGAGCCGATCCGCGCCGCCGCGACCAAGCGCCTCGACGCCTGGATCGCGCGGATCAACAAGAGCTTCACCCCACCAACCGCTACCCAACTCGACACGATCCGCCAGGCCCTCGACATTCATCAAAGCGCGATCAACCCAACCGTCGTCGCCGAACTCCGCTCCGTCCTCGGCTACTGGGACTCCGCGCCATGATCGGTAACCGGCATTCGCCGCTACTCGGTCACTCCGAAAACACCGCTGGCCGGATGCTCGCCGTGCACGGGAAACTTCTCGTGCAGAAGGCTGATCGCGCGCGAATGGCGAGCTCATTCCGCGCGGTGCATTTTGCTCGAGCCGGGAAGGAATCGGTATGGGCCAGGTTCAGGATGGTGGTGTAATACCGGGAGAAACTGGTCATGAAGCTCCTGGTCAAGCTCGCCCTGGTCGTGATCGTGGTTGTCATCGCGTGGTGGCTGAGCTCGCGGGAGCGCGCGCACGACACATCTTCACCGGCGACGAACTCACCCTCGATCACCGCGGTGGACCCGCAGGTGGGAGCGGCCGAGCCGCTCGAGAGTGAATCGCGAGAAGTCGCCCCCGTGCAAGCCACTCGCCAAAGTGATGAGCAGGTGGCCGCCTCGTCGCCGCTCCCGCCGCACGCCGAGAACGAGCAGCGCGACATCGAAGTCGACGTTTCCACGCTGCCCGATCTCCTGCTGTTCTGCTGCTTGGTCGATGGCGAGACCAGCAAGCCGATAGGCGATGGCGTCGTCTGGTTCGATCATTCCGGAGACTTCATCCCCGATGAGGAGGGTGATCCGCGCGATCCGGAGGCGCACGATCCGAGGGACGAGATCCCGGTGCGAGTCGACGGGACATTCGAAGTGCACGCGAAGTCCTGGAAGGAGCGGTTCATCAGCGCGAAGGCGCCCGGATACGCGCGTGTGGCGATCGCCCTGATGCCCGGTCACGAGTCAGCTGCGCGAAGGCTCGAAATGCGCCTTTCACGGGCGGCCACGCTCGAAGTCGTCGTGTTCGCTCGAGGAAGTGCTGCTTCGAATGCAGCCGTCGTGCTTTCGACTCTTTCGTACTACCTCCAACAGGGCGATGCCTCCGTGCATTCCTACGGGGGCGACGACCCCCAATGGCGGGCGACCACGGATGCCAGCGGACGCGCCGTGATCGCAGGATTGCCAGCCCAAGTACCGCTGACCTTGAGCGTGCAGATGGGCAATTCGACGCGCGCTCCCCCGGACCCGGTCGTTCTCGCCGCGGGTGAGCGCAAGCAGATTGAATTCGAGTTCGGTTCTGGAGCGACGATCGCCGGCAGGATCCAGGATGGAGCAGGCGCGCCGATCGTGGCATGTCCGATCTGGCGCGTGGTCGCGCGTGGGGTCTCTCCGATGCTCATCACGGGTGACGATGAAGCAGCGCAGACCGTCGTCTCCGACGAGCAGGGGCGCTTTCGCTTCGAGGATGTTCCTGAGGGGGAATGGCTGATCGGGTCTCCAGCGAACCCGGAGGAAGACGTCGATCTCGAGGATCACGAAGCCTTCGCCGGACTGGCTCAGTGGGTCAAGGTCGAAGCAGATGCTCGCGAGCTGACCATCGTGCTCCAGGTCGATCGAGGCTTGTACTTGAGCGGAGTGGTCCTCGATCCCACGGGAGCTGCAACCAGCGACGCTTCGCTCACGGTTCGCGCGATCGCCGGCCTGTTCTTGAGCAACGAACCAAACGCCCAAGGTCATTTCGCGTTCGGCCCCTTGCCTGCGGGAACTTACGACATCCATGCTGATGGAGGGGCCCGTTCTTTCGCGCCATCGGACTCGGCTCAGGTCAAAGCCGGAGATTCCGACATCGTTCTCCGATTCACTCGCGGCGGATCGATCGTCGGACGAGTGATCGATGCGACAGGCAAGCCCGCTGATTGTCAGTTGACGCTCGTGCGAGCGGATCCGGTCGAAGAAATTCCGCGGTCGGCCCGCGGCGGGAACTTCCGATTCGACGGGCTTCATCCTGGAAGCTACTCACTCCGCGCCACCACAAAAGAAGGCCTGTGTGGTCGACGCTGGGAAGTGACGCTCGTCGCAGACCAGACCATCGACGACGTCGTGATCTCGCTGAGCCCTGGCGCGCGAGTCAAACTGGTCAACGACGGCAAGGAGGACGTTGGCGCTTATCAGCTCCTCTTCGAAAATCACCTCTGGGCAAGCAAGCGCATCGAACGCGATGTTCCCGAAGAGGTAATCGTTCCCTCCGGCGATATCGAAGTTCGCTGGTACAACGCTGATCTCACGCTGGCTGGCTCCCAACGCATCACCCTCGCACCCGGCGAGTTGCGCGAAGCGCTCCGGTCGAAGAGCCAGTGACCGAGAATCATGTCGGTACCCGGTATTCCACCGCCATTTTTTACACAAGCCAGGTAAGCCCAGAGTTCAGGATGGTGGTGCTTTACCGGGAGCAGTCGTGGAGACGTTTGATTTCGATTCCTGAGGAGGGGTCGAGCAGGACGACCTCGCCGTTTTTGCCGTAGCCGCCGGGGGTTTCCTGGGCCTGGACGCGGCCGAGCGCGAGCATGCGGAGGACTTTGGAGTCGTAGAGGAACGCGGCGGCGGCTGTTCCGGCGTCGACGGCGCCGGCGACTTTCCACAATGGCTGGAGCGTCTTACCGGAGTAGGCGCCCAGCTCGTCGTAACCGAGGGGCGTAATCATCGCGAGGAAATCCGAGACGCCGTCGGAGTTCAGGTCGGGCGCGGGGAAGAGCACGTACTCCAGAAAATCGTGGTTGTCCTTTCTCTGAGTTTCGGAACCAGACGCAGTCACCTGCAGGCCGCGTTTCGTCGAGAACGCGCAGAACTGTTGTGTGCCCTCGGCCAAGCTCACGGCATTGAAGACGATCGCCGGATGTCCTCCCGACTCGAGCCCGATGCAAGTCCCCGAGGGAAACGATTGCCATGCATC
>DATHET010000336.1:0-20585 GCA_035490315.1 Planctomycetota bacterium
CTTGTCGCCCAGCGGCCCCGCCAAACCCTGAATGATCGGCCAGGCTGCGCCGAGCAGCACCAGACATCCGACCGTCAGCGCCGTGGGGCCGACTCCGCGGAATCGATGGTGGATGGCGGTGGCCAGGCCGAACCCCTGAGACTTGAGCTTCAAGAGTTCGGTGCGGAGGCGCACCGCCGAATCGAAGGAATCGAGCGTCGCCTCCAAACCGAACTTGCGCTTCAGTCCGTTGACTTCCTTTGCCGCGACCTCGAGTTCCTTCCTGCCGGCCGGTGTTCCCGACCAGTACCTCCATGCCGCCTGGAGACGGAAAATTGCGCTCTCCTTTTCCCAGGCCGCGCGGAACTTCTGCTTGCGAGCTAGGCTTCGCTGGGCACGCGAGCGGGTGGCCACGGCTTCCATGCGGATTGTCTCGGCTTCGGAGCGACGTTGCTCGCTCGAGCGTAACTTCTGGTGCAGCTGGCGCCGGACGGCTTCTATGTCGCTCTCGCCCGGTGGATTAAGCGCCTGGGCAAGCCCTTCGAAGATCCGCATCGCGAGGCAGGCCCACAGAGTCGTGTCGTGGTAATGCCAGGCGTTGAATTCGATCTGCACGACGCGCCGCACGTAGTCCTCGTCCTTGCTCGCGGTCAGGACCTCGATTTGCTTGCGCATCAAGCCCATGAAGAAGGTCTTGCCCGAACCCCAGTTGCCGAAAAGTCCCAGTGCGAGCGGCGGCTTGGTCTCCTTCGAGGCCAGGAGCTTCGCGAATCGAAGCGCGGGGCGGCCTACGTCGAGTCGATCCTGGTCCTGAGGGATCGGGCCGGAGACGCGGTCGCTGTCGAAGCCGGATCGATCCCAGACCGAGCGCTGGCGGCGGCGCTCGAGAGTCGCGCGCAGTCCGGCGGAAGGCTGGTTGGGCAGGTCCTTCTGGAAGCCGGCGAAGGCCGCGAGGACCGCGTCGGGATCGATCGCGATCGATCGCAGGGTCGCGTCGATCAGGCCGGGGCCGCCGGGATCCTTTGGATAGAAAAGGGCGCAGAAGAGGGCGAGCTCCCAGGTATCCGCGACAGGACCACCCTGCAGCAACCTCGCCCACTCCAGTGCCAGCGAAGCTTCGCCATCGAGAGGTGGAAGCGCTAGCAGGGGCGCGGCGATCGCCGGGAGCTTGACGCCGAGACGATCGAAGAGCTCGGTGCGCAGCTGCTCCGTCGGAGCGAGGTCGGGCTTGCCGAAGAACACAGGCAAGACCTCGAGGCCCGCGTCGGTCGTCAACCGCAGGAGCGAGGCGTACCAGTGGCGGAGATTGATCTTCTCGGCGGACTGCTCGACTCGAAAAGCCTCGGACCAGCGCAGCAGATCCTCGACGGAAGTGTCGAGAGACTCCCAATCACTCGCGACCGGCTTCTTCGCCCTCCGAGCACGCTGCGGCTCGAGCGCGTCGCGAAGTGGAGCCCAGATCCTTGCCTCCGGTAGCCCCTTCGATTCTGTCTCGGCCACGAGGGCGCGCGCCCACTCCACCTCATTGAGCCCCAATCTCTCGAGACCATTCTCCGTTGGTTGGAACACAACGACGCCGATCACGTGAAGGACGTCGAGCTTCGAATGGCATTCAAGCGCCGCAGACTCGGACCATCGCAGTGCCTCGTCCGCCGAACGAGTAACTCGGAAGGGGTATTCGCGAGTTCCTCGCCGCTGGGAGTAAGGGTCCTCAAGCCGATGACCTGATATAGAGGGCCCATACCCATCTGGTAGTTCGTTGAATCGGAAGTTCGATCTCCCTGCCAGGTTCAGCGCCCACGTGGACCAAACGTCTCGGCCGTCGAACAGAGCGCGAACCAGGGCTTTGAAAGTCAGATCCGAGCCGTTAGATGCGTTGTCCGAGATCGAATGAACCTGTCGGGCACGGACGATTAGCTCCGCGAACGCAGGAGTGATGTTCTCAAGCTGGCGTGGCTCCTGGGACGACTCAGCTGCGATCCAGATCGAGGTCAGAACCTCCGGAGTTGCCTGTTGCTTCCGCGCCGGCGCATTGGGCTCGACCCGCGGACGCTTCGACGGCTTCTCCGGCATTTCTCGCGAGGAAATCGGCTCGAGGGCCTGCAGCAAAGCCGACAGCTCCGCATTGCGCTGATCCGCGGCGAGCGACGGCGAGAGATCGACCCACTGCCGATCGGCAAGTTCCCTCGGCATGTCGCGCGACTCGATCGGCTCCATGCGGATCGGCAGGATCCACTTCTCCGACGCGACGGCGCGCTGGAGCAATCCGTTGAACGTCTTCGACTGCAGCGAGCTGCGCGTCACCAGCATGAGGACGGATTGCGCGCGATCGAGAGCTTCGTTGGCCTCCTTCTGCCACTCCATCCCTGGCCGGATGCGCTCGCCGAACCACCACGACTCGAAGCCGTTCGCGCGCAGCGTTCCGACCAGCTCGCGCGCCACCGCGTCATCGCGCTCCGAGGAGGCGATGAAGATCCGCGGGTAGGGATCGCGGCTCGCGGACGAGCTGGGCGCCGAGCTCACGACTCCCCTCCCGCGAGGATCGAGAAGAACAGACCGCTCAGCGCTAAGCCTTCGAAGTCGTCCAGAGCCATGACCCGCTCCTCATGGGGCCCGATCTTCGCGTCATCCCCGCGCCAAGGCCACAACCGGGATCACGGCACGTGGACTTTTTCGCGCGAGTCGCTGCGCTCGCCCGCGATCGACTCGAGCATTTCCTTGGTGACGTCGCCTGTGGGGTATTCGCCAGTGAAGCAGGCGTTGCAGAAGCGCTCGATCTTGGGATTGCCGACTTTCGCGGCGGCGTTCATGCGCTCGCGGTCGAGGTACATCAGGTAATCGGCGCCCACGGCCTTGGCGATCTCCCCGTGGGTGCGGCCGTTGGCCACGAACTCGGTCTTGGTCGCCATGTCGATCCCATACGGGCAGGGCGAGACCAGCGGCGGGCTGGTGATCGCCATGTAGACGCTCTTCGCTCCCGCGGCGCGCGCCATGTGCACGATGCGGCGCGAGGTCGTGCCGCGCACGATCGAGTCGTCGACCAGGAGCACGTTCTTGCCCTCGAACTCGAGCGGGATCGTGTTGAGCTTGCGCCGCACGCCGCTGGAGCGCGCGCTCTGGCTGGGCATGATGAAGGTGCGGCCGATGTAGCGGTTCTTGACCAGGCCTTCGCGGTAGGGAAGTCCGAGCGCTTCCGCCATCGCCATCGCGGCTTCGCGCGAGGAGTCGGGGATCGGGATGATCACGTCGGGCAGCGGAGCATCGGACTCGCGCCATTGCTCGGCCAGGGCTTCGCCGAAGCGCCGGCGCGTCTTGTAGACGGAGATGTTGTCGAGCATCGAGTCGTGGCGCGCGAAGTAGACCAGCTCGAAGATGCAAGGACGGTGCGGCTTGTCGGCCAGCTTGCGGGTCAGGATCTTGCGGTCCGCTCCGATGTAGATCGCTTCGCCCGCGCCGATGTCGAGGGTCTTCGTATAGCCGATCACGTCGAGCACCACGCTCTCGGACGCGCAGGCGTACCACATGCCTTCAGGTGTCTTCTTCTCGCCGAAGCAGATCGGCTTGATGCCGAAAGGATCGCGGAACGCGACCATCGCGCCGTCGGCCAGGATGCACACCACCGAGTAGGCGCCCTTGACCTCGGCGTAGACTTTTTTCACGGCGAAGAACACGTCCTCGGGCAGGATCTTGCCGCCGGGCTTGATCCGCTCCTCGAGTCCGCGCGCGAACACGTAAAGAATGACTTCGAGGTCGCAGGAGCTGCCGATGCGCACGCCCGAGAGGCCGAGGCGCTCCTTCAATTCCAGGAAATTCGTCACGTTGCCGTTGTGGGCCATCGCGACGCCGAAGGGGAAGACCATGTGGAAGGGCTGCACGTCCTCGTCGGAGCCCGCGCCGACGGTCGGATAGCGCACGTGGCCGACGCCGAGCGGGCCGCGCAAACGCAGCATGTTCTTTTCGTTGAACACGTCGCGGACAAGACCCAGGCCCTTCTTGACGTGGAACGAATCGGTGAAAGTCGTGATCCCCGCCGCGTCCTGGCCGCGGTGCTGCACCGCGATCAGGCCCTCGTAGATTTCCAGCGCGACGTCGCTGCCGGGGGGCCCGTAGATACCGATGAATCCGCACATCTTTGTGAAACCCCGAAACGAGCGCGGTGACCGGACCGCGGCGCGCTGGGGGACGACAGTCTAGGACTTTTCGAGCGCGAGTTCCCGCCCGCGCTGCTTATTCGAAGCCGGCGTCCTTCCAGCGCTTGGACCACTCCCACATGCCGAAATGCACTTCTTTCGACAGGGGATGGCCCAGCTCGCGCGCGAGCATGCAGATCTGGCCGCGGTGGTGCGCTTCGTGCGCGATCGCGTAGGCCAGGAAACCGACGACGTCAGGCCGGAAATCCTTGACGCGGCCGTCGGGCGACTCGGCCGCGGCGCGAATCACCTCGACCATGCATTTCGCGCTTTTCTTGAGCGCGCTCTGCACCTGCTTCTTCGTGCACTTGTCGCGCTCGAGCTTGTCGGGCACGACCATTTTCGGCGCGATCACGACCAGCCACATGTGGCGGACGTTGTGCATGTGGGCCGCGATCTGCGCGATGTTGCGGCCCGCGCCTGAGGGCGGCGGCGCACGCCAGACCTTGCGGTCCAGGGCGTCGAACATGAATTGATTGATACGTTCGTTGGTCGCGAAGGCTTCGCTCAGGGAGCGCGGCACGAAGAAAGGCCGGGCCTTGGAGGGCCTGGGGCGAATCGTCTTCGTCTTCTCGGGCGCGTCGGTGGTCTCGGTTTCTTCCATGAGTTCGTGATGCGTCAAAAGGTCAGGCCTCGGGTGGAGGCCGCCGCCAGGGCGCGTATCCTACGCCCAGCGCGCTCCCTGTCCCCATAACGCGCGCTCCATTCCATGAAGCGCAACGACTTCGTCCTGCTCGGCCTGTCTCTCGTCTCCGGCGCCTGCGTGGCCGACGTTTCGATGCTCGAAACGGAAACCGCCGAGAAACTCTCGAAGGAGCGGGCCGCTGCCAGCCACGCGGAAACGGAAATGCCCCGCCCCGCGGGCGCCGCGGTGAGCCCGCCAGCTCTCGTCTATCCCAAGGCAGCGCGCGGCGACGTGGTCGAGGACTACCACGGCACGCAAGTCGCCGATCCCTACCGCTGGCTCGAGGATCCGGATTCGCCCGAGACGCGCGCCTGGGTCGAGGCCGAGAACAAGATCACTTTCGACTTCCTCGAGCGCATCCCCGAGCGCACCGAGCTCAAGAAACGCCTGACCGAGCTGTGGGACTTCGAGCGCTTCGGCCTGCCGCAATCGGGCAAGGGTCACTATGCCTGGTCGCGCAACGACGGGCTGCAACCCCAGTCCGTGATCTACACCAGTGAAGGCGCGAAGGGCGAACCGCGCGTGCTGCTCGATCCGAACACCCTCTCGAAGGACGGCACGGTCGCGCTGTCATCGATGAACCTGTCCGATGACGGTCGCTACCTCGCCTACGGCGTCGCCGACGGAGGCTCGGACTGGAACATCTGGCACGTGCGCGAGGTCGCGACGGGCGTGGATCTCGAGGACACGTTGCGCTGGGTCAAGTTCTCGAGCCCGGCCTGGATGCCGGATGCTTCGGGCTTCTATTACGGACGCTATGCCGCGCCGGCCGAGGGTGCGGAGCTCGAAGCGGTCAACTACGACCAGAAGCTGTACTTCCACAAGCTCGGCACGGCCCAGGACGCCGACACGCTGGTCTACGAGCGGCCGGACCACAAGGACTGGGGCTTCGGGGCCATCGTTACCGAGGACTCGCGCTACCTGGTGCTCGACGTCTGGCAAGGCACCGACGAGCGCAATCGCGTCTTCTACCGCGACCTCTCGGAGCCGAACTCCGCCTTCGTCGAGTTCCTGAACGATTTCGACGCCGACTACACGTTCCTCGGCAATGACGGACCGCTGTTCTGGTTCAACACGAACCTCGACGCGCCCCGCGGCCGCGTGATCGCGATCGACACGCGCAATCCCGCGCGATCGGAGTGGAAGGACGTCATCCCGCAATCCGCGGACACCCTCGCCTCGGTGTCGCTGGTCGGCGATCACTTCATCGGCTCGTACTTGAAGGACGCGCGCTCGGTGGTGCGGGTCTTCGATCTCTCGGGCAAGCCGCTGCGCGACGTCGAGCTGCCCGGTCTCGGCACGGCCGAGGGCTTCGGGGGCAAGCGCAGCGATCCGGAGACTTTCTATGCGTACGATAGTTTCACCAGCCCGAGCGCCGTCTACCGCTACGACATCGCCAGCGGTCAGAGCGAGATCTTCCGCGCGCCGAAGCTGGTCTTCGATCCCGCCGCCTACATGACCGAGCAGGTGTTCTGCACGTCGAAGGACGGGACGCGCGTGCCGATCTTCTTGACCTACAAGAAGGGGCTCGAGCGCAACGGGCAGAATCCGACCCTGCTCTACGCCTACGGCGGATTCAATCAATCGATGACGCCGACCTTCAGACCCGCGCGCATCGCCTGGATGGAACGCGGCGGGATCTTCGCGGTCGCGAACCTGCGCGGCGGCGGCGAGTACGGCGAGGAGTGGCACGCGGCGGGCACGAAGCTCAAGAAGCAGAACGTGTTCGACGACTTCATCGCGGCCTCCGAGTGGCTGATCGCTCAGAAGTACACCTCGACGTCGAAGCTCGCGATCCAGGGCGGCAGCAACGGCGGCCTGCTGATCGGCGCGGTGATCGCTCAGCGGCCGGAACTTTTTGGCGCGGCCCTGCCCGCGGTCGGCGTGATGGACATGCTGCGCTTCCACAAGTTCACGATCGGCTGGGCCTGGACCAGCGATTACGGCTCGTCGGAAGATCCCGAGGAGTTCAAGGCGCTGCACGCCTATTCGCCGTACCACAACCTGCGCGCGGGCACCTGCTACCCCCCGACGATGGTGACCACGGCGGACCATGACGATCGCGTGGTGCCGGCGCACAGCTTCAAGTTCACGGCCGAGCTGCAGCACGATCAGGCTTGCCGTAATCCCACGCTCATCCGCATCGACGTCCGCGCGGGCCACGGCGCGGGCAAGCCAACCGCGAAGCTGATCGACCAGTACGCGGATGAAATGGCTTTCACCCTGTCCGCCCTGGGCGAGAGCCGCGCGCGCTGAACCCTCAGGCCGATCGCGACGTTTCCTGACGGCGCGCCTCTTCCCGTGACTGCGGGGAGAGCGTTGAATAGTCAGCCTTGCCCACCGGCCGTCTTCCGAGCTCTATCCACCACCACGCGATGTCCCTTCGAATTCCGCTGCGTCCCCTGGCCTGCTCCGCCCTGCTCTTGTCCGCCGCCATCGCGGTCGCCTGGGCGAAGCCCGCGACTCGCGAGCCCCTCGCTCCGATCGTCGCGAGCCAGGGCGACGAGCTCGAGGACATCATGCACGGCATCGACAAGAACTTCGAAGCCGCGATCGAAGCGATCGAGAAGAAGGACGGAGTGGTGGCGCTGGAGCTGATGACCAAGCTGCAGCAGGGCTGCATCAGCGCGAAGTCCATGACGCCGCCCAAGATCAAGACGGTCGAGGAGAAGGACAAGCCGGCTTTCGTCGCGGGGTACCGCAAGCAGATGCTCACGCTCCTCAAGTCAATCGCCGACCTCGAGATCGCACTGGTCGACAACGATTTCGACAAGGCGAAGAAAGTCGCCGAAGAAATCGACGCCGTGAAAAAGTCCGGCCACGACGCGTACAAGAAAATGCCGCGCAAGAAGCAGGGATAGCGCGCGCCGCTCTTCCCGAGTGAGCAGCTTTCTCTACGGGACTTCCAGCTGGTCGGAAAAGAGCTGGGCCGGCGGGTTCTATCCCGCGGGCCTCGCCGCCGGTGGCCAGCTCGCTCACTACGCGACCCAGTTCAACACGGTCGAGGCTGACGTCACCTACTACCGCGTCCCCGACGCGAAGCTGGTTAGCGGCTGGCAGGCCAAGACTCCGGAGAGCTTCGTGCTCTCGGCGAAGTTCCCACAGAGCATCGTGCACGGCGGCAAGGAGTCCACGCCGGATCCGGAGCGCCTCTTGGTCTACGACCAGGTCGCCGGCGATCTCGAGCGCTTCCTCGCCTCGATGGCCCTGCTGGGCGACAAGTGCGGCCCGCTGGTGCTGCAGTTTCCCTACTTCAATCAGCGCGCCTTCAAGAGCGTCGAGCCCTTCCTCGAGCGCTTGGATCAATTCCTGGCTCGACTGCCCGCGCGCTTCCGCTATGGCGTCGAGATTCGAAACAAGCATTGGATCGCCGAGCCGCTGCTCGAAGTCCTGCGCCGCCACCGCACGGCCCTGGTGCTGGTCGACATCGGCTACATGCCGCACCCGGCGGATCTCGCCAAGCAGCTCGACCTGTTCACGACCGATTTCACCTACGCGCGCCTGATCGGCGACCGCAAGGCGATCGACCTCTTGACCGATCGCTTCGACAAGGTGGTGGTCGACCAGGCGCCGCGCCTGGCGAAATGGGCCGAATTGCTGCGCGAGGCGAGCAATCGCCTGCCGCGGATCTTCGCGTATGCGAACAACCATTACGCCGGGTACGCGCCGGAGACGATCCGCGATCTGGCGGCGCGCATGGAGGGCTAGCGCCTTTTTCCTTGGCCCGCGACTAGAATCGGGAAGTCCGCCATGCGAGCCAAGAGCCTCCCGATGCACGCACTCCAGCGTGTCGACAAGCGCCTCGGCCCGATCGCCTGCGCTCTGCTGCAACCGCTGCGCTGGACACGCCCCCTGCTGCGCCGTCGCCAATCGCGGGTCGAGAAGGTTCTGCTGATCAAATTCTGGGGCGTGGGGAGCTTGCAGCTGCTCACGCCATCCGTCGTGCACTTGCGCGCCAAGTACCCGCACGCCGAGCTCGTGCTCTTGACCCTCGCGGTCAATCATAGCGCAGCGGAAGGTTTCGGCAGCTTCGACCGCGTGCTCTCCTTCGACGTCGGCCGCAGCGGCTGGCTCGGCCTCGCGGCGCGGGTCGCGAGCCTGGTGGCGAGCCTGCGCCGCGAGCGCTTCGACGCCGTGTTCGATTTCGAGTTCTTCACGCGCTTCTCGGCGCTGGTCTCGTTGTTGACGGGCGCGCGCGAGTCGCACGGATTCGCTTCGACGAGCGTGTGGCGCGGGAATTTCCACACGCACATCGCGCCGTTCAATCGCTACTGGCACGTCGCGCGGAATTTCCGCTCTCTGGCCGGCGGCGAGGACGGGGCGCAGATCAGCGCGCGCGATCTCCTGCCGCACCAGATCGGTGCGATGGATGCAGCGCGCGTCGACGGCATGCTCGAGGCCTACGGAATCGATGCGCGCGACGGCTTCGCGGTGCTCAATCCCAATGCGGGCGAGCTCAATTTCGAGCGCCGCTGGCCGCAACCCTCCTTCGCGGCCCTGGCGCAGCGACTCGCGCGCGAGGACCGGCTGCCGGTGATCCTGATCGGGTCTCGCGGCGAGCGGGAGTACACCCAGGCCGTGGTCGACAAGGCCCTGGACCAGCACCTGCCGCGACCGGTGAACCTGGCGGGAGATCTGTCGACGGGCGAGCTGGCTTCGCTGCTCTCGCGCTGCGCGGTCTTCGTCACCAATGACTCTGGTCCGATGCACCTCGCGGCGGCTCTGGGCACGCCGACGGTCGGGCTCTTCGGTCCAGAGACGCCGCTGCTCTACGGGCCGGTCGGAAGTCGCGTGCGAGCGCTGTACCGGCCGCCCGCCTGCTCGCCGTGCATCAACGTCCACGACAACAAGGTCGCGAGTTGCATCTGGGGGTTTCCGCAGTGCCTGGTCGCGCTCGAGGTCAGCGAGGTCCACGCCGCCGCTCAGGCGTTCCTGCGCGGGGATGACTTGACGATGTTCACGCTCGAGCCGGTTGCGCGGCCCGCGCAGCGCAACGTCCATCCTTCGCGCACGTCCGCGCGCGCGAACGAGGCAGGCGGCTGATGCGGGTCCTGCTGCTCAATCCGCCGGGCCGTCGCACGTACATCCGCGACTATTTCTGCTCGAAGACCACCAAGTCGAATTATCTCTTCCATCCGATCGATCTGGTCGTGCTCTCGGGCACGCTCGCGACGCGGCACGAGATCTCGGTGCTCGATTGCATGGCGCAATCGCTGGACACGGCAGCGGCGATGTCGCGCATCGAGGCCTTCGATCCAGCCGTGGTCGTTTCGCTCGTCGGCTCGGTCTCCTGGGAGGAGGATCGAGCCTTCCTGGCGCAAGTCGCGGCGCGCGGACGGCGCGTGATCGCGATCGGCGACGTGCTGCAGGAGAACAGCGAAGCGCGGCTCGCCGAGGAGAGCTGGCTCGAAGCCGCGCTGCACGTGTTCGCGAACCAGGACATCGTGCATTACCTCTCGGACAATCGTGCGGCGATCGAGGAGATGACCGTGCGGCGCGCGTCGGGTGTCATCGAGCGCATCCGCGTGCACGGCAAGCAACGCGGCCAGTACCGAGTGCCGCGCCCGCGCCATGAGCTGTTTCCCGAGCGCGGGTATCGCTTTTCCTTCGCGCGCTCGGCGCGATTCGCGACGGTCCTGACCGACTACGGTTGCCCGTATCCGTGCACTTTCTGCGTGATCGGCACGCTCGGCTTCCAGACCAGGCCGATCGAGGATGTCCTGGACGAGATCGACCACCTGCGCGCGCGCGGTGTGCACGAGCTGTTCTTCATGGACCAGACTTTTGGCGTGGCGCGCGCGCGAGCCCTGGAGCTTTGCGACGCCCTTGCATCGCGCGGCGATCTGTCGTGGACCGGTTTCACGCGGCCCGACACGGCGGACGACGAGCTCCTGGCGGCTATGAAGCGCGCCGGCTGCCACACGCTGATCCTCGGGGTAGAGAGCGCCGACGACGCGTTGCTCGCGCTGTACAAGAAGGGCTACGTGTCGAGCGAGGTGCGCGCCGGCTTCGCGCGGCTGCGAAATCACGGCATCCGCTCGGTCGGGACGTTCATCATCGGTCTACCCGAGGAAAGCGAGGACTCGCTCGAGCGTACTCTTGCCCTGGCCTTCGAGCTGGAGCTGGATTTCATGAGCCTCAACATGGCCGTGCCGCGTTTCGGCACGCCGTTCCGCGCGACCATGCTCGAGCTCGGGCTCGCGGACGCCTCCGATCTGGTCATGGACCAGGGCGGAGCGAGCGCATTTCTGCCGACGCGCACGCTCGACCGCGCGGCGATGGAAGCCCTCAAGCGGCGCATGGTGCGGCGGTTCTATCTGCGGCCGTCGTACTTGTGGAAGCGACTGACATCCGCGCGCAATCTGCACGAGATCTCCAGTCAAGCGCGCGAAGGAATCGCTTTGTTCGCGCGCAATTGGTGAGTACGGAGTCAGGTGAATTCGTCCGGAGTCGTGCGGGCGTTCTCGCCTGCGCTGCGCGCAGGCGAGAGCGCCCGCACGACTCCGGACGAATTCACCTGACTCCGTACTTGCGGGATCAACCGTGCGACCCGGACGATCGCCCGACCCCGCCGACTCTTATCGCGAAATCTCCAGGCGCTGATTCGCGCCCTCGGTGACTGTGACTTTCTGCACAGCGCCCAGCGCGATCCAAGTGCCGCGCTGTCCGTCGGGCACGTATTGCGTCACGCTCAGCTGGTACTCGCCGGGCAGCATCGGCGCGAAAGTCCGCGTCTGCAGCGGCTCGCCGCTCAGATTCTGAGACAGGCGCACACGCCGGTCGTCGCGCGCGCGCAGCGAGAGATTCAATGTCGATTGCAGCAAGGACGGATCCAGGCGCAGCGTGACCTCCAGCCCGCCTTGCACCGGCACGAGGAAATCCTGGTTGCCGTTGAGCGGCTCGACGTCCTGGCGGTACTCGCGGTTCCCCGCACTGCCGACCGCGACCATGCCGATGCGCGGCAGGTTCGAGAACTCCCATTCGTTGTCGCTGATGCGGCGGCCCTGGGACGGCCTCTCGCCCGCGAGGTCCAGGCGCAGGTTCTCGCCGCGCACGGGCGCTCCGCGGCTGTCGACCATGCGCAGCGTCAATCTCAGGCCGCGCTCGAGACGGATGTCGGCGATCACGCCCGGCGGCGGGATCTGGAACTCCGGCACGGTCAGGGGCGCGAAGCCGCTCTTGCGCACGCGCAACAGGCCGATCGGATTGCTGAGGCCAGCGAAAGCGAAGCGTCCGTCGGCGTCGCTGCGCGCGGAGACGTTCGCGCGGTTCGGGTTCTGCATGTCGGTGAATTCGATGCCTGCTTCGGCGAGGGCCAGCCCCAGCTCGTCGCGCACCACGCCGGAGAAGGACAGCAAGGCGCGAGGAATCGACAGCTCCAGCGTCGCCCACTCGTCCGCGGCCAGCGTCGTCGCGCGCTCGGCCACGCTCGCGCCCATCGCGTCGCGCACCGTGATCGACAAAGGCGAGCCCGGGACCATGTCGCTGAACACGGCGCGCCCCTGCTCGTCGGTGCGCTGCTCGTTGACCCGGTTGCCGCGTCCGCGCCGCGGCTGCGGCTGGGCGCGCTGGCCGGTGAGCTGCACGAGGATCCCGATCGCGGGCCGGCCGTCGGGCTGGCTCACGACCACGGTCAAGCGGTTGGTGCGCTCGAGCACCACGGCCAGGACTTCGCTCGCTTCCTTGGGCAGATCGGCGCGGGCGTCGCGGTAGCCATCGAGCGTGACCATCAGCGGCCGGCCGGTCCCGGGGGCGTAGACGATCGACGCGTGTCCCGTCTCGTCGGTCGGCGCGCTGCGCTCGCCGTCGAGCCGGCCGTAGGCTCCCGCGAGCGGCTTCGACTGGGCGTCGCTGACCGCGAACTGCAGGGTCGCGCCGCGCTCGAGCACCAGCTCGCCGAAATCAAAATTCTCCGGCAGCTGAGCTCCAGCGAGCTCGAGCCGCCGCCTCGGGATCTCGTCTCCGCCGTCGAGGGTCAGCGACGCGCTGCGCAAGGGCGGCCAGGCGATGCCCTTGGCGATCGATTCGGTGTCGAATCCTCCGCGGCGATGGATCGGCAGCGAGAAGAAACCGCTGGCGTCCGTGCGGCCTTCGAAGTTCGCGTTCGCGCCTTCGTCGTCGCCAGGCGAGGGCTCGAAGTTGAGGACCCCGTTGACGCTGGCGCGCGCGACGCCTGGGCCGCCGACCGAGGCGACGACGTGTCCGCGCGCGAGCTCCAGGGCGACCAGGTCGAGGACCAGCCCTTCCACCGGATCGTCAAGGCGGATCGACTCCGATCCCTGCGACCAGATCCCGCCCGTGACCGCGAGCAGCTGGTGGGTCTCCCCCACCTCCAGCTTGCCGCTCCAAGGCGAGGCGAGACCGATGAACTCGAACGCGCCGGAATCGCTGGTGTGCGTGACGAGCCGCAGCTTGTCGCGCTCGCCGAGCTCGAACGCGCCGCGCACGGCTTCGGGCCAGGCGGAGTCGTCGACCAGCGGCCTGTCGGAGGTCAGCGTCAACTCGATTCCGCCGACCGGCCGCTCGCGCGCCACGCGCACGCGACCCGAGACGGCGAGACCGCGCTCGACAACAATTAATTGATGGCCGGCGGCGAGGGGTACCTCGCGCGTGAACGGCGGAACGTCGCGGGCGATCACGATCAGCTCGGCATGGCCGCTGGCCGCGTCGTAACGGGTCACGCCCGACTCGTCGCAGCGCTTCGAGCCGAACACTTCTTCGCCGCGCCGCAGCAGGGTGCGCGCATTGGCGAGCGGGCGATCGGTGCTCGAGCGGATCTCGAATTCGACCTGAGGCTTGTCCGGGATCTTCTCCTCGCCGGCGAGGGCCACCCGCGTGCTATCGAGCTCGGAAGCGGACGGCTTTTTCGACGCAGTTGCCTGGCTCGCGTCGGGATGGTCCCCGCCCGGCGTGGCATCGGCTGCGCTCTGCAGGTCCGGCTCGGGCTCTGGCGCTGAATCCGGGCTGCTCAGCGTCCACCAGGCGAAGAAAAGGACCGCCAGGCAAAGCGCGCACACGCCGCCGAGGGCCAGCGGAGAAACCTTGGTCTTCACCAGAGAAGTCTATAGCCGAGCCTCGATCCAGTGCGCGATCTCCGCCGCCGCGGCCGAGGGGTCGCCGGCATCGAATCGAGCGGCGTAGACGCGGCCTTTTTCGGACTGGCGGTAGAGCGGATCGTAGTAGCGCTCGAGCAGGAGCAGCACCAGCTCGCGATCGCGGCCCTGGGCGAACATGCTGGTCAGGACGCCGTCGAATTTCACTTTCCCCAACCGTTGCTCGAGGAAAGGCAGCTCGGCGGCGATCGCCGGACGATTCTCGGGCCGTTCGAGGTAGTCGCGGGTCAGGACCTCGACGCGGCGATCGAGACTCGCGGTCAGCTCGAGGTTGGTGCCAGCGTCGAGCGCTGCCCACAGCCGCGGCGGCAGGCTGGCGTTGCCGACCTTGCGGCCCTCGCCTTCGAGCACGGCAGCCGCGGGAAAACCCTGCGAAAGCCGCGCGAACACCCGCGATTCGAAAGTCTTCTGCGTGCAGGGCTCGAGACCGACCATGCCGAGGACCGAGCCGCGGTGACCGGCGAGGGCCTCGAGGTCGATGGTCCAGCCTCGGCGCAGTCGCTCGAGCTCCCCGAGCACCAGCGTCTTGCCCACGCCCGTGAATCCGCGCAGCACGTAGACCGGCGGCGCGATCCAGGTCGCAAGCGAGTCGCGCACCCATTCGCGGTAGCCCTTGTAGCCGCCTTCGAGGGCCACCGCGCGGTCGAGACCCAAGGCGCGCAGGAAGCTGGTCACGCTGCGCGAGCGCAGCCCGCCGCGCCAGCAGTGCAGCACGATCGGCTTCTCGGGCAGGGACTCGCAGGGCGCGGAGCTGAGGGAGCGATCGAGGGCGTCGATGCTGCCCGAGGTCCAGTCGTCGAGCCGGCTCGCCAGATCGACCGGCGGCAGCTTCCATCGGGCGAGCCGCGCGATCTCGCCGATCAGGGCATCGATGTGCACGCGGACCAGGGACCTGCCCGCGGCCAGGGCGGCATCGGGCGAATCGCGGTTGTACAGGGTGCCGACGATCGCCCGCTCGGCATCGTCGAACAGCGGGACGTTGAAGGCGCCGGGAAGGTGGTCGGCGGCGAATTCCGCGGGCGAGCGCAGATCGACGATCACCGCGCCTCGCGCCGAGAGAGCGGCAGCCGCGGAGATGGTCGGGACAAAGTTAGGCGCAGTCAGGATCATCGATCGCCCAGCAGTCTACGCGGGGAACTGCCCCGCATCGCTGTGCATGGGGCTCGGAAGCCCTGACCGTCGCGGACGCGCGCCTGCCGCGCGTCGAGGGGCCTACCTCCGCGTTTTTCGGCCTGCGTACTCGCGCGAAGGGGTTTCCCTACGGTGAAAGCACAGTCATGCGGGCAGCGTCGATTACTTGCGCGGCGGCGGCGACAGGTCGTCGCGCGGGCGGTCGCGGCGGCGGTGCTCGCCGGGTCCGCGGCCGAACTCGCCCTGTCCGCGCGGCAGGTCGCCGACGATGTCTCGCAGGGCTTCGAAGAACTCGGGGCCCTGCAGAGCATCGAGCTTCGCGAGCTCGGCGGGAGTCACCGCGGGCTGTGTGCCCAGGACCTCGATGACGCGGGCGTGGATGCGCCCGACGATCTGCTCGCGCCGGAGCTCGCGCGGCAGGTCGGCGAGCTCGATGACCCATTGGGGGTCCGGGCGCATCGCGCGGCCCACGATGCGTTGACCTTCGATGCCGAGACGACCTTCGCGTCGCGGACCGCGGGGGCCATCGGGCGGCGGTATGCCGGGGCGAGGGCCGCGCTCGCCGTCGCGACCTTCCGGGCGAAGACCGGGACGTCCGCCGGGACCGTCGGGCGGACCGCCGGGGCGACCGAAACCGCCGGGGCGGCCGCGACCGTCTGGAGGCGGGCCGCGCTCGCCGTCACCGCGGAATCCGCGCATCCCGTGGCCGTGCATGCGCTCCATGAACTCGTGCGGAGGCAGCTCGAGCCAGCGCTTGAACTCCTCCGCGTCCACGCCGGGCGGCGGGCCGCGGCGCTGCATCTCGCGGCGGCCGAGGGTGGCGAGGGCGTCGAGCTTTTCCTGCTGCGGGAGAGCCTTCAAGCGCTCCATTTCCTCCGGCGGCAGGTCGAGCTGGCGTCCGAGGAAAGCCAGGGCCCGCGGCGCGCGGTCGAGCAGCTCCTCGCGGCGCGCGTGCAGCAGCTCCTCGCGCTCCGCCGGAGTCGCGCCGTCGAGCTTCGCCAGCTCTTCCGCCGTCATTTTCTCGCGCAGCCGCTCGGCGCGCTCGCCCATCGTGGTCTCGACGTACTCGCGCAGCACCTGACGGCGCTCTTCCGGCGCGAGCTTGTCGAGCTTCGCGCGCAATTCTTCGGGGATGCGCGCTTCGATCTCGCGCCGCGCCTGGGCCAGGCGATTCAAGTGCGACATCATCCGCGCCCGCTCGGCTTCCGGCAGGCCGCGGAATTCGTCGAAGTGCTGCGCGATGCGCGCGCGCTCGGCAGGCGACAGGCGTTCCCAGCGCGAGCGAGCTTGATCGAGCTCGGGCGCGTGCTCCTGGCCGATGGCCAGCGGCGCCAGGGCGACGAGCAGCAGGATCCAGCGGATGAAGTGAGTCATGGAGGCAACCTTCAACCGTTCTTCTTCGGTTGCCTGGTGTCGGAATCCGAGCCCGAGGCCGGATCCGCGGGAGAAGTTGCGCCGTCCGTGGTCGCGGGCAGGGTCGCCGCGCTTTCGAAGTCGAGCAGGTACTCGTCGAGCGAATCGAGGGTCGCCAGCGAGGCGTCGACGCCGCCGCTGGTCGCGAGCAGGTCCCAGGCCTCGAACATTTCGAGGGAAGCCAGCAGCGCGTCGTCGGGCTCGCCGGTTGCGGCCAGCTCGGGCGTTGTCGGCGAAGTCGGCGTGCCCGAGGACTGTGGAGTCAGCGGAGCCGAGTCGCGAACGAGGTCCGGCGCAGCGTTCTCGGGCTTCTCGAAGAAGGCGCGGCGCAGGGTCCACGCGCCCCAGCCGGCGAGGGAAACCAGCGCGAATCCCGCCGCGATGCGCAGCAGGCGCCGAGCCGGACGTTCGCGGACCTGGGTTTCTGATGACTCTGCCGCAGCGGCGGCGAGCTGACTGCGCACGAGCGGCTTGCCAGCGCGGCGTGCGAGCTGAAGGCGGGCCAGGACGCGGCGATCGAGACCCGCGGGAACTTCCGCGGGGACCCCTTCGAGCAGTCGGTCGAGAGCTTGCTCCGCATGGACGCGAGCGATCACGCTGCGCGCAAGATCGGCCGGCGCGGGCTCGAGCTGCTGCAGATCGAGCAGGCGGTCGAGATCGACGCCGCGTCGCGCGCCGTCGAGGCGCGAGAGCACGCGCTCGGCGAGGGCCGGCGGCAGGTGCGGCTGGGGCAGGGAGCGCAGCAGCTCGTCGAGGGCCTCCTCCTCGGAAAGCAGCTCGCGGCACTCCGCGCAGTGGATCACGTGGGCATGCCAACCCAGGCCCGTGGAACCTCCCAGGGCAGGCAGGCGCACACGCGCGGCAGGCGGCAGCGCGCCGTCGAGCGGACCGCGGAGCGCGTCGGCAAGGCGCGCGCGGAAGTTGCGGCATTCGGGATTCATGCGAGCTCCCTCTCCAGGAACGGCTTCAGGCGTTCGCGCAGGCTTTCGCGCGCGCGGTGGACCAGGGACTTGATCGCCTTCTCGCTGGAGCCCAGCACCAGCGCGATCTCGGCGAACGACAGCTCTTCGTACTTCGCGAGGATCAAGGCCATGCGCTGCGACTCCGGAAGAGAGGCGATCGCCTCGCGCACGGCATGGACCACGTCCTCGGTCTCCAGCTTGCGCGCGGGATCGCCGTCGTCGTTCGCCGGCGTGCGGTGGCTGGGGTCCTCGTCGTCGAGCTCGCCCTCGTCGCGCGAGCGCAGATTCTTGTCGCGCTCCGTGTGGTTGACGGCGAGGTTGAACGCGACGCGGTAGAGGTAGGTCGAGAAGCGCGCCGTCGGGGTGTAGCGCTCGCGCGAGCGCAGCACGCGCAGGAAGACCTCCTGGACGAGGTCCTCGCGCTCGGGAACCTGGCCGAGGAAGCGCGTGAACAGGGCGTAGACCTGGCCGGAGTAGGCCTCGACCAGCCGGTCGAAGGCGGGCTCGGAGCCGGCCTGGAAGGCCAGCATCCATTGCACACCCCGGTCTTCGGCGAAGGTCTCTTCCATGAATAGCTCTGCAGTCCAACCCGGCTCGCCCCGCGGGGTTCTGGGGAGATCCTGGGGCCCCTGCGGCGCCTGTGCGGCCGCTGCTTCATTGTAAGCGCTTATTGGCTGCTGACTTGCGCTGCCCGCAGCGAGCGCAGCTCGCCCAGCCTGCGCGCTGCGCCCAGCGGCCAGACCACCGAGATTGCCCTGCCGGCGAGGTCGCCGAGGCGCACGGGGCCGAAGACCCGGCTGTCGCGCGAGTCGGCGGAGTTGTCGCCGAGCACGAAGATCTCGTCGGGGCCCAGGGCCACCGGGGAGCCGGTGCCCAGCGGCCCGGTCGCCGTGTAGAAGAGGTCGCGCGCCAGGGTGAGCTGCTCGATTCGCACCTCGATCTCGGCCGCCGTCAGGTTGACGCGCGGCTGGAGGTGGCGGTCGTTCTCGTTGATCACCCCGACCAGGGGCGTGTTCGCGTCGTAGTCCGCGGACAGGACTCGGCCTGCGATCTCGGCGATCACGTGGTTGTCGATGTTCTCGAAGCTCAGCGTGCAGGCCTGTGAGGCGCGCCCCTCCATCGGATGCTCGAGCGAGGCCAGCACGGCCAGCTCCTTGCCTCCGCTGCGGCGCTGGATGCGCGCCGCGTCGATCACGCCCTCGCGCAGCTCGATCTCCAGCTCGAAGGCGTCGCCCTCCTCGGTCAGGCGCAGCATGAACTTGCCCGAGCCGTGGAACTCGAAGCGCCCCTCGATGCGCAGGTCGTTGACCTCGCTCTTGCCGGCGGCGAGCGCGCCCTTCGCATCCAGTCGGTCATCCCCCGCGCGCCGCGCGAAGCTCAAGTCCGCGCGCCGGCCGCGCGCATCGAGCCGCCAGCCATCCGCCTGCTTCTCGAAAGGCGCGCTGGGGATCGAGAAGGCGATGTCGAGGGGCTCCAGCCGTGAATCGAAGATCGGAATCGCCGCTGGACGAGGGACGTCGAGCCCCAGGCGATGGCCTTCGATCAAGAGGTCGCCGCCGGAGATCAACAGCGACTCGAGCGGCAGGGCCACGGCGCGCTTGACCACCGCGCCCGATTCCGTCGCCAGGACCTTGAACACCACCAGGTCGAAGCGTGTCGGCGTGAAATCACGCTCGTAGCGCACGAAGACGTGCTCGGGCGTGGCGTGGATGGTCGGCTCCATCGAGGCGCTCTCGACGCGGTACACGTCGCCGACGTACGTGCGCGCGACGGCTGCGATCAGCAGGACGACGAGGATCGCGAGCAGAGGGCGGCGGAGAGATCTGGGTTTCAGGAACAAGGCGCGCTGCGCTGGTCAGCGAGGCGCAGCATACGGCGCGACACGTCGAGCCGCGAACGACCGAGCCCGAGTGTCCTGTTCCAGAAGTCGCTGCAGAAATCCAGCACCACGCGCGGCGCTGTCGCGCCGATGAACTCGCGCGGAGTACCCCGCGACTGGCTTGCGGCGCACGGCGCGGCGAAGCGCGCCGGGCCCGGCCCTTCGGCCGGGCAGTGTCCTGTCCCCTCAGTTCGAGTACGAACTTCGGAAACCGGACACTAGCCTGCCTTCGTCGCCGATCGGCTCGCTTTCTTGCGTCCCTTGGGAAAGTTCCAGCCGCGCCCGCGCACCATCCAGATCGCCGTGCGCGCAAGAATCTCCAGGTCGAATCGAAGACTGAGGTGCCGGCGATAGTGCTCGTTGCTCGAAAGCTTCATCGCGTAGGCCTCGGCATCGTGACCGGTGTAGCCCTGGGTGATCTGCGCCCAGCCCGTCAGCCCGGGCTTCAAGACCAGTCGGCTGGTGAAGCCGGGCACGCGCGCATCCGCCCAGGCTTCGATCTCGAGCATCTCCGGCCGCGGCCCGATGAAGTTCATCTCGCCGCGCAGCACGTTGAGGATCTGCGGCAGCTCGTCGAGGTGCGTGTTGCGCAGGAAGCGACCGAAGCGCGTCACGCGCAGTCGATCGCCGTTTTCCCACGACGTGAAATCCGCTTGCGGGATCTCGCGCATCGTGCGGAACTTGAACAGGCGAAACGGCCGCCCGCGCCAGCCGAGGCGCTGCTGCACGAAGAAGATCTGGCGCGGATCGCGGAACAGGATCCCGTTGACCAGCGCGATCGCCACGCCGATCGGCAGGGCCGGCGGCAGGATGGCGACCAGCACGAGCAGATTGAGCAGCGGCTGCCCGCGGCGGAAGTAGACGCTGGTCGGCTCGAGGCCGTGCCAGCTCGAGCGCGCCTCGAGCAAGGGGCCCAGCCTGGGCTCGGCATTCGAGGGCTGCGGATCGCTTCCAGCTCGTTTTCCCGCGGTCTCCGCTGCCGCGGGCGCGCCGCGGATCGGATCTCGGAGCTGGGAGGTCATAGCCCCTGGCTATCGCGCGCGCGGACCCGCTTCCTTGAGGCGGGAACGGAACCGGTCGTTCAAGTTTGAAACTCAAGGGTCCGAGCGCAGCGGCCGAACTGCCTTCGATGACCCGCTGGCTTCCTGATCCGGCCTTGGAAGGCGGCTGATTGCGGCCTTTTTCCGCGATGCCCGCCCGCCCGGCAGAAGCTATCGTCCCCGACCCGTTCCT
>DATHET010000337.1:0-14873 GCA_035490315.1 Planctomycetota bacterium
GTTGTCGAGGATGCGCGCGTTGGCTTCGCTGCCGATCCAGATGCCGGAGCTCGCCGTCGTGCCCCAGGAATTGTTGATCGCCATCGGCCGCGGCGAGACCGAGACGCCGTCGAAGAAATCGGTGTTCATCACCGCAGCGACCGAGGCCAGGGGAATGCCCGACGAGGAGCAGCTGCCGTTGAAAATGCGCGCCAGGAAAGCGCGGCCGGTGCCGCCGTAGCGCGCGAGTCCCGGCGCGTTGCCGGCGAGACTCGGCGTGACGTTTCCGCCGCCTAGGATCGTGCCGAGCACGTGGGTGCCGTGCTCGCAGGAGTCGGTGAAGGCCGAGCCGGACGAGGAGAAGTCCCAGCCCAGTCCCCACAGACCGGTGAAGTCCTGGTGCGAGATGTCGCAGCCGCTGTCGACCTCGCCGATAGTCACGGCTTGCGAGTTGCCGCCGCTGTAGTAGCCGCGGACGATGTCGTTGGCGACCATCGGCCTGGATTCATCGTGGGCCAGGGTCGGCGCGAGGTCGGGCTCGACGAACTGCACGAAGTCGAGCTCGAGCAGGCTCTCGAGCGCCGCGGGAGCGATGCGGGAGCGGAAAGCGCGGATCGAGTCGACGTACTCGACGATCGTCGCGCCGTGGCTCATCAAGGCTCGCTCCTGCCAACCGCCGCTGCGCGAGACCAAGGTGGCCGCGGTCGCGCCCGCTCGCGCCACACCGGCGTCCCAGAGGCTCGAGGTCGCGGCCAGGCTGCGCTGCGCCGTGGGGCCGAGGTCGGATTCGGAGACATCGATCCACACGTCGACGGATTCCGCCGTCGGGTTCTTCGCCACCTGCTCGGCGAGCATCGGATGCAGCTTCTGCTGCGCGCTCGCCACGCCGATCCAGCGCACGAAGTCGAGCGCCGCGCAGGCATCGATGGCCGCGACGGGGATCGCGACCTTCAGGCAGTAATGCGGATGGAAGGCCAGCGGCGCGATCCCGAGTCCTTCGAGTGCCGCGAGGCGCGCCGGCGTCATGCGCTTGGCGAACATCACGAAGGCGAAGGTCTCGTTGCGCCCCGCGGCGAGGGCCGCCGAGGCTGCGCTCAATAGCGCGGGATCGATGCGCTCCAGGCTCGGCGGATAGCGATCGCCGCCCGCGAAGCTCAAGAAATAGGGATCGCCGGAGCCCGCCGCGACCAGCGTGTCGCCTTCGGGACCGGTCGAGATCTCGGCACGGCCGGGCAGGGGCACGGAATCGTCGAGGTCCGCGCGCAGGCCCTCACCGACGCTGAGCATCGCGTTCTTGGGCTCGAAGCCCGCGAGCGGCGTCTGCACGCCGGCCGCGGTTGGAGTCGCCGCGGGTCTGGCCGGTCCGACCCCGGGTGAAGCGGGCTCGAGGGACCGGCGTGTGTCCTGGGCGTGGGAGATGGCGAGGAAGGGGAGGGCGACGAGGCAGAGGGGGAGTTTTCGCATGGGAGCAGCTCGGATGAGGGACGGGGGGGAGGCAAAGCGCACTCCAACAGCGCTCCACGCGCTTCTCCCGCGGGGGAGATCAGCCAATGCGGCGGATTTCTCGGCCCTCGCGGAAATGGCACCGCGCAGGAGGCGGGCTTTCGAATGACGTGATCTCCGCCGGCGCGATCCTGCGTGACAGGGTTGGACCGAGTTCCAACCCCACGGAGAACCCCCATGCACGCTTCCCTCCCAACCATCCCCATCCTGCTCGCGCTGGCCGCGAGCGCGGCTGCGCAAGGCTCTGCCCTGAGAGTGCCGCCGCCCAATTCGCCCTTCATCCTCCAGTACGTCCAGCTCCAACCGGGATCGCCCGGCGCCGTGCAGGGCGGGAACATCAATGTCACCGGTGCCGTGATCGGCGGCTCGTTCGCCGGCAACGGCGCGGCGCTCTCGAGCTTGAACGCGAGCTCCGTCTCCAGCGGAACGCTGAACGACAACCGTCTGTCGACCAACATCGCCCGCCTCGCCACGGCGCAGACCTTCAGCGGTATCAAGACTTTCAGCTCGAGCGCGGTGTTCTCCGCAATCGGCGCACCCTTCTCGGTCGCGAACTCGACCAAGGTCATCGATCTCAACTGCGATCTGCTCGATGGGCTCGACAGCTCGGCCTTCCTGCAGTCGATCCCCGTGCCGCTGGTGCTGGTCTCGGGCGCCGGCAACACGATCACCGGCAGCTGCTCGCTCGACTACTACGCCGGCGTCTACGGCGAATCGACAGCGACTCTCGGAGTCGGTGTCGCTGGATACAGCCCGGTGGGCAACGGCATGGCGGGATACGCGAACACCGGTGCCGGCGTCTACGGCACGGTCACCACCGCCGGCGCCGGCGTGTGGGGCGATTCCAGCGGCGGCGACGGTGTGTACGGCGTGACCTACGGCGGAGGCCACGGAGTCCGCGGCAACTCCTACACGACGGACAGCGGCGTGTACGGCGAGAACAATTACGGAGGTCCCGGAGTGGAAGGCGTGGCCTCGGGCGGCGGCAACGGCGTCACGGGCCGCGCCGACTATCCCTACCAAGTCTGCGCGGGTGTCTACGGCGAGCACACCGGCGGGATGTACGGCATCGCGGGCCGCAGCACGACAGGAACCATCTTCGGCAACGACATCGGCGTGTGGGGCGAGACCGGAGGATCGAGCGGCTGGGCGATGTTCGCCAGCGGTCGCATGTTCGTGAACGGCGACCTGTACGTCGCCGGCTCGAAAGTTGGCTGCGTCACCGACATCGTCAAGAACGGCGGCGGCGAGCCGCTGGAGATCGGCGACCTGGTCGAGATCCAGGGCGCGGACGACGCGGTGCTCGGCGAGCTGCCGGTGATCGTGGTGCGCAAGGCGACCTCCGCGAACGCGACGGCGGTGCTCGGACCGATCTCCACGGCCATGAGCGTCGGCGAGAATCGGATGAAGCCCCCGCCGGCTTCCGATCCGAAGCTCGAGAATCTCGGGCCGGCCCTGCCGCGCTTCCAGCTGACCAGCGCCGAGGGCGCGATCGCGCCTGGCGGCTTCGGTCAGGTCGTGACCCTGGGTTCGTACAAGGCGCTGAAAGTCGACGCGAGCTTCGGCGGGGTACGTCCCGGCGATCTGCTGGTCGCCTCGCCGAACCCCGGCTACGCGATGCTCGCGAGAGATCCCTCCGTGGGAACGGTCATCGGCAAGTCCTTGGGCAGCCTGGCCGGCGGCACAGGGACCGTGGCGGTGCTCGTGAATCAGCAGTGAAGCAGTGAATCGGTTGGATCGCGCCGGCGGCGAGTCTCGGCTCGCTGCCGGCGCACTGCTTGAACCGCGAGGCTCCCGTGCACGAGCCTCGAGGGTACTGCCCCGTATCGCTGTGCATCGCGAGCTCGGGCGGGTGGCGGGCGGCGCGTGACGCCGCGCGCCGGCCAAGTCCGATGTGTACAAGCGACCCTACCCGAGCGGAGGATGGGCGCTGCATGAGCGAGGAACAGGGCCCGATCCAGGACGCGGACGCCACGGCGCGCCTGGTGTGCGAGGCCCGCGATCTGCTCGCTTACGGAAACCTCGACAGCGTGCTGCAGCGGCCCTGGGCTCCCGTCGACGGCGCGCCCTTCCCGCACTTCGTCGCCAGCGCGCGCGGCTGCATGCTCGTCGACACCCTCGGTCGCGAGTACGTCGACTGGGTCGGCGGGGGAGGCACGAACCTGCTCGGCCACGGCCATCCCGCGGTGAACGCGGCGATCGTGGCGCAGCTCGAGCGCGGTTCCTCGCTCTCGATGCTGAACCCGCTCGAGGTCGAGCTCGCGCGCGAGCTGTGCGCAATCGTGCCCTGCGCGGAGCGCGTCGCCTTCGGCAAGAACGGTTCCGATGCCTTGACCGCCGCTCTGCGCGTGGCGCGCGCCGCGACCGGGCGAGAGGAAGTGCTGCACTACGGGATGCACGGCTTCCACGACTGGTTCGTCGCCGGCAATCCGCGGGTGCGAGGCGTGCCGCGCGGGCTTGGCGAACGGCTGCACCCCTTTCCGTACAACGACCTCGCCGCCCTCGAGAGAGTGTTCGCGCGCCATCGCGGAGCGGTCGCCGCGGTCGTGATGGAGCCTGTGCGCGAGGAATTGCCGAAGACGGGTTACATGCAGGCCCTGGCCGACTTGGTGCGGCGCGAAGGCGCGCTGCTCATCTTCGACGAGGTCGTCACGGCCCTGCGCCTCGGTCTCGGCGGCGGCCAGGCCTACGTCGGCGTCGAGCCCGATCTCGCCTGCCTCGGAAAATCCCTCGCCAACGGCCTGCCCTTGTCCGCGCTGGTCGGGACGCGCAAGGCGATGGAGCTCGTGCCGCAGGTCGCGTTCGGGATGACCTTCCGCGGCGAGGCCCTGGCGATGGCGGCTTCCACGGCCGTGCTGCGCGTCGCGCGCGAGCAGCAGGTCGCAGAGCACCTGGCCGAGATCGGCGAAGAGCTGCGCGTGCGCTGGAACTCCACGGCCGCGCGCCTGGGCCTGCGCTCGCGTCTGTCGGGTCCGCCCGCGCGCTTGACGGCCACCTTCGAGCCGCAAGGCGGTCGCAGCCCCGAGGAACTGCAAGCCCTGTGCGTGCAGGAACTCCTGCGGCGGGGGATTTTCAGCAACGGCAACTTCCTGCCCTGCTTCGCCCACGATGCTGCCGCGGTCGAGCGCACGGCCGAGGCCTTCGAGCAGGCCCTCGATGCCGTGGCGCGCCTCGCGGGAGTGCGCGCAGCGCGCGCGGGCGAGCCTGAGACGCCGCCGATGGCGGCGATCGCGACCGGCTTCGTCGAGCGTGTCGAATCGACGTCGACGAGCGTGGAACTTTCCGGCTGGCTGCTGCTCTCTGATGGCGGCGCCGACGGTATCGAAGCCCGACTCGCCGACGAAACTCCGCTCCTGGTTCAGCGCGCCGATCGCCCCGACGTCGCCGCTTCGCACGCGAACATGCCCAACGCCCTGCGCGCGGGCTGGTCCCTCGAAGTGCCGCTTCGTCCGCCGGGCGAATTCCAGGTGCGCCTGGTGCGCGGCGATCGAACCGTATGGACGCTGCGCGTGCTCGTCGAGCGCGGAGCGATCGCCACGCCGCGCTGGGCAGGCGACGGAATCGTGCGCGTCTAGATCGAGCGACTCAGGGTACTTCGATGCTGATCTGGTTGCGCAGCTTGATCGGCCCGCGCTCGCTGCGCTCGAGGCCGCTCAAGTAGCGCACCTGGAACGCCGCGCGCTCCGTCGTGCCGCGCAGCAGCGTCAGATCGAGGGCGTAGACCGCGCGATCGGGACAGAACATCGCCGCCGGAGCGCGCACCTCGAATCCGCCGCCCTTCGCATTGGGAATCGTCGGGTGCGCGGCTTCGAGGTCAGGCCGTGCGAAGAGCTTCGCGGGCATGGAGCGCCCGTCGCTCGTGTGGACGCGGATCTCGTCGGGCGGACCGTCGTCGAGCAGCACCCAGCCCTTGACCGAGAGCTCGTCCCCGACTTCCTCGACCGCCTCGACGAATCCGTGGCAGCGCGTCGGATCGCCGGTGAAGCACTCGGGATGGATCAAGGTCAGCGGGACGCGCGACGACGCCGACAACTCGGCCGCGAGGGCGCGGATCTCGCTCCAGCGCGAAGTCGCGTAGTTGGCGGAGATGCCGCCGGGCGTGATCGTGTTCACCAGCCGGATCTCGTCGACGCCGAGATCGTTGGCGCGCCGCACGATCGTGCGCAGATCCTCGTCGCTCGAGTTCCACTGGAACATCACGGTCTTCCAGACGACTTTCGTGCGGCCGTCGGCGCGCCGGTGTCGCTCGTTGCAGGCGTCCTCGACGAAGCGCATCACCTTCGCGTGGTCGCCGCGGCGGCGGTACGTTTCGTAGTCCTTCTGGTTGTTGCCGTCGACCGCCATCACCAGCCAGTCGAGACCGCAGTCGAGGAACTCGGGCCGGAAACGGAAGTTCGCGTTCGTGTCGCAGACGATGATCCCGCCGATTTTTTCGCGGGCGTAGCGCGCGAGCTCGGGGAACTCCGGATTCATCAAGGGCTCGCCGAAGCCCGCGTAGTAGGTGTTCTCGACACCGATGCCGTGGGCGACCAGGTCGTCGAGGGCCTTCTCGTACATGCGCCGATCGATCTGCTTGTTGCCCTTGCCCAGGGTGCGCGAATGGAAGGGCATGCACTGCAGGCAGTCGAGGTTGCACAGGAACGAGGGCTCGACCTGCAGCGTGCGGATCGTCTTCAATTCGAAGCTGCGCTTGTCGACGCGCCACCACTGGTCGCTCATCTGCGGGCAGCCCCAGCCGCAGGACTCGCAGTAGGCGTAGGGATCGCGGTGGTTCCACAGCTCGCGCCGCATGCGGCGGAACTCGTCGCCGTTCAAGATGTCCGCGACGTAGTCGATCTTGTGCGCATCCTTGGGATCGATGCGGAACATCGGATCGTCCTCGCCGGGCGAGGTCCAGCAGGCGATCTCGCCGCTGGCGCGCAGGTAGAAGCCGTCGACGGCGGGGCAGTAGTGCGACATGGGGCTGGCGGGAAGGTGGGAACGCTTCTCGGGCGGGGAGAGCAGAGACCATGCTGCCATGCGGCCAGGATTTGCGCTGCGCCCGGGCCGCTTGCACGCCTACAACCATGACCAGCACCCCTGAGTATCCTGTCCGGAAATCGGTATTGGTCGCTAGGAAATACGACCCAGGCCTTGCGAACGCTTGAACTTGCTCGGGGCTATGCAATTGAAATCACCCGCGCCTGCGATTCTGGCGCGAACTGCGCATGGCATCACGCAATCGATCCCGCGAACCCGAACAGGAAAAGCCGCTCAGCTCGGCGGAGATCAGCGGCTTCGAGCGGCGCTTGAAGAACCTGCTCGATTCCTACACCGAGCAGGTCGGCAAGGTCGAGGAGGAGATCCTCGAGCCGTCAGGTGATCCCGATGGACAGGCGGAGGACGAGAGCGTCGAGGATACGGCTTTCGAGCGCGACAGCGAAGTCCTGGCGACGATCGATCAGCTCGCTTACCAGGTGCGCGAGGCTCTGCAGCGTGTCTCTGAAGGCTCGTTCGGGAGCTGCGCGCTGTGCGGCGTCACGATCGATCGCAGCCGACTCGAGCAGGTGCCCTACGCGAGCCTGTGCGCGACCTGCGCCCACCAGGAAGAGGGCGAGCAGCGCTGAGCGCCGAGCGGGCGACCACTCGATTCGCTCACGGGCACACGAGGTAGCGCAGCCCGTTCGACAGCATCGTGTTGTTGGGCGCTGCAATGCCCGGATCGCGGCCCCACCACTGACAATGGACCGTCGTGCCCGAGACTCCGAGCGCGGGCAGCGGATTGCCACCGAGCGCGCCGACCGCGAAGGCGTTCATGTCGATCGAAGGCGCGCCCGAACAATCCGTCGGCGGCGGGTTGCCGCCGCTGGAAGTTCCCGGCGTGCGCCGGATCGGCGAGGCTAGACACAGAAAGCCGCCCTGGAACGGCGTCGCGCTCGGGCCATGGATTCCGTACAGCAGCAGGCAGGCTTTGTTGTTGAGCATCTGCGCCGCGCTCACGGCGAAGCCCGATGCCGCGCTCGCCGAAGCCGTGCCCGTTGCGACGATCCCGGGTGCGCAGCCCTGGCTGTTCAGCTTCGCCGTGCAATAGACGACCGGCGGAGTGCAATTGAGCTCGACCCGAGCCAAGCACAGGCGCGGCCCGCCGACGATATCGACGAAGGAATAACCCGGCTTCAACGCGGGCACATTCGTTTCGCCGTGCTGGTTCCTTCCCCAGGCAACGACGGAACCGTCGCTGCGGCGTGCCAGGCTGTGGAATTCACCCGCGGCGACTTGGACGTAAGCGAGTCCCGCCGGAAGTGCCGGCACGTTGCACTGGCCGTCGGCGTTGTCTCCCCAAGCGACCACCGAGCCGTCGCTGCGCAGCGCCAGGCTGTGCCGCTCGCCTCCGTCAGCGCCCACGTAGGCGAGGCCGGGCGTCAGGGCAGGCACGTTGCACTGGCCGAAAGCGTTGAATCCCCAGGCGAGCAAGGCCCCGTCGCTGCGGCAAGCGAGGTTGTGCTCGCGGCCCGCGGCGAGCGTGGTGTAGCTCGTGCCTGGCGGAAGCGCTGGCACGTTGCACTGGCCGACGTTGTTGAATCCCAAGGCGACGATCGACCCGTCGCCACGGCGCACGAGCGAGTGGAAATTGCCTGCGGCGACGGCGACCGCCGTGATGCCTGCGGGAACGTTGCACTGCCCTTGCGTGTTGAAGCCCCAGGCGACGACCGAGCCGTCGCTGCGGAGCGCGACACTGTGGAACTGGCCGGCAGCGATTCCGGAATACACCAGGCCCGCGGGAAGTGCAGGCACGATGCCCAGATTGCTGTTGGTATCGCCCCACGCAAAGAGTTGGCCGTCGCTGCTGCGCACCAGGCTGTGCGCATTGCCCGCGGAGATCCCGACATACGAGAGGCCCGGCGCGAGCGAGGGTACGTTGCACTGACCCCAGCCGTTGTATCCCCACGCGACGACCACGCCGTCGCTGCGGCTCGCGACGCCATGTCCTCCCGTTCCCGCGGCGAAGGAGCCGTAGCTGACGCCGGGGGGCAAGGCAGGCACATTGCATTCTCCGAGATCATTGCTCCCCCAGGCGACCAGCGAACCGTCGCTCCTGCGGGCGAGGCTGTGACTTGCACCCGCGCTGACGTCGACGTAGCTCAGGCCAATGGGCAAGGCGGGCACGTTGCACTGCCCGTAGGAATTGTTTCCGAAGGCCCGAATCGATCCGTCGCTGCAGCAAGCCAGGCTGTGCGTCGTGCCCGCGGAGATCGCGACATAGGTGATGCCAGGTGGGAGGACCGGCGCGCTGGACTGGCCGAAGCCGTCGCTTCCCCAGCCGACGACGCTGCCGTCGCTGCGCCGCGCCAGGCTGTGTTGCCAACCGGCGGAGATCTCGACGTAGCTCAGGCCCGGCGGCAGCAGTGGCGGATTCAGCTGGCCCCAGGTGTTGTCTCCCCACAGAGCCAGGCTGCCGTCGCTCCGGCGAGCCAGGGCATGGACGGCACCGGCGGCGAGCTCGACGTAGGAAACTCCGGGCGGCAGAGGGGGCGGATGCAACTGTCCGAAGTTGTCGCTTCCCCAGGCGGCGATCGATCCATCGCTGCGCCGCGCGAGAACGTAGTCTCCGCTCGAAGCCAGCTCGACGTAGCTCAGTCCGGCCGGCAGGGCAGGAATGTTGCACTGCCCGACCGTGTTGTCCCCCCAGGCGGCGAGCGAGCCGTCGGCGCGCAGTCCGACGCCGCCCTTGTTGGAAGCCTGGACCTGGACGAAGTCCCGAAAAGAACTGTCGACGACTCGGATCCCCCAGCCGGCCACGTGGGCCTGGGCGCCGGCATGGTTCGAGAGCCCGAGCAGCAGAATCAGGGCGAGCAGCGCGCTGCTCGATCCACCGTCGCGCGAGCGACGGCTCGCGGCATCGATAGGAGACCGTGGGTCAGACAGGACGCGCGCTCTGGAGGCGACGAACTTCGATCGCGCGAGAGCGCACCATCCAAGGCACAGCACGGCGAGCGCACAGACGAGGGAGGGCAGGAGCAAAGACTGAATCATGACGACATCCCTGGTTTGGGTTTTCCGCGTGGGCCCGCAGGGAATTGCGCCCGTGCCGGAAATCGTGACCTGCCAATCCATGTTCTTGCCCGGAACTCTCAGGGACGGGCTTCGCCGCAGGCCGTTTTTCGATGGATCCCCCGCTGTTTTCGAGGCGCGCGACTCCCTCAGCCCATCCGGTGCAGATCGTCGGCTGAGTCGATCAAGGGCAAACGACGTAGCGCAGCCCATCCGACAACATCGTGTTGTTCGGCGCGGCGAAACCGGGGTCGCGGCCCCACCATTGGCAGCGGACCGTCGTGCCGGACACGCCGAGCGCGGGCAGCGGATTTCCGCCGAGCGCGCCGACCGCGAAGGCATTCATGTCGATCGATGGCGCCCCCGAGCAATCGTTCGGCGGGGGATTGCCGCCGCTCGATGTCCCCGGCGTGCGCCGCACCGGCGCGGCGAGGCACAAAGTTCCGCCTTGGAAAGGCGTCGCGTCCGACCCGCTGATCCCGTAGAGCAGGATGCAAGGCTTGTTGTTGAGCATCTGCGCCGCGCTCACGACGAAGCCTGACCCCGCGCTCGCTGACGGATTGCCAGCTCCGGCAATCGCCGGCATGCACGATTGGCTGTTCAGTTTCGCGGTGCAGTAGACGATCGGGGCAGAACAGGTCCATTCGACGCGCGCCAGGCTGCGATTCCCGCCCGCGGCGAATTCGGCGATCGTGAATCCCGGCGTCAACGCGGGCAGGTCGCACTGTCCGTACGCGTTGAATCCCCACGCGACGATCGAACCGTCGCTGCGGCGCGCGAGGTTGTGTCTCCAGCCCACGGCGACTTCGGCGTAGGAAATTCCCGGCGGCAAGGCGGGCACGTTGCACTGACCGTTCGCGTTGTCTCCCCAGGCGACGAGCGAGCCGTCGCTGCGACGCGCGACGCTGTGCACCCAGCCTCCGGGAGCCACGTGTACGTAGCTCAGACCCGCGGGCAACCCAGGCACGTTGCACTGGCCAAAAGAATTTTCTCCCCACGCGACGATCGACCCATCGCTGCGGCGCGCCAGGCTGTGGCGCCATCCCGCGGCGATTTCGACGTAGGCGAGACCGGGCGGGAGGGGAGGCAGGTTGCACTGGCCGGAAGAATTCTCTCCCCAGGCGATCAGCGAGCCGTCGCTGCGCTGCGCGAGGCTGTGGTTCCCTCCCGCGGCGAACTGGATGTAGCTCTGACCCGGCGGCAGCGCGGGAACATTGCACTGACCGAAAGAGTTGTCTCCCCACGCGAGCAGGGATCCGTCGCTGCGCAACGCCATGGTGTGGTGCCCGCTGGCCCCGACGTCGGCGTAGAACATGCCGGGCGGCGGCGTGGGCACGTTGCACTGGCCGAAGGCGTTGTTTCCCCAGGCAACCAGGGCGTTGTCGCTGCGCCGCGCGAGATTGTGGCGTCCGCCCACGATCACCCCGATGTACGAGAGTCCCGTCGGCAAGGCTGGCGCGTTGCATTGGCCGTGCACGTTCTCGCCGAAGGACAGGACCGAGCCGTCGCTGCGCCGGAGGAGGTTGTGGCTGTCGCCTGCGGCGATCTCGACATAGCTCAGACCGGGCGGAAGCGCGGGCACGTTGCACTGCCCGAGCGAATTGTCCCCCCAGGCTGCGACCGAGCCGTCGTTGCGCAGCGCAAGGCTGTGGCGCCTGCCCGCGGCGATCGCGGCGCAGGCAAATCCTGGCGGCACGTTGCACTGACCGAAGGCGTTGTCGCCGCAGGCGACGATCGATCCGTCATCGCGTCGCGCGAGGCTGTGACTGTCGCCCGCGGCGACCTCGACGTAGGAAAGTCCTGCTGGGAGCACGGGCAGATTGCGCTGGCCAAGCGCATTGTCTCCCCACGCCACGACGGACCCGTCGCTGCGCCGCGCGAGGCAGTGAGCGCGGCCCGCGGCGATCTCGAAGTAGCTCAGTCCTGGGGGCAGCGCGGGCAGGTTGCATTGCCCGAGCGAGTTGTCGCCCCAGGCGAGGATCGATCCGTCGCTGGCGCGAGCGAGGCTGAACTTGTCGCCCGCGGCGATCTCGACAAAGGCTGTGCCTGGCGGCGGAAGAGGGACGTTGCCTTGTCCGGCGGAGTTGTCGCCCCAGGCAACGATCGCGCCGTCGCTGCGCCGCGCCAGGCTGTGCGTCTCGCCAGCGGCCACCTCCATATAGAAGAGGCCTGCCGGCAAGGCGGGCACCAGGCACTGGCCGAAGGCATTGTTTCCCCAGGCGACCACCGAGCCGTCGCCGCGCCGCGCCAGACTGTGGATGTCGCCGGCGGACACTTCGACGAAGGCCTCCTGGTGCCAAGCGGTGCTGACCACCTGCTCGCCCCAGCCGACGATCTGAGCCTGGCCGGCCGCGGGCCGCGCCATCCCGAGCAGGGACATTGCGCCGACCAGCGTCGCTCCCAGGGAACGGCCGAACCAGGCAAGCGTGGGCTTCCCAACCGACTGGCTCGCGCGGGCGGACCGGCCCAGGTTCAGCTTGCTTTTCATGGACGGACCGCCGCAGCGGGCATCGGACCGGAAAATTCAGTAGAACCCGACCGGATCGGGTCCGCAAGATCGACCGCCGCGGCGGGTAGCATCACCGGACTGTCCGCGATCGACTTCGGGGCCTGGGAGTTCCTCCCGGGCCGCATTTTTTGGAGCATGAGTCCCCGATGGAATCCCCGATGAGCCTGGCGAGCGCGGCCCGTGCGCGCATCGACACCGCAACCAGCGAGGAAGAGCTGCGCGCGATCGAGCGCGAGTACCTCGACAAGGGCGGTGTCGTCGCTGGTCTGCTCGCCCTGGTGCCGACCCTTCCGGGACCCGAGCGGCCCCAGGCTGGGCGATCGGCGAACGAGCTCAAGCTGGCCATCGCCTCCGACCTCGCCGCGGCGCGCGAGCGGCTCGCCAAGGCAGCCCTCGAAGTCGAGCGATCCGGCGAGGGATTCGACCCGACACTGCCGCCGATGACCTCCGAGCGCGGTTCGCTGCACCCGATCGTGCAGCTGACGCGCGAGCTCGCCGACCTGTTCCATTCGATGGGCTTCCTGGTGCTCGACGGGCCGGAGGTCGAGACCGACGAGCACAACTTCGAAGCGCTCAACATCCCGCGCGACCACCCGGCGCGCGACATGCAGGACACCTTCCGTTGCGACTCGGAAGGCAGGCTCGTGCTGCGCACCCACACTTCGGCCGTGCAGGTGCGCGCGATGCGCCGCTTGAAGCCGCCCTTCCGCGCGATCGTGCCCGGAAAAGTGTTCCGCCAGGAAACGACCGACGCCAGCCACGAGCACACCTTCCACCAGATGGAAGGCCTGGTGATCGACAAGGACATCTCCGTCGCGCACCTGATCAGCACGATGAAGACCCTGCTGCGCGGCGTGTTCGGCCGCGAGCTCGAGGTCCGGCTACGGCCGGGATATTTCCCCTTCGTCGAGCCCGGTTTCGAGCTCGACGCGCGCTGCCCCTTCTGCAAGACGGGCTGCAGCGTGTGCAAGCAGTCGACCTGGATCGAGCTTCTGCCCTGCGGCATGGTCCATCCGAATGTGCTGCGCGCGAACGGCATCGACCCGGAGCAGTGGGGCGGGTTTGCCTTCGGCCTCGGACTCTCGCGCCTGGTCATGCTGCGCTTCCAGATCGACGACGTGCGCCTCCTGCTCAGCGGCGACCTGCGTTTCCTCGAGCAATTTTCCTAGGGGCCTTCCGTGCACATCTCCTATCGCTGGCTCTCGCGCCACGTCGATCTCGCCGGCGTCACGCCGCAGCAGCTCGCCGTCGATCTGACGCTCTCGACGGCGGAAGTCGAGGGGCTCGAGCGCTTCGCGCCTTGTCTGGGCGACGTGGTCGTCGGCTTCGTCAAGACGCGCGTGCCGCATCCGGGCTCGGATCACTTGAACCTGTGCACGGTCGACGTCGGCCAGGCGGAGGTGCTGCAGATCGTCTGCGGAGCGGCGAACGTCGACGCAGGGCAGAAAGTCGCCGTCGCGACGGCGGGCACCGAGCTTCCGGGCGGGATCAAGCTCAAGCGCACCAAGATCCGCGGCGTCGAATCGAACGGCATGATCTGCTCCGAGCGCGAGCTGGGTCTCGGCGAGGAGCACTCTGGGATCTGGGTTTTGCCCGCGGACGCGACGGTCGGAAAGTCCGTGGCCCAGGCCTTGTCGCTCGAGGACTGGGTGATCGAGATCGACAACAAGTCGGTGACGCACCGGCCTGATTTGTGGGGCCACCGCGGTTTCGCGCGCGAGCTGGCGGCGATCTACCGCCGGCCGATGATTCCTCTCGACACGAGCTTGCCGCGCGCGGTCAGCGGTGGAACGGCGTTTCCCGTGCGCATCGAGAGCCCCGCCTGCTCGCGATTCGTCGCCTTGTCGATCGAGGGCGCGAGCAATGCGCGCTCGCCGGACTGGCTGCGTTTCCTGCTGCTCGCGGTCGGGCAGCGGCCGATCGATCTGTTCGTGGACCTGTCGAATTTCGTGATGCTCGATCTCGGCCAGCCCAACCACCTCTTCGATCGGCGCCGCTTGTCGAGCGAGGGCATCGTCGTGCGCGATGCGCGGCCGGGAGAAACTGTGGTCACGCTCGACGGCACTTCGCGCGCGCTCGAAACCAGCGATCTGCTGATTACTTCCGGCGGCGCGGCTGTCGGACTCGCAGGCATCATGGGTGGAGACGCGACGAAGGTTTCCGCGGATACGACTTCGTTGATTCTCGAAGCCGCGTCGTTCCAGGCCTCGGTGATCCGCAAGACCAGCGCGCGTCTGGGATTGCGCAGCGATGCTTCGGCGCGCTTCGAGAAAAATCTTTCGCCGACCCTCGCGATCGAGGCGGCGGGACACCTCGTGCGGACCCTGGAATCGATCCAGCCCAATGCGCACCTCGCCGCTCCGGCCACCGACGTCGGCGACTGGCGCGATCCGGCGCGCAGCGTGAAGCTGCGGCCAGCTCGCGTGCGCGCGGTGCTCGGAGCGCCGATCAGCGATGAAACGATCCGCGACATCCTCGTGCGCCTGGGACTGGAGACGCAGACCAGCGGCGAGACCTGGAACGTGCTCATTCCTTCGCAGCGCGCGACCAAGGATCTCAGCATCGAGAGCGACCTGATCGAGGAAGTCGGCCGCATCCACCGCTACGGCTCGATCGCCGAGAAGCCGTTGGCGGGCGAGCTCACGCCCGTCGCGCGCGATCCGCGGCAGGTGCTCGTGCGCCGGATCGAGGACCGTCTCGCCGGCGGCGCCGCTTTCCACCAGACGATCAGCTATTCCTTCGTCGCCGACGAGCTGCTCGAAAAGCTCGGACTGATTTCCCTGGCTCATGTGCGCGTGATCAATCCGGTGGCCGACGGCATCTCACGCATCCGTCGCTCCGTGGCGCCGAG
>DATHET010000338.1:0-16417 GCA_035490315.1 Planctomycetota bacterium
GATCAGCTCCGCGACGTCGCCGGTGTGGTGCACCAGCCTGCCGCGGTCGTCGAAAGCGAGGATCCTGGTCGCGACGCGGTCGAGGAACCATCGATCGTGGCTGACGACGATCACGCTGCCGGGAAACTCGATCAAAGCCTCTTCCAGCGCGCGCAGCGTCGGCAGATCGAGATCGTTCGTGGGCTCGTCGAGCACGAGCACGTTGGCCTGTGCCACCATCAGCTTTGCAACGCAGAGCCGCGCGCGCTCGCCACCGGAAAGATCGCCGATCCGCGCGTCCTTCTTCGCGCCGACGAACAGGAATTGATCGAGGAAAGCCTCGATGCGCATCGAGTGGCCGTCGATCGAGACCCATTCGTTGGGCCCGGAGATCTCCTCCTGCACCGTTCGGCTGGGATCGATGGCGAGTCGGTCCTGGTCGATCGCCGCGAGGCGCACGGTCTCGCCGCGGGTCACGCTGCCCTGGTCGGGAGCCAGCTCGCCCGTGAGCAGCTTCAAGAGCGTGGTCTTGCCCGCGCCGTTGCGCCCGACGATGCCGACGCGCTCTCCCGGAGCGATCTCCAGGCTGAAGGGCGCCAGCACGACGCGACTCCCCAGCGACTTCGAGACGTTGTTCAATGCGATCACGCGCGAGCCCAGCCGCGGACCGTCGGGCAATCGGAAGTCCAGCGTCGCGCCCGCGGCGAGCGGAGCGTTGTCGACGATCGCTCCGAAGCGCGCGATGCGCGCCTTCTGCTTGGTCGAGCGCGCCGGAGCGCCGCGGCGCATCCAGGCCGTCTCGCGGCGCAGCATGTTCAAGCGCGACGATTCCAACTGCGCCGCCGATTCGAGCCGGGCCATGCGCTGCGCGAGGTAATCCGTGTAATTGCCTTCGTAGGCGTAGAGCTTGCCGCCGTCGAGCTCGAGGATGCGGTGCGCGAGACGCTCGAGGACGTAGCGGTCGTGCGTCACGAAGAACAGGGTGGCGCGCGACTCGAGCAGGAAATCCTCGAGCCAGTCGACAGCGAAGGCGTCGAGGTGGTTGGTCGGCTCGTCGAGGATCAGCACGTCGGGCAAGGCGACCAGCATGCGCGCCAGGGCCACGCGGCGTCTCTCGCCGCCGGAGAGTCCAGCGCAGGGCCGGTCGATCTCGAACAGCGAGAGGTGCTCGAGCACGGTCTCGACGCGGTGCTCGATGTCGTGGCCGCCCTGCTGCTCGAGCTCGGCCTCGAGCTTCGAGTTCAAGGTCAGCAGGGAGTGCACGCGCGGCGGCGGCGTGTCGCTGCGCCCCAGCTCGGCGTGGACGCGCTCGAGTTGCGCGAGGACTTGCGCGCGGCCTTCGAAGCCCTGGTGCACGGCTTGTCGGGCGGTGAGCTTCAAGTCGAGCACGGGCTCCTGCTCGAGCAGGCCGATGCGCAAGTCGCGGCGCGCGATGCGTTCGCCGGCTTCGGGCGGCTCGAGGCCGGCGAGCACGCGCACCAGAGTCGACTTGCCCGAGCCGTTCGCGCCGAGCAGGGCGACGCGCTCGCCCTGCTCGAGGGTCAGCTCGACGTCCTGGAACAGGACGCGGTCGGCGATCGTGCGCTTGACGCCGCTGAGCGAGAGCAGGGTCATTCGCGCTTTCCCGCGTCGGTCGAGGAGAGGATCCAGCCAGCCCAGGCACGCAGCGGTGCACGACGCGAGCGCAGCAGATTCTTCGCGCGCCACAGGGCAGCTGCGGGCGAGAGTCCGCTCTCGACCAGGCCGCGGTGGAATTCGACCATCAGCTCGCGGCTCTGCGCGTCGTCGACTTGCCACAGCGAGGCGAGCACGGCGCGCGCGCCTGCCAGGTGCATCGCTTTTTCCAGGGACGCTACCGCGAGGCCTGGCCGCTCGACTCCGGCGCGCGTGTCGCAAGCGGACAGGACCACCAGCTCGCAGCGGCTCGCGTCCGTCGATGCCAGCTCGATGCCGCGCACGAAGCCTTCGCGCTCGCCGCTCTCGTTCTTTTCGTTGGCGCCCGAGAGGGCCAGGCCGCACAAGGCGAGGGGCGAGAGCTCGCGCAGGGTTTGCGCGGAGGACAGAGGGCTGACCCCTCGAGCCGAACCGCGCAGGTTCGCTTCCGAGGACGAACTGCTCGGCGACAGCTCGCCGTGGGTCGCGATGTGCAGGATGCCGGCTTCCGCCATCAATGCGGCGAAAGTCTGGCGGTTCGCGTCGCGCTCACGCAGGACTTTCACCGCGCGCTTCGACCCGCGGTACACCTCGGCCAGTCGATCGACCTCCGCGCCCGAGCCCGCCAGCAGGGCCAGCGGACCGGCGCCGTAGTCGAGTCCGCCGATCAGCACGACTTCGCGCGCGCATTCGCGCCGCGGCGCGCCGGGCGCGAGCACGGCCAGGCTCGGCACGCAGACCACGGAATACGAGTCGCCGAGGACTTTCGCCGCGTCGGGCAGGGCGTCGATCGCGATCAGGTTCAAGGCGCCGTCCTGGGCCAGGAAGATCTGCTCGACGCCCTGGAGATTTTCGCGCAGGGGATCGAAGACCAGCTTGCGCAGGGCTTCGCCGCAGGCCTGCTGCATCTGCGGAGACTGGGCGGGACTGCCTTCGGTCCCGAGGGCGCGGCGCCAGAGAAGCACGGCTTCCTCGATGTCGCTTTCGGCTCCCAGATCCACCATCCGCGTCGGCGCGCCGGGGCGCAGCACGAAAGCGACCACGCGGATGGACTCGCCCGTTTTTCCCGCGACACTGGTGTAGGAGAGGGCCGCGGATCTGGGGCCCAGCGCGGCGCGCACGCGCTGGAGGTCGACGGGCTCGCCCCAGGCAACCGCGGCTGAGCTGGCCGCGAGACCCGCGACCAGCCGTCGCTCCGCGCCGTCCTTCGAGGCCGTCAAGCGCCCCAGCTCGGCCGTGTCGGGCGGCTGGGCGGCGCCGGCGCGCGAGAGCTCGCGCGACAAGCGGGCGATCTCTTCGCGCACGCTCGCGGCCGACTCGGATTCTCCCGCGAGGCGCAGGGCGTCGGCGGTCCACAGGCTCGAGGCGCGCTTGGTTTCCAACAGGCAGAGGCTCGCTTCGGCGAGGGCGGAGTCGCCGCCGAGGTCGAGGGCCAGCCCGAGCGCGACGCCGATCGAGTTGCGCCAGGAATAGGCGCGCTCCTCGACAAAACGCGGCGAGCCGCCGAGCGATTCGCGGGCCAGGCTCATGGCCACGTCCAGCTCCCAGCGCTGCAGATCCGAACTCGCGCGCCGGGGATCCGCGTGCACGCGCGAGCAGCACAAAAGGTAGCGCGCCTCGAAGATGCGGACGTGGGTCGCGGGCAGCGCGGCTTGCAGTCTGCTGAGCGCCAGCTCGCAAAGTTCGCCAGCGCGTCCGAACTCTCCGCGCGCCAGCAGACAACCGGCGAGCGAGATGCGCGCGGACTGCGTGTACAAGTGCGCATCGCCATAACCGGCGACGCGCTGCGCGATCAGGCCCTCGAGAATCGGTTGAGCCGCCTCGGGGTCGCCTGCGGTGATCAGGGTTTGAGCCAGTCCGTTGAGCGGCAGGGCGGCGAAATTCTTGTCCTCGATCTCGGCGGCGAGTTTCACGGCGCGCTCGAACAGCTCGCGTGCTCGCGGCAGGTTCTCCGCTCGCCGTTCCAGCTCCCCGAAGTTGCACAGGACGCGCACCAGGCCGGAGCGGTCGCTGTCCTCGTGGTCCTCCAAGGCCGCGAGGCTCTGCTCGAGCAGCTCGCGCGCGCGTGGCAGGTCGCCAAGGTTCAACAACGTGACGGCCAGATTCTCGCGCAGCTGGATCAGCCTGGGATGGGACTTCGGCAAGCGGCGCTCGGCGCGCTCGAGGTTGGCTTCCTCGATCTCGCGCGCCATCTCCAGCTCGCCACAATCGGAAAGCACGATCGCGTAGTTCCCGGCGGTGGCCTGGAGCTTGTTCTCGTCCTTGGATTGCAGCGCGAGTCGGTAGAGGTCGCGGAAGCGCGCCGCCGCCTGTTCGGATCGCCCCAGCGCGGCGTCGAGCTCCGCTGCGATCTCCATGGCGCGCTGGCGCTCGTCGCTCTCGATCGGAAGCCGGCACTCGTACACCGCGAGCGCTCGGCCGATCAGGACGGCGGGCCTATCGAGCTCACCCGTGAGCCGTAAGTAGTTCGCCAGGTTGAGCCGCACCTTGGCTAATTCGGGGTCGTCCTCGGAAAGAGCGAAGTCGTACAGGCCTTCGATCTCCGCGCCGAGACGCGCGGCATCGTCGATCCGCTGGAGTTCGCTGAGCACGATCGACACGCCGATGCGCGCCATCTGCACCAGCCTCGAAGTCTTGGGCTCGAATCGCCCGCGGATTTCCACCGTCTGAGTGGAGGCGGCCAGAGCGCTTTCCAGAGCGCCGCAAGAATAGGCGGGGAAGACCAAGTTCCACAGGGCATCGGCACCCGCGCGACTCGCTGAGATCCCTGGCAGGGCCGAGATCTCGCAGACTGCGCCTTCGATCAGCGCGCGCTGAGCTTCGAGGTCGCCTTTCGCGGCGAGCTCGCGGCCGAGGCCCAGCGCGTCGCGCGCGATCTTGGCCGCAGAGAGCGTGGCCTCGCTCTCGCTGGCGACGCGCGCGGAGACACGCAACCAGCCCCAAGGCTTGCACGCGCTCGCTTCCCAGCGGATCACGTAGGACTCGCCCGCCTTGGCGGGAAGCTCGAGGCGCGCGGGAGTGCGCGGGAGCTCCTGCTCGACGTGCTCGAGCTCGTCGCCGGCCGCGTCCTCGACGCCGAGCGAAAGCTCGCTGCCTTCTCCGTCGATCCAGGCGATCAGAATTCCCTCCGAGCTTGCGGCGATGCGCAGCTCGCCCGACTGAGTTCCGCCCGGGGACTCGACCTCCGCGAGTCGCACGACCGTCGCGGCGTGGTCCTGCGCCTGCCGAAGCGCTCCGGTCTGCGGGCTCGCGCTCGAACAGCAGGCAAGGACCAGGAGCTCGAGGAAAGCCATGTCGTACGGTGCAGGATCCGCGTGTGCGGCGCGGGATTGTACGTCCTAGCGGTGCACGCCAGGCGCTTCGTCGCCGGTGCGCGCGACCCACTCTTCGTAGGAGTCGCCGAAGCACACCGGACCCGTGCCCTTGCCGCCGCCGGAGAGGTCGAGCACGCGGTTGGAAAGCCCGCGCAGGAAGGTCCGGTCGTGGCTGACGAAGATCATCGTGCCCTCGAAGTCGGCCAGCGTCTTCACCAGCATTTCCTTGGTGATCAGGTCGAGGTGGTTGGTCGGCTCGTCGAGCACCAGGAAATTCGGAGGGTCGAAGAGCATGCGCGCCAGGATCAGGCGCGAACGCTCGCCGCCGGAGAGCACGCGCACGCGCTTCTCGGTCTCCTCGCCGGAAAAATCGAAGGCGCCGAGGATGTTCATTTTCGCGCCGATCGCCGCGGTCGGGAAGTCGCGGTCGAGGTGCTCGTAGACGCTCGCCTGTGGATCGAGCTGCTCCAGCGCGGCCTGCGAGAAGTAGCCGAGCTTCAGGCTCGCGCCGAGGCGCACCTCGCCGGAATCGGGCGTCACGATGCCCGCGATCAGCTTGAGCAGCGTGGTCTTGCCCGCGCCGTTCGCGCCGAGCACGCACCAGCGCTCACCGCGCCGCACCTCGAGGTCGAAGCGATCGTAAATGGTGCGCGCGCCGTAGCGCTTCGTGACACCGGCCAGCGTCGCGACGTCGTTCCCAGAGCGCGGCGGGGTGCGCATCTCGAAGGGCCGCACGATGCGGCGCTTCGGCGGATCGAGCTTCTCGATCTTGTCGAGCTTCTTGACGCGGCTCTGCACCTGCGCCGCCTTGGCCGCGTGCTTCTCGAAGCGCTCGATGAAGCGCTCTTCCTTGGCGAGCATCGCCTGCTGTCGCGTGTACGCGGCGTCGGCCTCGCGCGCGCGGATCTGGCGCTCGCGCTCGTAGAAATCGTAGTTGCCGCCGTAGCCGATCAATTTTCCGGCGTCGAGCTCGACCAGCCGCGTCACGACGCGGTTCATGAAGTCGCGGTCGTGGCAGGTCATCAGGATCGCGGCCTCGCTCGCGCGCAAGTACTGCTCGAGCCACAGGATCGACTCGAGGTCGAGGTGGTTGGTCGGCTCGTCGAGCAAGAGCACGTCGGCCTTGGAGACCAGGACCTTGGCCATCTGCACGCGCATCTTCCAGCCGCCGGAAAGCGCTCCGACGTCGGCCTCGATCTGATCGGCGGCGAAGCCCAAGCCGGCGAGGACTTCGCGAGCTCGCACCTCGAGCTCGTAACCGCCGAGCTGCTGGTACTCGCCCTGGACTGCGCCGAAGCGCTCCAGGATCCGGTCCATCTCGTGCTCCTGCGCAGGATCCGCGAGCGCGTGCTCGAGCTCCGCGAGCTCGCCGTGCAGGGCTCCAAGCCGCCCCGCGCCGTGCGCGACCTCGTCGATCACCGATCTCCCGCGCATCTCCGCCGCGTCCTGGCGCACGTAGCCGATGGTCAAGTCGCGCGGCAGATTGATGTCGCCGTCGTCGGGCGATTCCTCGCCGACCAGCATGCGGAACAGGGTCGTCTTGCCGGCGCCGTTGGGCCCGACCAGGCCGACCTTGTCGCCGGGATCGAGCTGGAAGGACGCGTCCTCGAAGATCGAGTGCTGGCCGTAGTGCTTGGAGACCCTGCTGAGCGAGATCATGGATGGAGCGCCGGACGGGCGGTTCCGAGCCGGGTGTTGTAACCCAGCCCCCTGTCCCGCGTCAGCGCCCGTCCGCCCAGATCTGGCGCAGGACGGCGATCGGCCGCACGTGATCCTCGATCACCGGCCCGCGCTTGGTCGCATGGGCCTTGTCGACGAAGCCCGTTTCCCCGCGGGAAACGACCTCGAAGGGCAGGGGCTCCGGCCCGGGATCGTCGCTCGCCGGTCGCTCGAAGACCTGCACGCTGCCGCCCGCGCAGCACACGCAGCTGCCCTGGGCCGCAATCACGTCGACCGCGAACTCGGTTCCGACCGCGCGCACCTCGGTGTCGGGAGTGCGGATGCGCAGGGTCGAGCCCGGAAACTCCGGGCCGGTGACGACCGCGATACTTCCGCGCTGCTGGTCGATCAGGATCGCCTCGAGCACTTGAGGCGCCGGAACGTTGACCAGCCGCAGGACGCTGTCCGGGCCCAGGCTGAGCGCGACGCGGCGATCGAGGACCAGCTCCAGCGAGCCGCCGACGACTTCGAGCAGGCTTCCCGGCTCGAGGGCCGCTGCGAGTTGCCCGGACTGCTTCGGAGAGAACTCCTTCCCGTCGACCCGCGCCAGGCTGTAATTGCTCGTGGGGGCCACGCGCCACCCGCTGGTCGTCGGCCAGCGCCAGACCAGCAGGGCCGCCGCCGCGATGGCCACGATCGCCACGATCTTCCGCCAGCGCGATTGCGGCGGCAGGCTGAGCACGGCGCCGCGGTCGGGGAGCAGCGCGCCCTCGCCCCAGCGCGGCGCGACGACCGGCTCCGGGCCGAGGTCGGCTTCGTCGAGTTCTTCCGCGCCGACCTGCTCGAAGGGCGCGTCGAGGAATTCCGCGCGCAGCCGCTGATGGAAATCCGTGGCGGCGACCGGCCGCGGCCACAGGTCCATCGCCTTGCGCAAGGCCGGATCCGGTGCGAGCTCGGGCTCGCCTTGTTCTTCGCCGGCGTTCATCCCTGGCCCTCCACGATCTCACCCAGCTCGTGGACCTCGCCGAGCAGCTCGCGCAGCTCGAGCAGGGCTCGCGAATAGCGTTTGCGCACCGCGACCTCGTTGCGATCGACGATGCGCGCGATCTCCTCGAAGGACAGCTCCTCGTAGTAGCGCAGCAGCAAGGTCTGGCGCAGGGCCTCGGGCAGGCGCTCGACGGCGTCCGCGACCGCCTGGCCGAGCTCGATGCCGGCAAGCGTCTCGCGCGGCCCGCGCTCCTCGGAGCGGCGCTCGCGCCTCGCGATCGGCGCGCCGTCGTCGTCCTCGTCGCCGACCATCCGCGAGCGATCCTGGAAGGTGCGGCTGGACCAGTAGTCGCGCACCTTGTTCGTCGCGATGGTGAACACCCAGGGGCGCAGGGCGCGGCGCGGGTCGTAAGTCGACAGCGCGCGGTGCAGGTGCATGAAAATGTCCTGGCTCAAGTCCTCCGCGGCGTGCTCGTCCTTGACCAGTCGTCTCACGTACCCGTAGACCCTTTCGAAATACACGTCGAAGAATCGCTCGAGCGCCTCGGGCCGACGCTCTCCCAGGGCGGTGAGCTCGTCAGCCGTGAGATCGTCCGCCCGAGCGCCCACCCCTGCCCCGTCGGCGGAACTCGGGTCCGAGCGGAAGCCGGGACGGTGGGGGAAGCGCGGCATGCTGTTCGAGGGGTAGCCGCCCGTTGTGACAGGCGACGGCCAAGGATGCTGTAGGAGGGGGCGCTTGTCACGCCCACGAGATGCCTCGAGCGGAAACTGCCCCGCATCGCTGTGCATGGTGCATTGCCGCGCTGGAAACGGCGGGTGCTCCCCCGCGGAAACCGCGGCGCGCGGTCCTGCACAATCATGCGGGGCAGTCTCCCAAGGGCAGGTCGGGAGCGGGTCGCCCGAGAAAAGGCTGGCTCGAGGACTCGGGGTCGCGGGTCCTGGGTCCCATCGGCAGGAGCCCGTGGCAGAATCCGAGCTGCGTTTGCCCCGCGAGCTCCGCGCGGGCACGAAAAAAGGGCGGTCCATCCATGCACGACATCGCACGAATTTTCGGTCTCGGCCTGGTGCTCGCGGCCTCGGCTCAGGCTCAAGAGCCGACCTCGCTGCGTGTCCAGGTGTCGAGTCCACAGCCTCAGGTTCTGGCCGAGGAGCTCGAGTCGCTCGGCTTCGACGTGATCGAAGGCTCGGTGGCCGCCGCTTCGCTGGAGCTGGTCGTGTCGCCGCAGTCCTTCGCCTGGCTCCAGACGCAGCACCTCGCGCCTACCGTCCTCGAGATCGGCCGTCCCTACTACCGGATCCAGGCCGAGGCCGGCGGCAGTGAGGGAGTAGTTCCCGTGGGCTACCCCGACGGCGCACAGATCCTGGCCGAGATGACACTCGCGGCGAGCAACTATCCTGCGATCTGCCAGCTCGTCGATTTGACGCAGCGCTATGGAACGCCGGCGACGGTGGAGGGCCGCCATCTCTACGCGCTCGAGATCTCGGACAACGTGCTGGTCGACGAGGACGAGCCCGCGTCGCTGATCCTGTGCGGCTCGCACTGCCGCGAGCTCGCCACGATGGTGATCGGCCTGGACACGATCGCGCGCCTCACCAGCCAGTACGGAATCGATCCGGGCTTGACCGCGCTCGTCGATGCACAGGAGATCTGGGTCCTGCCCAACGCCAATCCCGACGGCTACGACTACGTGTTCACGGCCAACAATCTATGGCGCAAGAACCGCCACGTGTTCGCGAACGGCACGGGAGTCGACCTCAATCGGAATTATCCGTTCGGCTGGAGCTCCGGCTGCGCTGGCAGCACCAATGCTTCCAGCGACACGTACAAGGGACCGAGCGCGGGCTCGGAAGCCGAGGTGGCGGCGGTGCTCGCGCTGCAGAGCGATCGGCGCTTCACGAAGATTCTCGACTATCATTCCTCCGGCCAGGAGACGCTCTACGGATACGTGTGCTGGACCCATCCCTGGGCCTCGTTCCTCGCCGCAGAAGCCGCCGCGATTTCCACGGCGTCGGGATACGGCGGGAACATCCGCGTGCCCAGCGCCCACGGCGAGGAATGGCAGACGCCGCTCGCGACGACGGGCACCTATGGGTTCTTGACCGAGGTCGGAACATCGTTCCAGCCGAGCTACGTGACCGCGCAGGCCACGGCGGCCCAGGTGTTTCCCGGCACGAAGCTGGTCTTGCAGCGGCCGATCAGCCTTTCGGGTCACGTGGTCGACGCCTGCACGGGAGCGAAGCTCGCGGCGACGATCGATCATCCGGGAGTGGCCTTCACGCACGGCGAAACCAACGCGAGCTTCGGAGCCTTCGGGAGCTACCACGCCTTCCTGCCCAGTGGAACGACGAACGTGCGCTTCAGCGCGGCGGGTTACGTCAGCCAGACCTTTCCGATCGTCACCAGCGGGAATTCGGCGCAGGTGCTCGAGGTGGCGTTGGTGCGCACGAGCAACGCGAGTGCGTACTGCACCGCGAAGCTCAACTCCTTGGGTTGTCTGCCCGCGATCGCGTCGAGCGGTGTGCCGAGCGCCAGCGCGGGATCGGGATTCACGATCAGCGCGACCGATGTGATCAACAACAAGCCCGGCTTGTTGATCTACACGGACGGCGGCCGCGCCGCAGTTCCATTCTCCGGCGGCCTGCGCTGCATCAACTCGCCGATCCGCCGATCGATGGCGCTGAATTCAGCGGGCAATCCGCCGCCGAATGATTGCTCCGGGGTCTATGCGCTGGATATGAATGCTTTCGCGAGCGGAAGTCTGGGAGGAAGTCCCGCGAGTTTCCTGCTCGTCCCCGGCACTGTCGTCGACGCGCAATACTGGGGCCGCGATCCCGGCTTCGCAGTGCCGAACAATGCGACGCTGTCGAATGCGGTGGAATACACCGTATGTATGTGAATACGGAGTCAGGTGAATTCGTCCGGAGTCGTGATGGCAATCCGCGCGCCGCGAAAGCGGCGCGCGGATTGCCATCACGACTCCGGACGAATTCACCTGACTCCGTACTCACTTCCCCGCGGGCGTTCCTTCGCTCCCTCGCTTCGGCATCGGAAGATCGCGCGCGGGCAAGCCGTTTTCGCGGAAGACATCGAGCCAGTGGCGCCACTCGCGGTTCTCGTAGACGCTGCTGAGTCCAGAATACGAGCCGCCGCGGCGCACGATGCCGTAGCTGTCGACGAAAATCACCCAGGGCGTGCGGCCGAAGCTCGCCACGTCCTCGGCGTCGTGCACCAGGCCGTGCTCGAGGATTCCTGCTCGCCCGACGCCCAGGGCGCTGAATCGCTTGTTGATGTCGGCGATCGTCGGCTCGAAGAGCGGCGGCAATCCGCGCGGCACGCAAAGCAGCACCGGCTGGGAGCGCGGGCTGCGCTCGAGCTCGTCGGCGATTCCATCTCCCCAGCGCTTGAGCCGTGCGAGCCAGGCGTCGCTCTTCGTCGCCTCTTCGCCTTCGGTGGCGATCGTCGGCACGATCACGAGCAGCGCACCCTGGCTCGGCGCCTCGAAGCCCGTCATCGGCGCGCCCGTCGCGTCGCGCAGCGAAACGGAAGGACCGCCAGCGAGCGCGAGCACGTTCGGTGTCATGCGCGGCGGTCCGACGGCGCGCTCGAAGTCGAGCCGCCGCACGCTCGCTTCCTGCACGACGATCGCGCCCATGCTCGTGGCGAAACCGACGTAGCCTTGGATCGGAGACCCGTCGGTGTTGCAGTAGCTGCCGACGTGCTCGCCGTCGATGAACGCGTCGACGCGCGGGCCGTCGACGACCAGGCTGAGCTCGAAGGAAGTGCGCGAGCCGCCGAAATTGTGCCCGCCCGAGCCGAGGCCGCTGCCCAGGGCTCCATCGCGCTCGAATCCGCCGTCGAGATTCCACGAGAGCGATTCGAACGAAGGCTCCTTGTCGCTCGCTCCGATCGCGAACAGGAAATCGCCGCCGGAAAACGAGAAGCGCACGCCCTGCTCGCGGCGCTGATACCCGAGCACGACCGCCGCGCTCGCGTAGGAAGTCGTGAAGCGCAAGCGCGCGTCGAAGCGCCATGCGCCGGGCAGATTCCATTCCTTCGAACGCGTGAAGGCATCCTGCTGCGCGGAATTCCGATCGATCTCACCGGTTCCGGCGCGCGGACGCGCACGGCCGACGTGCAGATCGCCGTTGGGCTCCGCGTACCACAGTTCGCGCACGCGCTTCTCCTCGTAACCCGTCAGGCCGTCCTCGACATAGCCGCCGACGCTGAGCCAGCGCCCATTCGAGCCGAACGCCGACGGGCCGATCGCGGGCTTGCTCACGACCGGAATCGGCTTGGGACTCAGTCCCAGTTGGGCAGCCAGACGCTCGCGCTCCGCCGCGAACCGTTGCGCGGCGCAAGCGTGGCCCGCGGCGACGCACGCGTCGCGCGCTTCGATCAACGCACTCTCGAGCTCGCGCAGACGCGGGAGCTGCATGGCGAAAGGAGCCTCATCCGCGGTCGCACAGCTCTGTGGAAAGCGTCTGATGGAGCGCAAGCAGAACGCGATGTCGTCGCGATGGCGCGCCGTGAGCTTCTCGAACTCGCGCTCGGTCAGCGGTGAACGGCCATCCGCCGCGAGCGCCCAGGTGTAGGCCTCGATCGCGCCGCCCTCATCGCCAGCCGCCGCGAGAATCCGCGCCGCAGCGAGGGCCTGACCCTGCCCGAAGAAAGGCTCGGCTCGCGCGCGCGACCAGACCCAGGTGGGGGAGTCGTACACATAACCTTCGCCGCCCGCCGCACCAACCTCGGTGACGTAGCCCTCGGTGAACGGCTTGCGATCGCGCCAGTAGAAGCCCGCGATGAAAACGCCGAAGTCCGCCGCGAACGCCGCGAGATCCTTCGGACGCCCGGCCTTGCCGTCGCAAAAGGTCTGCTCGAACAGCTCGCGCTGGCCGACCTTCGAGTTCGCGCAACGCTTCATGTACTCCGCGAGCTGTGCCGCGAACACCGGCTGCTTTGTCATGTCCCAGGTCGACAGGTACACGTACAACGCGTACCCCGCCGTGTAGTTGTCGCGATAATCCTCGAGCGTGCCCCCGACCAGCTTCTCGAGCTTGTCCAGCGCGCCATATCCCTTGATGAAGGCCGCTTCGATCGTCCCGAAAGAGGCGTGGTGCGCGACGAAGCTCTCGTCATCCGCGCGAGCAAACGCTCCGCCCGTCCAGACCGCGCGCCCCTCCGCGAGCCACGAAGGAATCCCCGGGAACAGCGCGCCGTCGAATCGGTGCGTCAGCTCGTGCGTCAATCCGTGACCGAGGCCGTCGAGCGTGCCGCAGGAAAAACGCACCGTCGTGACGTCGCCGCTCTGGAACCCGCCGGCCCACCAGAACGGCGAACCCTCGCTCTCCAGACCGCTAGCTTCGGGGACGACGCGCACCAGCCCCTGGCGCTGGAGGAAAGGATCGCTCCCGTACCACGTCGCGAGCCTGCGGTGGTGCATCTCGATCGTCTCCGCGACCCCGCGCAGCGTCTCGAGTCCGCAATCGGTTTCGATGCGATAGCGACTCTCGGGGGAGAGCGCGACCGCGGGGATTCCGAAGTCGGCATGGGCGCGCGTGAATGCATCACCTTCGTCGCTGGTCAGCCATTCGAGATCCGCGACGACCCAGGGCGTCTCGCTCTTGATCAGCAGCTGCGCGCGCGCGCGAGCCAGGGCGGCCGTCGCCGATTTCGCGAAAGTCGCGAGGCTCCTCGGATGGGATCCCTGCAGGTCCTTGAATTCCGACTGCACGCACAGACCGCGCAGGACTCGCGCGGCGCGCGCTCCATCCGCGGTCTTGCCGCTGTCCAGCGCGCCGAGCATCTGCTTCTCGAGAGCCCGCAGCGTGCGCATCTGCAACGCTTCGGTCACGGAAGTCCAACCGGTGTAAGGCGGCAGGGTCGCGCGCAGTGCCGGCGATGGCGCGGCGAGATCCGTCGCGACCTGGCGCGCCCACCGGGCTACGAGCGCCTGCTGGCTGTCCATGCCCGCCGCCGTTTCGGCCCCGCTCGCGAACTTCGCGAGTTCAGCCACCGCCGCGGCTCGAGCGCGCACGACGTGTTCCAGCCACGGCGGAGTGTCGAGCAACGTTTTCAGATTCGTCGGCGCATCGGCCTGGCCCTTCGCGTTCGCGGCCGTCTCGAGCCATGCGTAGCTCCACAGCGCTCGCTCATCTCCATCGCTGGCGCGAACCTGCAAGGCCAGCTCGATCGGCTCGAGCGAATCGGGCAACACGGCGCGGGCGCGCTGGATGTGCTCGAGAGCGCGCGACGCGTCGCCAGCGGCGAACGACTTGCGCGCCAGCTCCAGCGCCGAAACTCCCGGTCCGCGCGCCGCAGGGGCCTGCACCGCCGAAGGCTTCTGCCCCTGCAGAATCAGCGCAAAGAGCAGGTGCGGAAAAGCCAGCATGAAGCATGTTGTACCGTGGGTCTTCGCACGCCGTACCACAGGCCGAGCCAATGGGGCTTCGAAGGATGAGATCGAAGGCCAGTCCGCCCGAATTCATCGAACGCGACTTGACACCGAACGCCGCGCGCCTAAACTTCCGCCCACCTCACAGACGGAATCCTTCGCCTGCGACCACGACCATGACGAACAGCGGACACAAGACGACCTGCATGCGAATGCCCATGCCCAGCCCGGGTGGTGGTGCGTTCGTGCGAGGATGTCCGCGGCGATAAAGGCCTGACGAGACTCTGACCGCGCGACGAACCACTGCCCGGGCGCAGTGGTTTTTTCGTTTCCATCCCGCGCGACCTTTTCCAGGAATTCGTCATGTCTACCAGTCTGCATACGCTGTCCGTTCGTTCCGTAATCACTCCCACGCTCGACCTTTCGACCCTCGCCATCCACGGCGGCCTTTTTCCTGATCCGTCGACCGGCGCGATCCTCACGCCGATCCACCAGACCACGACGTACGTGCAGTCGGCGGTCGGCGTCGACAAGGGATTCACCTACACGCGCTCGGGCAATCCGACCGTCGCGGCGCTCGAGCGCAATCTCGGTGAGCTCGATGGCGGCTTGCCGGCGGTCTCTTTCGCCACGGGGATGGCGGCGCTGACGGCGCTGTTCCTGACTCTGTTGAAGAGCGGGGACGAGGTCGTCGTGTCCGATGTCGTGTACGGCGGGACGGTTCGGCTGCTACGCAAAGTGCTCGAGCCGCTGGGCATTCGATCGAAATTCGTCGACACGTCTTCGATCGAGAGCCTGCGCGGCGCGGTCAGCAGGAAAACGCGCCTGGTGCTGATCGAAACGCCGGCGAATCCGACGCTCAAGCTGACGGACATCGCCGCGGCGGCGGAGGTCGCGCACGAGGCGGGAGCTCTGCTCGCAGTCGACAACACGTTTCTCACGCCCGTGCTGCAGCGCTGTTTCGATCTCGGCGCGGACATCACGGTGTACTCGACGACGAAGCACATCGAGGGCCACAACGCGACGGTCGGCGGGGCGGTCATCACGCGAGATGCGGAGCTGCGCGAGCGACTGCGCTTCTTGCAGAACGCGGTTGGCTTTGCGCAGGCGCCGTTCGAAGCGTGGATCACGTTGCGCGGGATCAAGACGCTGCCGCTGCGGCTCGAGCGGCACTCGCGCAATGCCCTGACGGTTGCGCGTTTTCTCGAGGACGATTCGCGCATCGCGAAGGTCCTTTATCCGGGGCTGCCGAGCTTCCCGCAGCACGAGCTTGCGCGGCGCCAGCACATCGATCACGGCGGGTTGATCGCTTTCGAGGTGAAGGGCGGAGCGCGGGCAGGAATTTCCCTGATGAACTCGGTCAAGCTCTGCGCGCTGGCCGAGAGCCTCGGCGCGGTCGAGACCTTGATCACGCACCCGGCTTCGATGACGCACGCGACGATTCCGCCGGACGAGCGCGAGCGCATCGGCATCAGCGACGGGCTCGTGCGTCTCTCGGTCGGCCTCGAAGCGGCCGAGGACGTCGTTGCGGATCTCGATCAGGCCCTCGATGCAAAGGGGGCGTGACATGAGCTCTCAACGAATACGCGTGTTGAAATTCGGCAGCTCGGTCCTGTCCAGCCGGCGCGACATCTCGCAGGCTCTGCACGAGATCTATCGAGAGCTGCGCGATGGCGTTCGCGTCGTGGCCGTGGTGTCCGCGCTGGGGCGCACTACCAATCGGCTGCTTGCAAGCGCGCGCCGCACGGGACCGCGACCGGATCCCGCGGCGCTTGCGCTGCTGCTCGCTACGGGTGAAGCGCAATCGGTGGCGTTGCTCGCGTTGGCTCTCGAGCGCGCGGGCATTTCGGCGGAGGTGCTCGATCCGGCGCGGATCGGTCTGCGGACGCGCGGGCCCCTGCTCGATGCCGATCCGATCGATCTCGATGTCGAAGTGGTGCGCCTGGCGCTGCGCGAGAAGGCCGTGGTCGTGATTCCGGGTTTCGTCGGGAGCGATGCCCAGGGGCGCACCTCCTTGCTTGGACGCGGTGGCTCCGATCTGTCGGCACTGTTCCTGGCTCAGAGGCTGGGCGCGAGTTGCCGACTGATCAAGGACGTGCCTGGCGTGTTCGATCGCGATCCGGCTCAGGAAGCGGGCTCGGCGCGACGGTTCGCCGTGCTCGACTGGGACGATGCGATCGCGGTGGGCGGACGCATCGTGCAGGAAAAGGCGTTGCGTTTCGCGCGGGAGCAGGGCCTCGAGTTCGAGGTCGGCGCGTTGGAGTCTACGGACACGACGTTGATCGGCCGCGGACCGAGCCGGTTCGCGCCTCCGAGTGCATCGACGAAGAAGCTGAAAGTCGCCTTGCTCGGTCTGGGCACCGTCGGCCTCGGCGTGTTCCGCGAGCTGGCGCGTTTCCCGGATCGATTCGAGGTCGTCGACGTGCTCGTGCG
>DATHET010000339.1:0-3788 GCA_035490315.1 Planctomycetota bacterium
GTCGATCGCTGCCGCAACTGGGGCCCGTACACGACCTTCGGCCCGCTCTACGTCGACTATACGCCGCCGCCCGCGGCGACGAACGTCGGCTCGGCGCTCAGCCCGGGTTACTGGGTCGGCGGAGACGGCTTGAGCTCCTTCGGCGGCTACTGGAACACCGTGGTCGATTCGGAGTCGGGCCTCGCCGGATACGGCGTCGAATTCGACCTGAATCCGAGCACGATTCCCTCGGTGGTGAACGAGTCGGCGAGCGCGACCTCGATCGCGCGGCTGATCACGGTCAGCGGCGAGTACTGGGAGCACGTGCGCCCGATCGACAACGCCGGGAACTGGGGGCCGACGGTGCACGCAGGGCCGTACCTCTACAACGTCGCGCCGAACAGCATTTACTGCACGGCCAAGGTCAACTCCCTGGGCTGCACGCCGTCGATCTCGGCGATCAACCACGGCAGCATCTACTACACGACCAACTTCGTGGTCTCCGCTTCGAACGTGCGCAACAACAAGCCGGGGCTCCTGCTCTACGGCATGAACGGCAACGTGGCCAATCCTTTCCAGGGCGGCACGCTGTGCATCCGCGCGCCGATCAAGCGCTCGACACCGGTCAACTCCGGCGGCAGCCCGAGCGGCAATGATTGCTCCGGCGTGTACTCGATCGACATGAGCGCCTTCGCCCACGGTCTGCTCGGCGGCACGCCTTCGCCCGAGCTCCTGCAACAAGGCACGACGGTGTGGTGCCAGTGGTGGGGACGCGACCCGGGCTTCCAGGCGCCGAACAACTCGACCCTCTCGAACGCGATGCAGTACTTCGTCTGCTACTACTGAGCACCAGGTCGAACGGCGAAGCACGACGCGAGCGCTGCGTGTCCCACGGCAACGTGGAGGCACGCAGAACTCGCCCTAGAGATCGAGGCCGACCACCAGAAGGCGGTCGGCCTCGACCATTCGTTCCACGGTTTCGTCAGCGGCGAGCCGACGAACCGACCGAGATCACGGGCAAACTTTGTATTCGAGGCCCCCCGTGAGGGTCGAATTGTTCGGGGCCGGGAACCCGGGATCGCGGCCCCACCATTGGCAATCCACGATGGTCCCTAGGACCTGGAGGCCAGGCTGGGGCGTGCCGCCGAGCAAGCCATGGGCGAAGGAATTCATGTCGATCGAATACACGCCGCTGCAATCGCTAGCCGGCAGCGGAGTGCCGCCCGAGTTGGCGGGCGTCGAGCGGCGGATCGGCGGAACCAGGCACAAGAGACCGCCCTGGAACGGCGTGGCCGCGCGACCGGTGAATCCGTAGAGCAACAGGCCGGGCTTCTGGTTGCGCACACTGGATCCGCTGATCACGAAGCCCGACGTCGCGGTGGCGCTCGCTACGCCGCTCGAACCGATCACCGGCGTGCAGCCGAGCGAATTGATCTTGGCCGTGCAGTACGCAACAGTCGCCGAGCAATCGAAATGCCCCGCGTAACCCAGTGCGTTGGCCAGGAGCTTCGCTCCGTCCGTGCTGGTCATCCAGAAATCGCCGCGTGCATCCGACGAGGGCGGATAGAAATTCAGATCGATCTCGCGTCCGGCAAGCCCGGTGCGCTCAGCCGCGAACACGGTCCCGTCGGTCCAGTCGGCGAGCAGCGTCGAGCTCGCCGCCAGCGTGCCCGTGCAACGATAGGAGCTGGAACCTCCGTCGAAGCTCGCCACCGGAGTGCTCGCGCCCGTGAACAGGAAGTGTCCAGGAACGTGCCGTGTTCCGAGTTGCTGCGGCGAGCCCGAGTTGATCCCTCCCGCCGTGATCGAGCCGTACTGCTGCGACACCCAGGTTCCCCCGAGCGCGTAGGAGCTGGCAGTAGCAAAGGTCGCGACGACCACCCCGCCTCCGCCGTCGACGTAATCGTGCAGGTTGTCCCCGAGCAGGTTGGGGTCGTTGAAGGTGGTGTCCGAATACACCAGGACGGCGCGGAATGCCTGGAGCTGAATCAGCGTCGGCGTTCCCTGGCTGGTGTTGATCACGGTGACGCCACCGAGGTTCAGCCCCGAGCCCAGGATCTTGAGTTGCACATCGTCGTTCCAAGTCGTCGAGCCGGGGGCTCCCAGCACCGCAACCTGACCGAAGCCTGTCGTAGCCAGGCACAGAGTTGCGAGGACGTGTCCGAGAATCGCCGCCGAGATTTTTTTGTTCATGTAGTTGCTCTCCTTGGGACTCAAGCCTACCGGGGATTCCGTATCTGTGTTCGATGGCGCCCAGACCGCGAGCCCAGAGACCTCCCGACGCCTCGACTAGCTCCACCGCTGATTCAGCCCGCCGCGAATCTTGCCGGCGTTCATGGACAGACCATGTACTCGAGTCCTCCAGTCAGGGTCGAGTTGTTCGGCGCTGGGAGCCCGGGGTCGCGGCCCCACCATTGACAGTCGACGAGCGTGCCCTGGACCTGGAGCGCCGCCAGGGGTGTCCCGCCCAGCGCGCCATGGGCGAAGGCGTTCATGTCGATGGAGTAGACCCCGCTGCAATCGCTGACCGGCAGCGGCGTGCCGCCCGAATTCGTGGGCGTGGAGCGACGGACCGGCGGAACCAGGCACAGGAAGCCGCCCTGGAACGGCGTGCTCGCGCGGCCGTTGATTCCATAGATCAACAGTCCGGGCTTCTGGTTGCGCACGTTGGAACCGCTGACCACGAAACCCGAGGTCGCCGAAGCGCTCGCCGTGCCGCTCGAAGCGATCAGCGGCGCGCAGCCGACCGAGTTGATCTTCGCCGTGCAATAGGTGATCGGCGACCCGCAATCGAAATGTCCGACATAGGACAGGGCATTGGCCAAGAGCTTTCCGCCGTCGGTGCTGCTCGCCCAGAAATCGGCTCGCGCATCCGACGAGGGCGGATAGAAATTGAGATCGAGCACACGGCCCGCGAGTCCGTTCCGCTCGGCCGCGAAGATCTGCCCATTGCTCCAATCCGCGAGTAGGCTGGAGTTCGGCGTCAGCGTGCCGATGACGTGGTAGGAGCTGAATCCTCCATTGAAGCTCACCACCGGGCTGCCCGTAAAAAGATGGTGACCCGGCACGTGTCGAGTGCCGAGCGTCAGCCCGGCCGACGTGCTGAACGTACTGCCTGCGATCGAGCCGTATTGCTGCGCTAGCCAGGCACCTTGGATCGGGACGACGCCGCTGGCAAAGGTTGCGACCACCACACCACCACCAGCATCGACGTAATCGTGCAACCGGTCGCCGAGCAGGCTGGCGTTGTTGAAGCCGACGTCGGAGTACACCAGCACGGCGCGGTAGGCCTGGAGCTCGGCCAGCGTCGGTGTTGACAAGTTCGCGTTGACGATCGTGACGCCGCCGAGGTTGAGCCCCGACCCGAGGATCTTGAGCTGCACGTCATCGTTCCAGGTCGTTGACGCTGGAGCGCCCAGGACAGCGACCTGCGCGAAGCTCGGTGTCGCGCAGCACAAGGTTGCCAGCAGGGTTCCGAGGATCGTCACCGACTCGATTTTTGTTCCCATGGCTCGATGCCGCGGCGGTGAAAGTTGGGGAGCGCCGCTGGCTTCTTCACCCTAACCTACACCGCCGAGAGCGGGCGCTCGTCGTGGCCATTCCGGCAGAACGGCCAGGGCCTGATCTTCAGCGGCCAGCTGGCAGCTACGGTCTTGCGGCGCCGATGCACCGGGCCGATGCTGAAGGCCGTGAGCATTCTGATTCACGCCCCTGGTGCTCGCTCCGCACCCCAACGATAGGGACGAATCGCGCGAGACCCTCAACCAAGGAGAAGCCATGGCAAAGAAAAGCAGAGGCGGACGGATGAC
>DATHET010000340.1:0-23445 GCA_035490315.1 Planctomycetota bacterium
GGGTGATTTTCATGGGAGCACTCGAAGGATGGGCCTGCGCGGAAACCTGGCTGGCCGGGCTGAGGCGACGAAACATCGGCAGCTCGGCGCGTCAGAACCTGTCGGCGTGCGCGCGTGCTTGCCGGCGCTCATTGGATCGCAAGCAACGGAATCCGCCCAGTCTCGGAAGTAGGTATTCCGCGGCCTCGGAGCACCGGACGCGCTCAGTCTTTTTTCGCGGGCGCCTGGGGTTCCAGCAGGGATTTCAGCGCGGCTTTTTCGGCTTCGCCCATGGTTTCTGACTCGAGCATGAAGAGCGCGTACTCTTTCACCTGCTCGTGCTGGCGCAGGTTGCTCTCCAGCGACCAGCGCGCCGCCTGGAAGATGACGCCCTTGAGCGCGTCCGCGCGTTCCTCGTCGGTCTTCGGCGGATTCTCCTTCGAGAAGGCCTTCTCGAACGGCGCGAGCTCGAGGGCTTTCACCAACTGGCGCACGGGCGAATAACGTCCTGTGGCGAAAAATTCCGCCCACAACTGATCGAGCTGGCTCGGTCGCGTCCACGGATCGTAGGGGTCGGGCAGGGTGAGACCCTCGAGCCACTTCTTGATCTCGGGCAGATCCTCTCCATCAGGGAAGGGGAGCGATTTGGCGGCGTCCTGGCGACCCGTGACCTGCAGCAGAGCTGCGATCTTCACCTGCTGCTCGCGCGACGCCGTGGCGAATCGCTCGGTGAGCCGGGGGAAGAGCCAGAGGTTGTCGTAGAAGATGTTGGCGTAGAACTGCAGCACCGCATCGCGCGAGCTCTCCTTCTTCAGATCGGCGAACTCGAGGTAGGCGCGCACGGATTCAGCCGGCGTCTGATCCAGGTAGTAGCTCTTGACCCACTTGTCGTAGTCCTCCTTGGTCGCGGGCTTGTCCCCGTAGCTCCACTTCACGAGCTCGACAGCGGCCTCGGCCTGGAGCGTCGTGGCCGAGCCCTGGTCGCGCAGCTGCACGATGATCTTCACCACGCCCAGCGCCTCCTTGTCGTCGAGTGCCAGCATGAAATTCTTCTGGATCGGCAAGCTCGCATCCGCCGGCGGCAGCTTGCCCTTGAATGCTTCTCCCGTGGCGATGCGCCGGCTCTTGCCGTCGACGCTGCGCACGGCGACGTCCATGGACACCTGGCCCATGCCCTTGCCCATGTCGCCCACGTGCTCGAGGATCAAGATCGCGGTGAATGGCTCGTTGGCGCAAACACGTTGGATCGGTCGCAACTGCGGAACGCTCGCGCCCTTGGGCTGCTTGAGCCAGAAGTCGAGCCTGGGATCCGTGCGCAGAAGGTAGAGCTTGGCCCCGAAGGCCTCGGCGCGGCGCACAGGATCGGACTCGCCCGCCGCTTTCGATGCGGGCGGCGCGTCCGCGGCGAGAATCTGCGCGAATGCGAGGAGCAGGAGCGTGGCCAGACCAGTGGCCGTTCGGAAAGGTGTGGAGTTGCGTCGGCGTGAGTTCATGGGGGCTCCCCTTATAAAGGATGCCGCTCGCGCCCCGGATGCGCATCGGACAATCGGGGGGGCCTCGAAGACCCTGCAGAGCGCCCCGCTCGGCCCCGAAGCTTGACCTGCCGGCCAGGAGCGCGAGAGTAGTGGCCTTGCTTCCAGGCGCGCCCGTCCCCCTGGGTGCGGTTCCCCAGACCATTACTTCGGCGCGGTTTGCGCCTCCCTCCGCCCATGCGACTTCAAACACTCGTGCTTTCCGTGCTCGCCTTGAGCGCGTGCCAATCGACGACCCATCATGCGCTGACCCCGACCGATACCCAGCGCAAGCACCGCTCCTTCGAGTTCACCTACGAGGCCGCGCTCGAGACGCCTCCCGCGGGGGCCAAGGACGTGCGCCTGTGGATTCCGATCCCGATCGACACGCCCGATCAGAAGATCGAGGACGTCAAGATCGAGGCCAACGGCAAGACCGTCGAGAACTCGATCGAGAACGGGTTCGGCAAGTCGGTCTGCGTCGAGACGCACGGCGAGCCGATCAAGGTCAAGGCGACCTACAAGGTCACGCGCTACGAGACCCACGGCGGCGTCCAGGCTTACGCCGATCTCGAGGACTCGCTCAAGCCCGATGCCAAGGTCCCGCTCAACGGAAAAGTCGCGGCGATCGCGGCTTCGATGCCGAACGAGAGCGACACGCGCCAGACCAGCAAGATGCTCTACACGCACACCCTCGACCGGATGAAATACGACAAGCCCGATGGGCAGCCCTGGGGCCGCGGCGATTCCGAGTGGGCCTGCGATTCGCGCTACGGCAATTGCACGGACTTCCACAGCTACTTCATCGCCCTCGCGCGCTCGAAGAAGATCCCGGCGCGCTTCGAAATGGGCTTCTCGATTCCGGCCGGTGAAACGGCGGTCGAGCCGGTCAAGGGCTACCACTGCTGGGCCTACTTCTGGAACGACTCGGAAGGCTGGGTGCCCGTCGACATCTCCGAGGCCGACAAGAACCTGGAGAAGGCCGAGTACTTCTTCGGCACGCTCGACGAGAATCGCTTCACGATCACCGGCGGCCGCGACGTGCTCCTGACCCCGCGCCCGGCCGCGGGAGCCCTCAATTTCTTCGTCTATCCCTACGCGGAAGTCGACGGAGTCGAGTTCAAGGGCGTCACGAAATCCTTCTCGCGCCGCAACCTCTAGAACGAACGTCGTAACGGAGCCAGGCTCGATCACGACACCCCTGGTCGGCGCGCACAGCGCGCCGGCCAGGGGTGTCGTGATCGAGCCTGGCTCCGTTACGACACACCGGTGATGCTCAACCGGTACCCGGTATTCCACCGCCATTTTTTACATTCGCGCGAATGTAAAAAATGGCGGTGGAATACCGGGTACCGGGGTCAACGACCTTGGCGGCGGTTGCCGCGTTGGGCGCCTTGGCTCGCGAAGTCGGGTTCGGCGAAGAGTTTCTGGTCCATGGCGTCCATCGTCGATTGGAGTTTCGAGGCGAGCTCGGTCTTGTTCGCGGCGACCAGGCGCGAGTGGAGCATCAGGGCGGTCATGCCGGGCGTGATGTTGAGGCCGTCCATGGCTCCGGTCGTGCTCGCGCGGCGTTGGAAGGCGGCGAGCAGCTCGGTCATCGCGGCTTCGAGCTCGCCGCGCTCGAGCAGGACGCGCGCGCGCCCGGCGCGGGCCAGGGCGATGAAGTGGTCGCAGGAATCGCGGCCGTCGGGCACTTCGGCGATGTTGCGCTCGTAATAGTCGATGCCGTGTTGATACGCGGTGAGGGCGTGCTCGAAATCATTGCGGCGGCGGAAAGTTTCCGCGGCGACCAGCTCGGCGTAGCCCGCGAACCAGGTCAATTGCTTCGACGGCTCCGGCTTCGCGAGCCGCGCCGCGTAAACGCTTTCCAGCTCGGCCGGACCCCTTTCCCCCTTCTCCCAGAGGATGCGCGAGCGCAGCCGTTCGTGCAGCTGGGCCGAGTCGGGGAAGCGCGCCAGGGCATCCTCGAGCAAAGCGCCCGCGCGTCGCGAGCCACCGAGCCAGTTCAAGAAGTCGTAATACGAAATCAGGTTGTCGTCGCTGACCAGCGGATGCACCACGAGCTTCGCGTAAGCCGCGTTGATGTCCGCGAGCCACTCCGGCGGCCACTTCGCCTTCTCCTGATAGGCCTTGCGGATCGCCTGCTGGCGCGATTGCGCGAACAGCGCGAGCACGCGCACCTTGACGAAGTCGGTCGCCTCGATCTCGCTCTGCGCAGCGCTCCACATGCCGGCTTCGACCGCCTTGAGCGCGTGGTCGAGCGCCAGGTTCTCCTGGCCGAGCTGGTCGTAGGTCGCCGCGAGCGTCGCGTCGAGCCGCCAGCCCCGGAATCCGAGCTTGGCCGCCTCCTCGGCGTTGGCGCGCGCATCCTCGAGCAGGATGCGCGTCCAGCGCGGGTCCTTCTCGCCCTCGCTGACACGCGCGAGCAGCGATTCCGCGAAGGCCAGCCGCGCCGCGGGATCGCTCGGCCGCTCCTGGGCCGCATCACCCCGCTCCTGCACGTTGGCCGCGTACTCGGCGGCGGAAGCGCTCGCGGCGTCAGGCCCGCTCGCTGCCGTGATCTGCGTCGAATTCATCGCGAGCCCCTCGTGCAAGGCCGCGAGAGTCCGCGCGCGCGGATACTTCTCGCCGAGGCGCGCCGCCGCCGCGACCAGCGCGTCGCGCTCCTTGGGATCGAGCGAGACTTTCAACGCCTCCGCGATCACGTCGATCGAGCTCTCGGAATCGCTCTGCGCCAAGGCCTGGCGTGCCGCGCGCGCGCACTCGAGGTCCAGGCCGAAAATCGCCAGGCGCAGCACGTCGTCCTGATGCACGCTGCGGCTCGCGATGACGGAGCGCAGGATCGCGAGGCGGGCCTCCTGATTGCCGCCCTCGTAGGCCTTCTCGACCGCGCTGCGATCGATCGCGTCCGCACTGGCGACGCGCTGCGGGATCGGCATGTCGTCGTGCGGCAGCTTCTGCGGCAGCGGCAGGTTCTCGACGCCCTTGGTGAAGGCCGTGAACACCGTGGCCGTATCCCACGAGTAATAGACGTCGTAGCTCTTCTTCCCGTCGAAGTCGAGCATGATGTGGCGCGGCGAGATGCGCTTGCCTTCGAAGTATTTCCCGTAGAGCTCGACCTCGCAGGCGATGTGCTCGCTGCAGGTCACGGTGCCGAAGCGCGGGCAGACCACGCGGTGTCCCTGCTCGTCGTAATCGCGCGCCGTGTGGCGGTACACGGAGGCGATCACGCACACGTAGCGCTCGAGCGCCTTGGCCGTCGCGGGATCGCGGTAGCGCACGCCGGCGAAGTGCTCGCTGGCGATCTCGCCGTCCATGTTGACGCAGACAAGGATCGGCGCGCCGGTCGCCTTCGAGACGGCGAGGGCGTCCTCGAAGTTGCGCTGCCAGGGGATCAAGCAGGGCTTGGCCCAGCCCTCCGCGGTCGCGGCAGGCCACATCTGCTCCTGAGTCGTTCCCTTGGCGAGGCTGGGCGGCGATCCATAGCGGAAGGAATCTTCCGAGGGCGGCGCCCCGCCAGTCCGCGGCGGCCGTTGAGCCGGCGGCTCGGGCGTCTGCGCGGGTTTCGCGGGCTCGGGGGGCTTCGGCGTGCCGCCGTCCTGCGCGATGAGCGGCAGATTGCAGCAGAAGAGGAGCGCCAGCAAAGAGCCGCGCGCGCGATCGATGGAATGCATTCGCATGGTAGTGAACAGTGACTCTCTCCTGAGACCCCGCGAATGTCTACGCCCGCGGCATAGAAAGGCTCGCGGCGAGCCAACAGGGCTCTAGCCCATGCTCCCGACCAGGTTGCGAGAGGCTGCGAGCGGTACCCGGTATTCCACCACCATTTATTACACGCGCCGCAGCGGCGCGCTCGCGACGCCGGGGATCAACGGGCGTCGCTCGGCGGGAGCTCGACCTTGATCGTGCGGCCGCCGGTGATCGTGAGGTGCACCGCGGGATGCAGCGGCGCGTAGATGTAATCCGTCCTGTCACTGTTGAGCGTGCCGGCTTCGAGGCAGAGCGTGTATTCGCCGGGGAGGACGCTCTCGATGACGTGCTGCTTCACACGATAGGGCCACGGCGTCGAGGCGGTCTGTGAGGCACCCTCGGGCGTCAGGGCACTCAGGACGAGTCGGTAGTATTCCGAGCCATCGGCCGTCTGTGGAAAATCCAAGGTGATCTCGAGCCGACCATGCTCGGGCAGAAGGATCCGCGCGGCGCCCGCCAGGGCATCCTGCAATCGGACATAGGTTTTGCCTGCAACCTCGATGGTGATCCGCACCAGTCCAGGTGGCATATCGCAGAGTGTGAAGACTCCGCTCGCGCCCTTTTCGATCTTCGAGGCAGGCCCGAATCCGTCGATTTCGGCCTTCAGCTTCGCGGCTTCGATTGGGCGGTCGTGTTCATCGACGAGGTCGATGCGCAGGTCATGACCGCGCACGAGTCGCGCTTCGAGTGTGTTGTCGGAGCCCGGGACAAAACCTCGGACACGGAAGGGCACGTAGCCGCGCTTCGACACTTCGAGGTCGGTCGGCGACTCATCGACCAGGTCGACGTGAAAGTTTCCTTCGAAGTCGCTGTGCATGAAGCTCATGTTGCAGGCGAAGCAATGGGAAACGCCGGCACCCTGAATCGATTGACCTTGCTCGTCGATGACATGACCGCGCAGGACTCGCAGCGAATTTGCGATCGCGGGATCGATGGCCAAGTCGATCCGACGTTGCTCCACTGGCCCCAGCGAGTCGATCGCGATTTCACAGATCAGATCCGAAACCGTTGAGCGGATCTGCCCAGCCGAGCCGCGCAGCTGCACGCGGAAGGGCACATCGCTCAGGACGTCCTCGACTTCGATGCGCCCATCCTCGCTGAACGCGAATCGCACGGAGCGCTCCTTCGTGCCTTGGTCACCGTCCGCAGTCCAGCACTGACCGACGACGTCTCCGTGCAGGTTCGAGTCGTACATGCGCGTCTTGCCGCCGAACAGCAAGGCTCTGCTGACCAGGCACGCGTGCAGATCCTTCCGCCCTACGGCTTCCGGCGGGAGTGCGAGGGTCAATCGATTCGCAGGCGCAAGGACGACGACGAGCGGCGAATGCGTGTCCTTGTCGAGCGGGATGGTCGCGATCCGATGACCTGCTGCAACGACTCGCATCTGCTCTGCGTCGAAGGGCACGAACGAGAAGCGGCCGACTCCCTCGGTATCCGCGACCGCCGTCCCGAGGTCCCTGATTCCGGCGCGCGCTCCCGGTACGGAGCGTCCTTGGGAATCGACTGCGTGGAATTCGATCGGACGCGCCGGCGGGAACGAACACTCGACATCTCCTGCATCGAAGGGCTCGCAAGGGCCCTCCCACTTCGGTTCCCTCAACGCGGTTGCGCGGGCTCCACCGCGAATGCTGAAGGTGCCGAACGCGATCCCGACAGCATCCGTATCGCCGTCGAGCGCATACGTGAATCTGCCGTCCGCACCGGTTCTCAGAGCGGCCACCATGCTGCCCCCATCGGACCACTGGATCGAGCAATTGAATTCAGCATTCGCAATCGGCTGGCGCGTCGTGACGTCCAGGAGCCTTCCGATGATGCGCTCTCGATATGCGATCGGCAGCTCGAGCCCGCGGGCGGCCGAGGCGAATACCTGCTGGCTCGAGCGCGTCGGCTTGCCGTCGACGACGAAGACGAGCTCCGTCGGCAGGATCAACGCTCCGCTCCATCGCTCCGGCAATCCGCGGAAAAGGAACGATCCATCCGCGGCCGGTCGTGCGCGAGCCTTGATGTCCTTGCTTTCGTAGCGGATCAGCTCCAGTGCCTTAAAAATGGCGAGATCAGCGCTCGCGAATCCCTCCGGAGCGCTGTCGCTCGAGAGCTGGACTTCCACCGAAGGTGGCGGCTCGCCGCTGACCATGACGAGCCGTCCCGACAACTCCGATCCGAGCGGCAATTCCAGCGTCTGCCGCGCCTCGCCCGCGACTTCGATCCGCGCGTGGTAGGGGAGACTCGCCTCGTCGCGGACATACACCTCCGCCCCGCCTCGGCCGGCCGTGAACGCGCACACTCCATGTTCGTCCGCCGTCGCGCTCTTCAAGACTCCCGCCGCATCGACGAACGCGACCAGCGCCGCGGCCGCCGGATGTCGATCGCCGCGCAGCAGCTCGAGCTCGAACCGCGCGGGCCCTTGCGGCGCGCTGGAAGGAGCCGCGAGCCGCTGAGACGATCCCTCCGAGCGCTCCGCCGCCGCCACGGCAGGCTCGTCCGCTGCCCGATCGACCGCCGGCGTCTCGATCACCGCCACGTCGGTCTTCGCAGCAGTCGACTCCCCCCCAAGACCGCCCGTGCTGAGCAGATAACCCGCCAACCCGACGCAGACCACGATCACCGCCACCGCCGCCGCAGCCTGCTTCGTCACCATCGCAACTCCTGTCGAGGCTGCAAGCGCAGCGCCTCCGCTTCCGCCCGCGATTCCAAGCTGCACGCGCGCCTGGCCCATGACGATCTCCCGCACCGCGCCGAGACCTCGCGCACGCGCGGTCCCGAGCAGCCCCGCGAAAGCGAGACTCGCCGGAAGCAGCCTGCGCAGTCGCCTGAGACCGCGCTGGATGCTCATGTGCACCGTATCCGGCCGCCGCCCGAGCTCGCGCGCGATCTCGACCGCGCGGCGTCCATCCAGCAACAACGGAATCAGCACCTCGCGATCGGTCTCGCTCAGCTTCCCAAGCGCGACCGCCAGAGCGTCGGAAAGCTCGCGCGCCCCGACCGTGTCGGCCGGACTCTCGCTCGCGCGCGGATCGAGGCGAACCGGATCGACGGCTCGTCCGCGAGCTCGCCGCGCGAGGCTGGCCTGCTTGAGCAGGATGCCGGTCAGCCAGGGGGCGAGCTTGCGCGTCGGATCGAAGGCATCGCGTCTCTGGATCGCCGCGAGGAAAGTGCCCTGGACCAGGTCGTCCGCCTCGGCCCGGTCATGGGCGAGGTGGCGGGCGATCCGCTGGAGCTGGGGCGCGAGCTCGTCGAACACGGTTCCGAGCGCGGCCATGTCCCCGAGGCGGCGGAATCGATCGTAAAGATCCTCGACGGTGCGCTCGGTCATCGCGGGGATCTCATCACGCCGGCGGAATTCCTCACCAGGAGTCCTGTAAATCCCGAGCTTGAGCGGGCTCGCTTTCCGGAAAGTCGTGCACAATTGTCTCAGGTCCCTGACTCTTCTCCCGTCCCAAAGAGCAAGACATGAAGGCACGCACAGCAGTCCTCAGCTTCGTGAGCGCACTTTTGATCGCGGGCTTTGCATCCAGCGCGTCGGCGCAGTGCAACCTCCACCAGAACGTGCCGAACACGACCGGTGCGATGGCCGGGTTCTACCAACTCGATCTCGCGCAGTCCTTCCAGCACCAGATCGGCAGCATCTGTGGCGCCGGCATCCTGCTCACACCGAACTGGGGCTCGACGGACACGGTCCGGATCGCGCTTTGGACGGGACTACCCCACGCCGGTGGAACCATGCTGACTCAAGCCTCCACCATGGGGACGCAGGGCACCTGGTGTGACGTGACCTGGCCTTCGGTCAGCATCACCCCGGGGACGACCTACTTCCTCGTGTTCGACGGGAACACGACTCTGGCCATCGAGGGTGACGTCAACGATCCATATCCCTTCGGTGAGGTCTACGCGAACTCCGGTTACGGCCCCTTCCCGACCTTCGACTACGCCTTCCGCACCAATTCGGGTCAGAGCTGCCAGACGCCGGTGACGTACTGCACCGCGAAGGCGAACTCGCTGGGGTGTATGCCCGCGATCAGCTCCACGGGCGCGGCCAGCGCGAGCGCCAGCTCCGGATTCCTGCTGAAAGGCTCGAACGTGCGCAACCAGAAGGCCGGCTTGCTGATCTACACGAATGGCGGCCGCGCCGCGGTCCCGTTCCAAGGCGGCATGCGCTGCGTCAACACTCCGATCAAGCGCTCGGTTGCGCTCAATTCAGGCGGCACGCCCTTGCCGGTGAGCGACTGCACCGGCGTCTACTCCTTCGACATGAACGCCTTCGCGATCGGTGGGCTCGGGGGCCATCCTGCTGCTTATCTGGCGACCGCCGGAACGGTCGTCGACACGCAATTCTGGGGAAGCGATCCCGGCTTCGCGGCTCCCAACAATTCGACCCTTTCCGACGGGCTCGAATACACCGTCTGTCCGTAGGGATGGCGGACCGGTCGATAGCGGACTGACGCGTCGGCTGGAATTCTCTGGGGCTGACAACTGAGGAGCGCCTCGGTCGTCAGCCCTGAGCCTTCAGGCGCCGTGGTAGTTTCCGCCTTTCTACCAGCGCCTCCGCTCAAGCCTTCAAAGTTGCTTGCGCGGCGAGAGGAGAAGGATGATCACGACCAGCAGGATGACGAACCCGCCGCTCGGGTAGTAACCCCATCCATGGCTGTACGGCCAGGTAGGCAAAGCGCCCAGGATCATGAGGATCAGGAGGATGATGACGACTGTTCTCAACATGGCATCCGGGGAAGGGACTGGATGCAGCTGCGATCCGGCTGCGACGGCAGACCGGTTTCGCGCTGCAAACTCCGCTGATTCGTTCCGGCGACCCCTGAGAAGCAACTACTGGGCCGCGGTCAGAGATCCCGGGGCGATGGACGCTTTCAGCGTAGATCGAGAGCCACCTCGACATCGGTCTTGCCGTCGAACTGCATCAGGCGCTTCTCGGCGGCCTTCTGCCCCATGATCGAGTTGTAGGAGACGCTGTACTCGCCGGCCTCGAGGCCGCTCAGGATGACTTCCGCGCTTCCGTTGGAGTTGAGCTCACGGTTGAGGGCGGGGGCGGTTTCGCGGCGGGCAAAGATGTAGATCCGCGGAGCGGCTTCGCCCTCTTTCACAGTCAGCTTGACCTTGAACGAAGACCCGCGCGAGAAGCTGACAGGTCCCAGGTCCGTGATGCCGGGAGCGATCGACACGTCCGTCAACACGAGCGGCGCATATTCGCGGCCCGGATCGATCCACAGCGTCGCGCGGCCCGTGGGCACGCCCGTGAATCGGAGCACGCCGTCGATCAGTGGCGCATGCACCCAGGTTTGAGGCTCGCCCGCCGCCGCTCCAGCGTAGACCGCGACGCGCGCGGCCTTGAATCGGGGCAACTCCACCAGTTGCGGCGCGGCGATGCGCACCTGGTTGCCTTCGACCAGCTTCAGCACGACTCCATCGCGGCCGCCGTCGAGCGCGATCGACCCGCCCGGCTCCGCGGGCGCGAGCCAAGGGTGCCAGGCGCGCAGGTTCATCGGGACGCCGCGCTTCACGCGCATCTTGAAGCTTCCATCCGGCGAGACATACACGCCTTCGGGGGGGCTCATGGCCGGGAGCCAGGCAGCGTTCAGGCTGAGCCTCGCCGTCGAATTGAGCACGCGAGCACGCGTCAATTCCGACGCGTCGAGAACCTCGATGCGGCCGGTCACCCATTCGAGCCCGTCCAGATCGAGCGCCACCTGCGCCTCGCGTTGTCCCTCGGCAATCTCGACCGGCTCCGATTCGACCTTGCTTTGGTCGTCGGCAACTTGATAGCGGCCCGGTAGGAGTTGAAAGAATCGAAATGCGCCATCGGGCCCGTTTGGCGTGTGCAGACCATTGTAATAGCCCGGTGCCGGACCCCAGGCCTGCTTGAAGGCGTCCCAGGCCTGGATCTTGATCTCGACTGCGTCCTTGGTGCGCGGCATGGTCACGTGCACCGTGAGCGTGGCGCTGTGCACGAGGTTCATGACTGCGCGCGGCTCGCTCCCGTCGCGCACGATCGGCAGCTTCGCCTTCCCAGGCCGGAATCCGGCCGAGGATATCGACACGCCGACCTCGTCGCCCTTGTCGGGAATGGCGATCCACAGGACGAGCTCGCCGGTCTCGGGCCGCTCCTCGAGCACGCCGGCACCGCTCAGTTGATACTCGGGCGGAAGCTGCGCGACGCCGTCGATGCGCACCTCCAAGCGAGCGCGCATCTTCGCGATCGAGATGGTCGGAAGCGTGAGCTCGACGCGGCCGTCGCCGGTCTTCAGGTTCACGGTTCCCGCGCGCAGCTCCATCGGCCCTGCGTTGGGGGGCAAGACATAGACCTCGGCAAGCTCGCCGTAGAGGCCGGTCAGCTTTGCGAGTCCTTCGGCATCGGTCTGCGCCGACTTCCCGAGCGGATTGTTGCCCTGGTTCCGCGCCGCCGCACTCGCGCCTGCCACGGGGACTCCCGCGTTGTCGCGCACCAGGACTTCGATCGTGCGCGGCCGGCGGAACGAAACGGCGCGACCGACATCGGCCTCGCTGTCGACCCAGAACGAGGCGATGGCGCCGTCGGCCGCCGTGCCGAGCATGAGCTTGCCTCCCTCGACACCTTCCGCGAACACGTTCGCACCCTGCACGGTGGCCTCGACGCTCGCGTCCTGTTCGCCGAAGCGCTCGCGCGAATTCCCGGGTGCGGGGAGCAGCGTGACACGGGAGCCCTCGGTGGGCGCAGGAATCTCGCCAACCTCGATCGGCCAGCGCACGGGGCGCAAACGCAAAGGCTCCAGCTCCAGTCGCAACGCTGGCCGGAGGGATTTGAGCCGATCGCCGCCCGAGCCTTGCGGTGGATAGCTCGAGAATCCTGTAGGCTTCGCGCTCACCTGGTACTCGACATCCGGGCATAGATTGGAGAACCGCGCGATCCCTTCGGCGTCCGTCGTTTTCTTCCCGTCCTTGACCGCGCGGGACGTGATGTAGTCCCCGAGTCCCATTCCCCTGGAATTGTCTGGGGACGACGGAGCGCGCACCATCTCCGTGATCTCGATCGTCGCCCCGGAGATCGCTGCTCCGGTCTGTTTTTCGACCAGCGTGATCGCTCCCTCGAAACTCGGCCTAAGCTCGAGGCGCAGATTCACCTCTTCCGGCAGGTACACGCGAGCCTGGGCACTGGAAGCGCCGTGAACACCCTGCACGTTGGTGCCGCCAGCAGGCAGCGCAGGAGTGGTCACAACCCCGGATGCGCCACTCGTCGCGCGCCAGAGCACGGTCGGTTCGGCGCCCAACCAGAGACGAACCTCGGCGTCGGCGACGGGCTGACCCGATTCGACGACGCTGATCTGCATCCTCGAGCCGCCTCGCAGGGCGAGCGTGCCGGCATCGACATCGCCCAATGCCTGGGGGCGGAAGAGCATGCCGCTCATCGCCGATGGCTTGCTCCCGGCCAATTGGATCGACCGCACCGCGGTGTCCTCCGCGCGTGTCGCCCAGAGAGACGCGGTCTCGTATTTCTCGGAGCGCTCGGGGATGGCGATCTCGAAGGCGCCGTGCTCGTCGGAGTGCACGCTGATCACGCTACCGTCGGCGCGCACCAGGCTGACCTCGGCGCCCGCGGCTGCGAATCGACGCGCGTCGACGATCTTGCCGCGGACGAAGTACCCGCTCGGGGTCATCGCGGGGAGCTTCGCCGGCGCTGCTTCGGCCTCGAGCGGAGTCACCGAGCGTGCATCCGGCGGCGTCGCTTGGGGAGGAACTACTCCAGGAACGGCAGCGCTGTCCGCCTTGGCTTGACTGCGATCCTGCGCGACTCCGACTTCTCCCGCGCTCGAACCATCTCGGGCAATCCACCACACCGACACTGCAAGAGCGAGGAGCAGGACTCCAAGAAGCAAAGGCTTGCGAGCCATGCGAGAAAACTCCCTGCTAGAGGTAACCGAGTGCGCGCAACAGATCGACCGACTGCTGCTTGCCCGCGTCCGAGCCGTGGCTGATCGGCGGCCACACCGGACGATAGGCGCCGTAATCCGCGATGCGCTCGCGCACAACGGCGGCCGCCGAGCCCGGGACGAAAACTTCGAGCAGAGGCTTGCCCGTCATCTCGGTCGAAGGCGGTAGCCCGAACATCGCCAGGATCGTCGGCGTGATGTCGAGCACGCTCGGCGAGAGGTCGGCGTTCGTCGGCTGGATGTTCGGGCCCTGGATGATGACGACTCCCGGCGGCGCGTCGTGGTGGCCGAAGTTCGGGCCGGGCTCGTAGCACCATCCGTGGTCGGAGACGAGCACGTAGGTCGTGTCGGGGCCGCCTGCCGCGAGCAGCTCGCCAAGGCGCGCGTCCATGAACTCGTAGGTGTGGTCGACGACTCCGGTTCGCTGACCGAAGCGGTGGCTGATGTTGTCCACGGCGCGCAGGTAGACGCCGAGCATCGGGGGCTTCTGCTCGTTCCACAATTTCACGGCCGTGCGCGTGGCGAAGCGATCGCCGCGGACGATCAGCTCGAAAGTCTTGAGCTTCAACGGGTTGGCTCGCAGCTCGTCGGTCTCCGTCTCTTTCAAGTCGGCGAAGATCGGATCGTCGAGCAGGCTGGCGATCTGTCCCTTTTTCGCGGAGACGAGCTCGCCGTCCTGCTTGATCAGCGGCAATAGATCCTCGGTCAGCTGCGCAGGCCAGGTCACGTTGTCCTGAGATGCCGCGACATGGGTCAACCCCGCCTGCTCCGCCGCAAAAACCTGTGTCAGCGGGTCATTGTCGGAGAGCATCCAACCGTCGAACTTCTCCGCCGGCCAGGTTGCCCACCAGCGCACGAAGGCCGACTTCACGCCGTGCTCGGAGAGGATGTTCCACAAGGCCTTCTGCCGGCGTTGCAGCGCATCGATCGGCGTCTCGTCGATCCAGCGATGATTCACCAGCGTCTTGATCACTTCGACCAGGCCGACGTGGGTCGGCAGCTTCGGGTCGCCGCCGTACTTCGCGTAGGTGCACTGGATGCCGCGCTCCATCCCCGGCAGCCAGACGGAGGTGAAATCGAGCACGCCGTGCACGTCTTCGCGCACGCCGGTGACGATCGTGGTCCAGATGACCGGCGACAGCGTCGGCATCGTCGTCTGCAGCGGTGCGGTGTAGGCGTCTGTGCACAGGCGAGCGAAATTGGGCAGACGGCCGGCGGCCATCAGGGGCTTCAGTCGCGCCCACTCGGCTCCGTCGACGCCGATCAGCATGACGCGCGGCAATTCTCCGCTGGTCGAGCGCGCCAGCTCGAGCGGGGGACCCGCGCTTTTTGCCGTGGCGAGTTCGGGCGCCGAGCTCGTGCCCACCGCAAGAAATCCGAAGCCTGCGATTGCAAGGATCGTGATGACAGCAGCAACCGGAAGCAGCTTCCACGGAAAGGGCCCTGGCCACTGACGGCAGGTGATCGCGATGAACAGTCCGAGGACGAGGTAAATGCCGAGGCTGAGCACCAGCTGATCGCGAAGCCAGGGGATGGCTCCCAGCGCGAGGCTCGCGCCCATAAATCCGAAAAAGCCCAGGGTCGAGACGAGCAGGTGCGTCTGGATACCTGCCGGAGGGCGACTCCATCTGCGGGTCGCGAGCTCGAGGGCGAGGTTCGCCCGGATTCCTGCCGGAGAGCGCTTCCACATGCGGCTCGCGAGCTCGACGGCAATCCCAGAGACTGCGAATGACAATGCGTATGCCGCAATCAAGAGTCCAAGAAAGGGCGCCGCCTGGCCCGGCCCCTCGAGCGAGCTGTTCATGCGGATGGCGGCCGAACCGATCAGGACTCCCGCGCAGGCTCCGCTCACGCCCCAGCCGATCGCGGCCGACAGCAACTCGCGCCCGATTCCGCCGCGCGATTCCTGTCCGCCTGTGCCGAGCTCCATCGCGGCACTCTAGCGAGGTTCGGCGATCGGAGTGAAGCGTGCAGGCGGATTGACGGACGCCGCGCAGATCCATGCATCGAGTAGCCTCCAGCAGGACATGAAGACCTGGATTTCGAGCCTCTTGCAGATCCTCTGCGCAGCCTGCGCGTCCGCGCCTGCCGCCGTGGATGCGCCGCGCGAGACCTCGTCCGCCGCGCAGCCGCTCGCGCCGGCCGCATCGCGCTATCCCCATCTCGGAATTCCCGAGATCAGCGGTGTTCCCGACATCTCCGCCGTGGAGATCACGCTCGTGCGCACGCCGTGCTACGGCATGTGCCCGAGCTACAAGCTCAGCCTGCGCGGCGACGGGCACGGGACCTACCGGGGTGATCGATTCGTGACGCACCGAGGCGAGATTCCCTTCCAATTCGATCCCGCGATCCTGGACGAGCTGTTGAGTCGACTGGACAGCCTGAATTTCCTGGAGATGACCCACGACGACGCCTGGTTCATCACCGACATTCCCTCGGAAATCATCACGCTGAAAGTCGGAGCGCGGCAGCGCAGTTTCGATCATCGATGGGACGGCGATTCGCGAGGGCTCGAAGCTCGAGATGCGCGCTTCCACGTGGAGATCGAGAGGATCGCGAGATGGATCGACGAAAGCGTCGGCGTGAAGCAATGGGTCGGCCCCGAGCTGGATCGCGAAGCGCGTATGTATCCTGCGCGGTGCCGGTAGCAGCCCGCCAGCTGGCGAGCGGTGGCAGTGCCGAGCTAAGGCAGCCTCTCGAAGCGCACGACGCGGTCCGTGCTGGCCGCGCGCAAGTCCTCGACGTCGATTTCGTAACTCGGATCGAGCTTCCCCTGCGCGTCGAGCACCGGCACATATCCGACGCGGGAACCGAAGGGCGGCGCGAGGCGAAGACTCGATGTGCTTCCTTCCGCGAGCGACAACTGGAAGCGTCCATCGACATCCGTCGATCCCAGGACATCCCAACCATCCTCGAACAGCTCGGATCGGCGCAGCACGCTCGCGCCCTGCAGGGGCTGCCCCTCGGGGCCGACCGCGCGCAAGCTGGTCGCGACCGCGCGCTGCAGGCTGATCCGCACGCCTTGGGTCCCCGCGGCGATGCTGCGCAGCGTGAGCGGGGCAAGGGTCTCGTGACCGTAGTCCGCGTGGAATCCCTCCGTGCATTGCAAGTTGTAGCTGCCGGGCTCCAGACCGCAGAGCTCGAAGCTGCCGTCGAGCGCTGCGAGCGCGTAGGTGACGCTCGTGTAGCCCGTCTTCGCCGGGTCCGGCGCCCAGGCATGGACACTCGCGCTTTCGACCGGCTGGCCTAGCGAATCGACGATCACACCGCGAATCGATGGCTCGGTATCGAGCGTCAGATCGACGTCGAGCAACTGTTCGCCGTCCTGCAGGTCCAGGCGGAGCTCCGCGCCGTGGGCAAAACCTTTTTCTCCAGCCCACAAGCGATAGCTTCCGCCGGGAAGCTCGCCGAAGCAGTAGCGGCCGCGTTCGTCGATGCGGGCCTGGATCCGTCCGAATCCAAACCCTTCGCTGTCCTTGTATCCCACGCCACCCTCCGCGGCTGGCTTCCACGCGTCCCGGTCGCTGGGTTCGCCGTCGAGCAGCACCCAGCGTCCGGACACGGGCTTGCCGGCTCGATCGAGGACGTGTCCCGCGATCATCGCCGGCGGCGCCAGGACGATGTCCTCGAGCTCGAGCTCCATGGCGTCCGATTCCCGCTCGGGGAAGTCGCGCACTGCGCTCGCGAGTCCGTCGACGTGGACGAGTAAGGTGTGGCGCAGATCGACGCGCAGGCCTGAGAATTCGAAGCGACCCAGGCCATCGGTTTGCGCACGCCGCTGCTCGAACTGGTACGTGTCCCCGGGCTGCGCGTCCGCGCTGACGACGATGTCCGCATTCGCGATCGGCGCGCCACTCGAGTTCACGACGCGGCCCTTCGCACGCCGGCCCGGCAGCAGGAAAATGTCGCGCGTGACTTCGCCGTCAGCGCCGGGAGTTGCGCTCACCTGAAAATCGCCGTAGCCGGGTGCCTTGGCGGTCAGCCGGGTAGTTTCGCCACGAATCGCGCCGTGCAGGCTGTAGCGACCCTGGTCGTCGGTCGTTGCGCGGTTCACGTCGTGCGTGCTCGAGATCTGCACGGTTGCGCCGGCGATCGGGAGCTTCGTCGATCCGTCGGTGACCTGGCCGCGCACGAGCGCTCCGGGCACCAGCGCGATCTGCATTTCGCGTCGCTCCCCTGCGCGCAGCACGCCAACACGGTGGCTGCGGAGCGGAAACCCGCGTGCGTAGACGAGCAGCTCGCCGGCGTCCGCGGGCAGATCGCCGAGCTCGAAATGGCCGCGAGCATCAGTCTGCGTCTCGAATCCGTCATCGCCGAGACTGCCGAGAACGCCGAGCCGCGCCTGCACCCGCGCACCGGCGACGGGAGATCCGTCGGCGGCGCTGGTCACGCTGCCGACCAGCGTAGCGGCTCGTGGAAGCACCATGCGCAGCTCGAGGCCCGGGTAGCGGCTTCGCGAACAGGCGCGCGCGAAGCCTGGCGCGCTTGCCGTGACGTCGTAATGCCGGCGCGTCTCGAGTTGGAAGCTGCACTGCCCGTTCGAATCGGAGCGCCCTTGCGCGACTTGCTGATCGAGCTGCGCGTCGTCCTCGAGCAATCCCGGCAGCTGCCGCGCGCCCGGGTGCACGATGACCACCGTCGCATCCGCGATCGGGGTTCCATCCGTCGCGACGACAAGGATGCGAAGTTCCTGCTCGTGATCGATGCTCGGCGCCGCCGCGACCATCGGGCTATCGACGGCTGCGACGCGGGCTGCGCCAGCTGCCGCGCCTTCGGCTGGACGAGGCTCTCCAGCGGAGGCTCCACCGAGGTCGAGGGAAGACGCGTTCGCGACGCTGTCAGAACCCCTGTCCGCGCGAAATTCCAGAAAGCCAAGGGCCAGCAGGGCCACGATCAAAAGAGCGAGACCGAGTTTGGTTTTCATGGCGAGCAGCGGGAGGAGGAACGAATAGGACGCGACGACTGGAGGAGATGTCGAGGTGCGTCCGAGCAAGATGAGCAATCCGGATTGCCACTGCGTCCGATCTCCTCCCGAAGCACGATCGAGGCGCTCGCGGATCAGGGCATGGGCCCGCGCCAGGCGACTCTTGACGGTGGTCAGGGGAATTCGCTCGCGGTCCGCAATCGCGGCGGGCGACAGTCCCTGGTAGTAGCGCGCGAGCAGCACCGATCGATAGGGATCGGGAAGGGCGACCACGGCGGACGTGATGCGCGAGAGCATCTCGGCGCGCTCCACGTCCTCGATGGAAGAGGTCTGCGACTCCCGCCGCGCAACGGCTGCTTCGCGATCCGAGCGTCGGCTCGCTCCGCGGCGTATCCGGATCGCGGCGTGACGCGTCACGGTCAAGAGCCAGGCGACCAGATTCGGAGTGGCCTCGCGCGGACTCTCGAGAGAGGCGACGAGCGCATCCTGAACCGCGTCTTCGGCGAGCTGCTCATCCTTAAGGATCCCCTGGGCGAGCGCCCGCAGAAATCCCGAATGCTGGGTCAATACCTCGCTGGTGAAATCGGCGCGGTCCATGGTCGTCTCGACCCCCTCAAGCCCGCGGAGAGGCTAGCGGATGCGAACATTTCCAATCTCTTCGTCGTCCAGGAGCAAACTCACCGGTTCCTCTCCGTCCGCGCGAGCGTGACCGATCGAGGCGACTCGATCGCGTAGATTGCGGTCTTGCTCGTCGAGTCAGTCGTGCTTGGGACAACTTCGAGCCTGGCAAGTGCAATGTGGTAGCCAATCCTCGTTGAATCCAGTTCGGCTTGAGTCTCGCGTGCCGGTGGAGTAGCAAGTCTTAGCCATGAAGTTACTTCAATGCGCGGCGATCCACCTGTCCAGCAGAGAGCACCTTGCGATACTCTCGGACGCCGGATCGATCCCCGAACTGGTCGGCATCCGCGTCGAGTTCATCCTGTTCGCGGCAACCCTGCTGGGTGTGGCGCTTTTTCATCACCACACGCTCAAGGTCGCCTTGTGTGGACTCGCTGCAATCCTCGTGTTCCGATTCGTCTTCACGGATTTCGATCTGTGGGCGCACCTGTTCACGGGTTTACTTCGGCCGCTGGCCACCACCATGAGGGTGAGTGGAAACTGATCCTGAATCTACTTGGGTTGCTGCTTGGGTTTGCGTTGCTGGCCAAGCAGTTCGAGGACAGTCACGTGCCCGATCTCCTGCCCAACTATCTGCCCAAGGCGTATGGGGCGGAGTGAGGTGTCGGGCTCACGCGAGCTCTGATTGAGGCCGCAAACGGCAAACCCGCAGTGTTGCCCTACTGCCTCCGGCCGGGTTCGGACGACAGATTCTTGTCAACGATCGCCGCGATGATGAGCAGGAATCCGAGCACGCGCAGCATGTACGTGTAGCCGATCCTCTCGTCGGTCGCTCCGATCCAGATCGCGAGGCACTGGTTGAGCGCGAACAGCCCGAACGCCACCGCGAAGGCAAGGAACAGCCGATCGTGACTCTTCTTCCAGAAGCGGATGAAGAACAGCGCCGCGATGAAGTAGCCCATGGCGACGGCGCCAGAAAGGAACTCGATCATTCGGCCTCCCTGATGAATCCGTAGAGCAGGAAGCTCACGCCTAGCAGGGCGGAGACCAGTCGGTAAGGCCGAAAATCGATTTCGGGATTCGCGAGGTCCACTACGAGGAAGAAATTGTTGGCCGTCAAGAACACGAAGCACAGGGCGCTCCATAACAGCAGCCGCACGCGGCTTGCGGCATAGCCGCGAAATAGCAGCACCATGCAGGCGAGGCTCGTGAGCAGTGCGAGCCAGGCGGAGACGATGGAAAGCGCGGCCATGCTTATGTCTTCCTTAGCTTGAAGGCATCGGCGAACGTCTGGATCTTGCTGTCGCGCAGCGCGTAGATGATGCGCACCAGCGTCACAGGGCGACGGGAAAAAGCCTGCGCGAGCGTCTCCACCATCGGCGACTGCGCGGAGTCACGAAACCGGTAGCGGCCTTGCGCGGCTTCGGCCAGGTTGGAAGCGGCGAACGATTCAAGGTACCGGCCGGCGTCGGCGACGGTCACTCCAGGCCCGAGCGTGGCGACGGCTTCCTCGGGAGTGAACGCGTGTTCGCGGCGGCGATAGAGCAGGAGAAGCAGGTCCGCAACGTCCACCCCCGGGATGGATGCCTTGAGGAAACCGCAGAACTCGTCGGAGAACTCGCCGTCTTCCATGACGGACTCAGATTATCACTGTGACTTGCGGGGGACGGCCCCGATGTGCCCGAATCGTGACCATCAGTTCCGTTGGCGGCTGACCTTCAGACACTCGACTTTTCAGCGTGGGTTCTTGCGACTCTCGCGGTTGAGTCCGTAGAGAATAGGAATCCTGGATGTCGTTCAGCATGACGACGCGGCATGTTTGGTTCTCCACCCCGCGCTCAAAGCCAGTGGTTCGGATACTTGCGATGGTAGACGACGTTGTTCGTGAACAGCGCGGTGACGAGCAGGATCAAGGCGCCGGCAAGGACCGGGACGAGGATGAAGTACGGGGTCGCGCCTGCCTGCACGCCGATCAGGGCCGTCGCGCCGCCGGGAGGGTGGGTCGTGTGCGTGACGTTCATGACCAACAGCGCGAGGCCCACGGCGAGAGCCGTGGTCAGCGGCGTCGAGCCCCAGGCGGCAACCACGAGGACGGCGACGATCGAGGACAGCACATGGCCGCCGACCAGATTGCGCGGTTGCGCCAGGGGCGACTCGTTGGCGCCGAAGAGCAGCACGGCCGAAGCTCCGAACGAACCGATCAACAAAGGCTCGCCAACGAGGACCGTGACCCAGTAGATCGCCAGGATGCCGAGCGTGCCGCTGAGGAAGCTCCACACCGCGTACTTCAGCGTCATCAAGGGTCGCGGACCCCAGATGGGCACTCGCCATCGCCCAGGCAGCTGACTGAGACGCCCCGTGACCGCCTTGCGGCATCGGGCGAGCAGGTCGGCGGGGCGGTGGGGCATCGAAAAGCGCGTGGTGCGAGGGCGCGTCGCGCCGGTGGGGGCGGAGAAGCTACAGAGAATGCCGCCTCAGCGACACTGACGTTTCCGTGCGAAGGTCCGCCGCGGCGCTCCGGTCCTTCGCTCGCCGGCCCGAATCCGCGCGGATCGCCCGTGTTGGCCTGCCGCCCGAGACTTTTCTCGGCGAAGATGAAGTCGATCTGCCCCGGGCGCCATCTGGAACGGCAGAGTCATGTCCCCGCCTTCTTCAACGAGCTTCGAGTCACTGCTTTCGCACGCGAGTTTCCTGCGCTCCCTGGCGCGCGAGCTTACGCGCGACTCGAGCCGCGCCGACGATCTCGTCCAGCGCACCTGGGTTGCCGCCCTCGAGCATCCGCCGAGCGAGGGCAAGCCCCTGCGGCGCTGGCTCGCCGCAATCGTGCGCAACTTCGCGCGCGAGGAGCATCGGACCGAGGCGCGTCGAGCGCAGCGTGAAGCGATCGTCGCGAGACCGATCGCGGGCGGCGAGCCCGACGCGCTCGCGGAGCAGATCGCTTTGCAGCACTCGCTGCTGCGCGCGGTCGAAGGGCTCGACGAGCCTTACCGATCGGTGATCTACCAGCGCTACTACCAGAATCTCAATCCGCGAGAGATCGCCGCGCGATCGGGCATTCCGTTGAAGACGGTCAAGACGCAGCTGCACCGAGGGCTCGCGAAGCTGCGCGCGCGGCTCGATCGCGAACACGGCGGCGAGCGTTCGGCATGGCTCCTGGCCTTGATTCCCTTGACCGGCCGTCCGTCGTGGACGGCCTATGCGCTCGGAGCCCAGCTCGTGAATGCCAAGATCCAAGTTGCCCTGGTCTGCCTCGCGGTGATCTGCGCCGTCGGGGGAGTCGCGTTCGTTTCGACTCGGATGGAGACGCCGAGCGCGGCTGCATCGGCGGCATCGATCGCGGACGGGGGCCGCGTGGAAACGCCTGATGGGCCCGCGGTCGCCGCGCTCGCATCCGGCGAGCGGCGCTCGCTCGAAGCGCCGACTCAGGCAGCGGCACCCGCGCCGATCGACGAGGCTCCGATCGCGTTGACTCCCGAGGCGAGCCGGATCCGCGGCCGCGTGCTCGATCTGCAAGGCCGGCCCGTCGGGGGGATCGATCTCGTCGAGCGCAGCGAACTCGTGAGCGATCGCCTGCCCCCGCGAAGCCGCGGTCCAATCGAAGCGTCGCATGCGAGCGCGACCAGCGCGGCGGATGGATCCTTCGAGGTGGACGCCCCGAAATCGACGCTGGTGCTCGTCGCGCGCAGCCCGGGCTTCGTGACGGTGCTCGGCGTGCGTCTCGCCCGCAACTACAGCGCCGCCGAGCCGATCGTCGCCGTGGCTCCGCGCCAGCCGCTGGCCGGCCTGGTCGTCGATCCGGACGGAAATCCAGTCGCCGACGCGCAAGTCGAGATCGTGCTGCCCGCGAGCGTTCGCTCGGGGCTAGGCGCAGTCATCGACCAGAGCTTCCTGATGGCGTGGAAGACCTCGACCGACGAGCGCGGCCACTTCGAATTCGAGGACGCGCCCGATTGCACCGGTGAAGTGGGCGCCGTGTCTCCGCGCTTCGAGAAGGCCTCGATCCCGATTCCGCCGCAGTCGAGCTACGACCTGCTGCTGCGCCTCGGCGCGAGAGAAAAGCCGAAGCTCTTCCTGCGCGGAATCGTCGTCGATCAGCACGGTGAACCGGTCGATCAGGCCTACGTGGGCTTCGCCGATCGCACGACCCAGTCCGCGGCGGATGGGAGCTTCGAGCTCGATATCGAGGTCGATCCGAACACGATCAACTATTTCGAGCATCCACCAGGAAGCGGCACCTGGGGCCCCGAGTTCGATCTGGATCTGGTGCGCGCGGTCAAGGTCGGTCATCTCCCAGCCATCCACCGCCTGCCCGAGTACGACGAGCGGCACGCGCTCGCGGAGCTCGAACCGGTCCGGCTCGAGCTCGGAGGAGCGCCTTTTTCGATCGAAGGCCGAGTCGTGGACAGCCGCGGAAGACCGGTCGCCGGCGTCGAGGTCTGGCCCTCGGATGGAACGTTCTTTGGTCGGATCACGTACAAGACGGGCCGCGAGGGAGTCTCCTTCCCCGCGAACCTCGAAGCGGTGATGCGCGGCGACCCGCGGGCCGAGAAGGCACGCTCGAACGCGGAAGGAAAATTCGTGCTCGACGGTCTCTGCGATCGCGAATACGAAATCGCTGCTTTCGATGCTCCGACGATGCGCTGGTGCAGCACATCGGAGGTGCGCGCCGGCCGCCGCGACCTCGTGATCCGGTTGCAGGCGCCGGAGGAGCTGGTGCGCATCGCGGGGCGTGTCGTCACCGAATCGGGAG